>CAMKEH010000003.1 GCA_946411515.1 uncultured Clostridium sp.
CACATCGGTCTCCAAAACCGCCTGTGAGGGTTCGAGTCCTTCTACCCCTGCCAAGAAGCACTAGAATTTTATTTAGTGCTTTTATTTTTTTCTCTTAATTAATTTTTTATTCATTATTTTTTATCTTGTTCTATTTAAATTGGAGGTGATTTCATTTAAAAAAATTTTAAATGCTCTAATTATTTTAATTATTTTTCTTATTATTTTTATAAGTATATTTTTTATTCCTACAATTAAAGATTTTTCTTATTCTAAATCCCTGGATTCTGAAATTATTAATTTTAATCCTGATGGTTTTGTATGGCCACTTCCTGGATATAATAGAATTAGTTCTTATTTTGGCAAACGTACAAGTCCTACTTCTCGGTGCATCTTCTTCTCATTCAGGAATTGATATCCCAGCTCCTCAAGGCACAAAATTCATTGCAGTAGCAGACGGAGAAATTACTTTTCGTGAATTTCTAGGTGCAGGTGGATATACCATTACACTTTCTTTTGACAATTTTAAAGTAAGCTATTGTCACTGTGATCCAAATTTCATTGTTAATGTCGGAGATAAAATAAAACAAGGACAAGTAATTGGCTTCGTCGGTCCTAGGTATGTTTATGGTATATCTGGTAACCAATATCATGATCAAGATGGAAAACCAACGAATGGGGCTACAACTGGTCCTCATTTACATTTAGGAATTCGTATTGATGGTAAATATGTAAATCCTCTAAATTACTTTTAAATTTTCTATTATATTATTTATTCTAATTTTCCATTTTGTATAGTAATTTTATTTGTTTTATGGTATACTAGTAACTGTAAAAGGAGGGCTTATTATGACAACAAAAATTTATTCAATTAATGATATAAAAAAATTATTAAATGAAGTTTTACGCCATACTGATGTAGAAAAGGCAATTTTATTTGGTTCATATGCAAAAAATGTTCCAACTAAAACTAGTGATATTGATATTTTAATAGATAGCAATGGAAAAATTAAAGGATTAAAATTCTTTGCTATAATTGATATGATTAAAGAAAAGTTTAATAAAGATGTAGATATTATAGAAAAATCTGAAATTGATAAAGGATCAAAAATTGAAAAAGAAATTGCAGAGACTGGAGTTGTTGTATATGAAAAGTAAAGATAATATTATACTTATTAAGATTCTAAAATATATAGATGAACTACACGAATTTATAAATGGCTATACATATGATTCATTTGCAAAAGATAAAAAAACAATAAATGCTTGTGTATTTAATTTAAGTTAAATTGGAGAATTAGTTGGAAAAGTTAGCAAAGAATTAATAAATAAAAATCCACGGAATTGAATGGCGCGGATTAAAATCTCTAAGGAATAGAATCGTTCATGATTATGATGGAGTAAATCTTACCATGATTTGGGGATTTTTAACGACTGAATTAGATGAATTGCAAAATCAAATAGAAAGTATAATAGAAAAATAAATTAATTATAAAACAAAAAGTTCAGGAAATTTGATATTTATTATATCATTTTCCTGAATTTCATTTTTACATATCATCATCTTCGTCAGAATCACATCCATGGCATCCATGGCAGCTTCCTTGACACCCAGTATCTGGTTCATCATCTATGTCCCCTGACCAATCTAATTCAATAATGTTTTTACAATCTGGACATTCAACTTCTTTTTTATTTTCATCCATATCTATTACAAATTCACTATTGCAATATGGACATACTATTTCAAAGTCAAATCCATCTTCAACATAGATGTCTTTTTCTATATTATCAATAACTTGTTGCATTTTAGACATCTTTTCTTCTATTTGTTTTTGTGATTCTTTTAATTTTTGCATTTCTTCGTTTTTATAGTCAACAATATAATCTATTTTGTCTAATACTACATCTACAAATTGTGCAAATCTTAATTTTATAAAATCTAAATCCTCTTTATTTTTTATTTTCTTCTCAATGTCATCTAAAAAACTTTTATATTCGTTTTTTATATCTTTCATGTATTTATTCACCTTTCTTAAACTCTTTCCATATATTCGCAAGTTCTTGTATCTATTTTTAAAATATCCCCGATATTTACAAATAATGGAACTTGTATTTCCAAACCTGTTTCTAGTTTTGCTGGTTTTCCTGAAGTTGTTGTTGTATTTCCACTAAATCCTGGTTCAGTATATGTAACTTCTAATTCGACAAATGTTGGTGGTTCAACTGCAAAAGTATTTCCTTTATATGAAAGAATTGTAACTTCCATATTTTCTTTTAAATATTTTAAACAATCTCCTAATTGATCTTCATTTAATGGTATTTGATCATATGTTTCATTATCCATGAAATAATATAATCCTCCATCATTATATAAATATTGCATTGTTTTCTTTTCAATTTCTGCTGCTGGGAATTTATCTGATGGATTAAATGTTTTTTCTAAAGTTGCTCCTGTTATAACATTTTTTAATTTTGTTCTTACAAAAGCTGACCCCTTTCCTGGTTTTACGTGTTGGAATTCTACTATTCTATAAACATTACCTTCCATTTCAAATGTTGTTCCATTTCTAAAATCTCCTGCTGAGTATACTGATGCCATAATAATTTCTCCTTTCAAATTTCATTTTTTATATCTCTTTTTTAAAACTGGTTATTATTTTATCACAAATCTCAAGAAAAATCAAGGCTTCACAAACTTTTATATTATAATATAATTTTTCTCAGATTTTGTTAAACTTATACAACCAAATTTTGTAACTTGGACTGTATCTTCAATTCTTACTCCAAATTTTCCTGGAATATAAATTCCTGGTTCATCTGTTACTACCATATTTTCTTTTAATAAAGAATCTGATTTATTACTAACATATGGTGCTTCGTGAATGTCTAATCCTACTCCATGGCCTAAACTATGAATTAAGTCGTATCCATTTAATTTAAAGTCATTTTCTACCATTTTAGATAACAATCTAGTGCTTATTCCATCTTTTATTTGTTCTATTGTTTGTAATTGATTTTTTAATACTAAATCATATACTGGTTTTATATATTCTGGTACACTTCCCACAAAAATTGTTCTAGTCATGTCTGAACAATATCCGTTTACCTTACATCCCATATCTATTGTTATAATATCATTTTGAAGTATTTTTCTGTCTGTTGGTACTGCATGAGGTTTTGAACTATTTTCTCCAGATGCAACTATAGTATCAAATGCTAATCCGTCAGTTCTTTGCTTATAATATTCTTCTATTTCATCTGCTATTTGTTTTTCAGTCATTCCTGGTTTTATATACATAAGTAAATATTTAAAACAATTATCTGTTATTTCACAAGCTTTTTCTAAATTGCTTATTTCTTCTTTGTCTTTTATCATTCTTTGTTTTTCTATTATATGTTCTGTTTCAACTAAATTATTAATCTTATATTTTCTTATATATTCTTTATATTTTGCATATGTTACATAGTTTTCTTCAAATCCTACATTTTCACAAAACATAAAAAAGTTTTCGTAATCTTCTGGAGATACATCTGATATATTATAAACTATAATTTCATCATATAAAGTTAAAATACTATGAACATGTTCAATATATCTTCCATCTGTAATATAAATATTTTCTTTTCGAGTAAGTAACAAAACTCCCTCAGCATCTATGTTCGTTAAATATTTTATATTAGTTGGATTTGATATTATTAACCCTTGTAAGTCTAAACTTGACATTGTATTTCTAAGCCACTGCAATTTAGAATTCATATTTATCATCCTTCCTTGGAATATAAATTAACCTTTATACATTCCTAATGTAAATACTTTCATTAAAATTAATTTCATAGTTTCAAATGGTACATACATACTTATAAATGTAGCTATTACTATAAAGGGTCCAAAAGGTATGTATTCATCTGTTTTCTTTATTTTTGTTATAAGTAATCCTATACTAAGTACTGCTCCTATTAAGAAAGAAACTAATGTAATTATTATTATATTTTGTAAGCCAAAAAATAATCCTAAAGCTCCCATTAATTTAACATCTCCAAAGCCCATAGCTTCTTTTCCGTATACTAATCCACCTACTAAAGTTATAATCAAGAATATTCCTGCTCCTGCAAACATTCCAAGTAACATATTAATACTAATTGCTATATCTGATAGACCATAAATAAATGTAAATATAATTCCTATTTCAAATATAGCTAAATTTAATCTATTAGGGATTATTTGTAACCTATAATCTATCACAAATGCTGATAATATTAGTGGTGTTAAAATAGCATATTTTATTAAATCCAAGTTTCCAATTATAGTATCATGTATTCCGAACTTATAAACAAGTCCCACATAAATAACTGTTGTAATTAACATTAATATGTAATGTGGTTTAAAATTCATCTTCATTTCTGTGAAGAATTCTTTTGAAATTACTTTTTTATTTTCTGGTAATCTTTCATTTAACCATCCTATTAATTGCCCTACTATTAATCCTAATATTGCTGCAGCTACATAGTACACAATAAACACATCATTAATATACATTTTTTATTTCTCCTTTGTTTGTTTTTTTAGATATATATTTTTAATTATATTTTCTATAGGTCTTTTCCATGCAGTATACCAATAATCTTTTGGTGTTACTGGATCTACTAATATTGTATACATCTTACACTTATTTCCACCTATTATATCTGTAAATATTTGGTCTCCTACAACTCCTATATTTTTACTTTCTTCTTTTAGTTCTTTTTGAACTCTTAAAAATCCTGATTTAAATGGTTTTTTTGCAAATAACTCATATGGTATTTCCAATTCATTTGCAACTTTTTCTACTTTTTCTTTATGATTTGTATTTGATAATATATATAATTTTATTCCTTTTTCTTTTAAACTTTTAGCCCAATTTTTCGTTGTATCTGACATGTTTTTATAATAATCTATTAAAGTGTTATCTACATCTAATATTAAAGCTTTTATTTCATTTTCTTTTAAAAATTCTATTGTTATTTTATCTACACTTTTAAAGTAAGCTTTTGGATAAATAAGCATATTTTCCTCCATGATATAAAATATATAATAATATTATCAATTTGAGGTTCTTTTGTCAAGGAAATTTTAAGTTTCGATTATTTAAAAGAGCAAGATTTTTTGTTCTTGCTCTTCATTTCTTATTATTTACAAAATCTATGCTTACCTATTGTTACTGTTACTGGTCTTGACCATATCCATTTATTTGTTGCAGTATTAGGATTAAAATAATATATTGCTCCATAAGATGGATCCCAACCATTTAAAGCATCTTGTGCTGCTTTTTTTGCAGTTGAATTTTGTACTAAATTTATTTGTCCATCTGATACAACATCAAATGCTCCATTTTGATATATAACTCCTGCTATAGTGTTTGGAAAAGAACTACTTTTTACTCTGTTTAAAACAACTGCTCCAACTGCCACTTGACCAGTATATGGTTCTCCTCTTGCTTCTCCATAAATTAATCTTGATAACAAATTCAAATTACTATCATTACTAGCGCTACTAGAACTAGAAGAACCACTTGAACTGTTTATTCCCATTGCACTTAAAGTCTTTTGTCCTGCAATTCCGTCTGCTGTTAATCCATTTTTTCTTTGGAAATATTTAACCGCTTCTACAGTTTTACTTCCATAAATTCCATCAACACTTCCATTATAATATCCCCAATTTTTTAATTTTGTTTGTATTTGTTTTACTTCATCTCCTCTAGAGCCATATTTAGACAAAGCTTCTACACTTCTATTTTTAAGCAAATTAATTCCTAAAGCAATTAAAATACCAATAAATATTAGCGATATAATTATAATTATTTTCTTTTTATTTTTAAACATAAAATCACCTTAAATGATAAAATTTTCTTAAAATTATTTTTATCATTTGGGTGATTAATTATACATTTTTTAATTTTTTTATGAACAATAATAGCAAAGAAGACTTTCTAATCCTACTTCTAAATCTATTAAACCATTCTTATAGTTATAATCTAAATCTCTTAGTGCTTGTAGAATTTCTTTTAATTCTTTTTCTTTAAAATATTTTGCTTGGGTTTTATATTTATTTACTAAAAATGTTTGGTTTGGTTTTAAATCTAAACTATTTATTACATCTTTACTATATTTTATAGCAAGCTTTGTAAAATATATTTTCTTAAAATGATTATATAAAGTAATTAATATTTTTTGAATAGGTTCTTTTGCATATATAAGATTTTTTAATACTTCTAAAGCTTTTGTTATATCTTTTTTTCCTAAATTATCTGTAAGTTCAAATATTACACTTTCCATCTTTTTAATTGTCAATTTATCAATATCTTCTTTTCGAATTTTCCCATTTTCACCAGCATATTCAATTAATTTTCTTATTTCATTTATTAAATCTTGCATATTAGTTCCACAACACTCTATAAAATATTGCATTGTGGAATTATCTATTTGAACTTTATAGCTATTACATATTGTTTTTAATCTTTTTTCAATTTGTATTGGTTTTTGATAATCAAATTTACACACTACCCCTAATTCATCAATTGTCTTATATAATTCTTGTTTTTGATCACATTCTTCTTCAACAAATACTAATACTATGCTTTCATTTATTATATTTATATTTTCTTTTATATAATTGTTTAATTTTTCTCTAATTTTAGAAAGCTCTGCACTTTTTTTCTTTCCTTCTTTTTTTAATAATCCAGTATTTCTAGCAATTATTAATTTTTTTTCATAACCAAATGCAGGAGTTTCTAAGTCTGATATTATTTCACTAAAATTTGTTTCATCAATTGAAATAAAATTGATACCTTTAACTAACTCTCCAAATAATGATTTTATTTTTCTTAATGAGTTTTCTAATAGAAATAATTCTTCTCCATATAAAAGATATAAACTATTTAATTTATTATTTTTTAATTCCTGTTCTAGTTTTTCAATTGTCAGCATTATTTTCTCCAAATCTTTATTTTTATTTATAATATCATTACATTATACTTTTTTCAAGAGATTTTATAAAGGAAGGTTGCAGTAGAGATACAACCTTCTTTATTTATCCGATGGCCATGGCATTAAAGATTAGCTGAACAATTGCCCATATACAAGCACAGCCGATTCCGCCTAATACAGGGTAATTATCACATTGATCTTTAGCATACCATATTGAAACAACTATACCTAAAATCGCAAATAGGACATTTACTGCTATTCCTAAAGCTGTCATTATAATTACTCCTTTGCAAAATTATTTGCATTGCCTCCTATTAAGCTAGTAAGTAATGCATAGATGTCAATTAAAACTAGCCTCTACTACTAGAAATAATATTTTCACATATAAATTATATCGTATTTTATGTAAAATGTCAAAAATGATTGGCTTTACCTAATCCAATCATTTTTTATTATTTATTTAGTCAATATTATTCTAAATACTTCTGATATACTCCATCCTTGTGCAATTGTTCCTTTTGGTAAGTAAGGCGATTTAGAATCATAGATTTCTGCAATACTACCAATACATCCTCTTTGTTCTAATTCCTTTTTAAATGTTTTATTTGTTTTATCAACAAACTTTTCTATTTTTTCTTCTATTTGCTTTTTATCATCTTTTTTCTTTGCTACTTTTAGCATATTTTTTAATGCATTATAATATAATCCAAGAAGCCATGGCCATGTAATTCCTTGATGATAACTGCTATCTCTTTTTTCTGGACCACCTTCATATATTTCAACGTAATTTTCTTCGCCTTTTGCTAAAGTTTTTAACCCATATGAATTTACTAATTTTTTTTCTACAACATTTATAATATTCTTAGCTTCTTCAGAATTTGCATTAATTACAGGATAACTTAAGCTTAAAGCAAATAACTGATTTGGTCTTATTTTACTATCTCCTAATACATCATATAAGCATTTTCTTTTTTTATTATAAAATTTTTCATTAAATGATTTTTTACATCTTTCTGCCAATTTTTCATATTTTTTTGCTTTTGCAGTTTTTCTAAATTTTCTGCTTAAAGCTTCCATTATCATATTTGCATTATACCACAAACTATTTACTTCAACAGCTTTTCCATTTCTTGGTGTTATTGCTATACCATTATATTTTGCATCCATCCATGTATTTTGTGTTTCTTCTGTTCCAGAAACAATTAATCCATCTTCATCTAAATAGATGTTATTATTATCAATATCTATTCCATTCATATAATGTTCTATTATTTCTTCTAAGGTATTATAGAATTCATCTTTTATAAATTTATAGTCTTCTGTATAATCTAAATATTTTTGGATAGCTTCAAATAATAAAAGTGATGCATCTACACTATTATATAATGGTCTATTATCATATCCTGAATACCCATTAGGAACTAGTCCAAATTTTACATCTCTTATCATTGTTTTTAAAACTTCTTTTGCTATATCATATCTCTTTGTTACTAACAATAATCCTTCATAAGAAATTAGACTATCTCTTCCCCAATCTAAAAACCACGGATATCCAGCAATTAGTGTATGTAATCCAAAATTTGGTCTATATACAACAAAGTTGTCTGTTGCAATAATATATTTTTTTATTAATTCTTCTCTTTCTAATTCTTTCTTTGTCTTTTTAGATTTAGTATAATCTATTAAAAGAGTTTTATTACATATTTCTTCTAATCTTTCAATCTCTTTATTAATTAAATCTTTTACATCTATTTGTTCAATATTTTCTTCTAAAGAACATACAAATGAAATTTCTTTTTCTTCTTTTTCATCTATATCAATTTCATATCTTCCACTAATTGCATGATCTTCTTCTGCAAAAAAACCTCTTTTTTCTTCTTCAACATAAAACATGTTTTTAAAACTATCATTATCATGCTCTATAAATTTTCCTTCTGATAAATTAATATAAATTGGAGTTGTAGAATTGTCATCTACAATTATTTTTATTTTATTATCTCTAATTTCTTTTTTTAAAACAAATTCATGATTAGTATTTAATGTATGAAAATCTCTAAAATTTATAATTGGTGTTAATGTTAATTTTGATTTTTGTTTACCATTTTTTATTTTATAATATATTCCAACTGTATTTTTTCCATGTTCCATACAAATGATTTTTGTTATTTCTGTATCTCCAATTTTATACTTAAATATTGGAAAATATTTTTTTTCAAATTCTACCTGATATTCATATCCTTTAGAAATATATTCTTTACATACATTTGTATATAAGTCATATTTTTCACCATTTACTTCTATTGCTTCATCTACTTTTGAAAGCATTAAAAATCTTCTTGCAGGTGGTGTTAATGAAGCAACTAATAGTCCATGATATCTTCTTGTGTTTGCTCCAATTATTGTAGATGAACTATATCCCCCAATACCATTTGTTATTAACCATTCTTTTTCTAATCCATTTTCTAAATTTAACTCTTCCTTTGTAAGTTTCATATTTTACTCCTATTTATCTTTTAATTTACTGTTTTCTAATTTTTTTAACATTTCTTTTCTTAACTCTTCTGATGTCTTCTTTCTATTGGTTGTAGTTTTTGATTTTTTTGTAGTTGTTTTTGCTGTTTTTTTATTCTTTTTCTCTTCTTTTTCTTTTCTTTTCTTTGCTTTTGCATCAGCTTCTCTTATAGAAGCTATTCTCTCACTATATTTATTACTGAATTTACTCTTTCCTCTTTTTGCTTTTTCTTTATCTTTTCCTTTAGATTTTTTTTCTTTCTTTTCCATGTCTTTTTTTATTTTATTTATTCTTTTCTCTTCTCTTAATTTATTATTTAGCATCATATACTGAGGATCATTTTGTTTGTCTTGATATTTTAAATCATCACATATTAATTCTATTATAGAAGATGCTACTAAACTTGGATCATGTCTAATATAATCATCTATAATCATAGATAAGTTTCTTTGTAGGAATTTTATTCCTTTTACTTTTTCTATATCTTGGTCTACTAGGTCTTGTCCTTGCATATTATATTTTTTAATAAATTCTGGTATAATTTCACCTGTATCATAAATACAATAATCTACAATTCCAGTTCCACAATGTTCTATAATTGCATTTAAATGGTCAGATACAGAATAATTATCAGTTTGACCTGGATCTGTCATAATATTGCTTATATATAATTTAATTGCGGCACTTTCTTTAATTGCTTTTGCTACTCCATTTACTAATAAATTTGGTATTACATTTGTATATAAGCTTCCTGGTCCTATAACAATACAATCCGCATTTTTTATTGCATCTATAACTCCTGGTGCAGGTTTACAATTACTTGGGCTAATTAATATTCTATTTATTTTTGTTATTTTTTCAGAAACTATTTCAGGTATCTTTGATCTGTCTTCAACAATATATCCATTTTCTAATTCTGCAACAATTTTCATCTCATCTAAAGTAACAGGTATAACTTTTCCTATCATATTTAATACTTCATTACTTCTAATAATGGAATCTTCAAAATTACCGTTTATTTCTTTCATTGCTGAAAAATAGATATCAGAAAAATTAAGTCCTCTTAATTTACCATTTTTAAATTCATAATTAAATAATTTATCTATTTGCCCATCTTGAGTTGATAATGATATTATACTATCTTTAACATCATCTAAAGGCAAAGTTTGCAATTCTTTTCTTGAATTTGTAACTGCTTCTCCATAGTCTGATATTGTAACTATTGCTGTTAAATTACTTGTATATTTCTTTAGGCCATAAAGTACAGTATCTAGTCCTGTTCCTCCACCAATTACAACAATGTTTGGTCCTTTGTCATATACTGTTTTATTAAATATTAATGATTTTACATTAACATTACTTTTATTTTCCATTCTTTCATCTGTTGATTCTACCAACACTTCTAAAGTTCTTTTATTTAAGAAAATTAATCCTAAAACAATTGCAACAAAGCCTACTACAAATACTGCTACAACTCCTCCTACTTCTACAAAAGAAATTTCTTTCATAACTAGTATTTTTGCTAGCCCATAGCACGCTAGCATAATTCCTATTAATATCAAAAATATCCATCTTTTCATTTTATTGCTTGATTTAAACCATTGCATTAATCCGCCCATTTTTCGTCTCCTTTATTTTCCAATAACTTCTATTTCTAGTTCTATTTTTTTACCAAATTTTTTATATACTTCTTGTTCTACATATTCAGCCAAATTTAATATATCTTCCGCAGCTGCATTACCTTTATTTATAATAAATCCACTATGCTTAATTGATACTTCTGCTCCTCCAATAGAATATCCTTTTAATCCTGCTTGATCAATCAAAGCTGCTGTTATAAAATTGTCTCCTCTTTTAAATGTACTCCCTGCACTTGGAAATTCTATTGGCTGCTTTTCTTTTCTATATTTTGAATACATATCTATTTTTTCTTTTATTTCTTCTCTATTTCCCTTTTGTAAAATAAGTTCTACTTCTAAAACTATGTATTTTTCTTTTTTTAAAATACTTTTTCTGTATCCAAACTTCATTTCTTCTTTTGTGAATTCTTTTATGTTTCCATTATAATCAATGCATTTTACTTTTTTTACAATGTCTTTAATTTCTTTTCCATGCGCACCTGCATTCATCTTTACTGCTCCACCAATTGTCCCTGGAATTCCTGATAATTCTTCTAATCCTGTTATTTCTTTTTCTAAACATTCTCTTGCAAGTTTTGATATTTTATTTCCTGAACCAACAACAATTTGTATCCCATCCTTATTTTCTTTTACTTCTGTTTTTTCTAATTTTATACAAATTGTTATTCCTTTTATTCCACTATCTAATACTACAATATTACTTCCATTTCCTATTATAGTTAATGGTATTTTATTTTTGTTTACAAATTCTAATATTTCTTTTAAATCATCTATATTATCTATTTTTATAAACACTTCAGCAGGTCCACCAACTTTAAATGTCGTATGTTTAGACATTTGTTCATTATATAAGATTTTATTTTTATCTATTTGTAAGTTTGACTTTTCTATTAATTCTTTTAAGTTCAAAATTACACTTCCTATCTATTTTTCTTTCTATATTTTATTCTGTATTTATAACTTTATTTATAAACTTCAAAAAATTTCTTCTTTACTATATCATTTTTAGTCAAAAATTACAAGTGTTAAATAACATAAAAAGAGCAACATATTAAACTATTATATGTTACTCTTCTATAATACTTTATAAAATTGAAACAGTTTTTATCTGTCCCCTATGTTTCATTATCCTCTTGATGCTATATAGCAAGCAAGGTCTACTAATTTATTTGAATATCCCCATTCGTTGTCATACCAAGCTACTAATTTTACAAATGTATCTGTTAATTGAATTCCTGCTGTTGCGTCAAATATTGATGTATGTGCATCATTTATAAAGTCTGATGATACAACTGGATCATCAACATATTCGATGATTCCTTTGAATTCATTTTCAGATGCTGCTTTCATTGCGCTGCAAATTTCTTCCATTGTTGTTGGTTTTTCTAAGTTACATGTTAAGTCTACTACTGAAACATCAACTGTAGGTACTCTAAATGCCATACCAGTTAATTTTCCATTTAAACTTGGGATAACTTTTCCAACTGCTTTTGCAGCTCCTGTTGAAGATGGTATAATATTAGCTGCTGCTGCTCTTCCACCTCTCCAATCTTTTTTAGAAGCTCCATCAACTGTTTTTTGTGTTGCTGTTGTAGCATGAACTGTTGTCATTAATCCATCTTTGATTCCAAAGTTATCATTAATAACTTTTGCAAGTGGTGCTAAACAGTTTGTTGTACAAGATGCATTTGATACTATATTCATACTTGGATCATATTCTGTGTTATTAACTCCCATAACAAACATTGGAGCATCTTTTGATGGTGCACTTATTATTACTTTTTTAGCTCCTGCGTCAATATGAGCTTGTGCTTTTTCTAGTGTTGTAAATACTCCTGAACATTCTAATACATAATCTACTCCTAATTCTCCCCATGGGATATTGTGTGGATCCATTTCATTAAATACTTTTATTTCTTTTCCATTTACAACTAAAGCTCCATCTTTATCTTCTACAGTTCCTTCAAATTTACCATGAACTGTATCATATTTTGTCATGTAAGCCATATAGTCTGCTGTAATAAATGGGTCATTTATTGCTACTACTTCTACTCCTTCTTTTTTTAATGCTGCTTGGAATGATAATGTTCCTATTCTTCCAAATCCGTTGATTCCTATTTTTACTGACATAAAAAATTCCTCCTCTTCTAGATATTAAACAATTTTTAACATCTATTTTTTTTATAGTATTACCTAAATTTTTTAGGCAAGTACATTCTATAACAAAAATAATTATATTGCAAGTGTTTCTAAATTATTTTAATTCTTTCTACTTATTTCTACTCTACATTATTTATTATTTTTATAATGTTTATAATATAAAAAAACAAATTATATAATTTAATATAAATCATTTTATTACATCAAAATTTTCATTAGTCAGTTTATTATTAGTAATTTCTTTACATTTATTAATAGTATCTTCTGTAGCTGTTATTCTTATATCATTTGAAATTCCAAAAAACATAAATGAGTAATTTATATCGTCATTAATTACAAAACATTTGCCTGTTCTTAATTCTTTTAATTTACTGCATTGCTGAAACATAGATGTCATATTATTAACTTTACTTGTATCAAAATCACTCATATCAACATCTGTTAATGATGTACATATTGAAACTATTCCATACATGTTTGTTACATTACTTGTATCAAACCATTTAAAATCTAACTTTTTAAGTTTACTACATTTATCAAACATCCAAGCCATATTTTGAACCTTACTAGTCTCAAAATTACTTAAATCAATTTCTTCTAGTGATTCGCAATAAGAAAACATATCTTGCATATTGGTCACATTTTCAGTGTGCAAGTTTTTTATATTTATTATTTCAGTTAAATTATTAAAATTAGCAAACATTCCCCTTGCTGTAGCTGGTGCAATAGGCTCTTCTATTATTATTTGTTTTACACTTGCTTTACTTGCTGTATTTGACTTAATCCAATTAGATTCAATTGAATTACTATTAGTATATAATTTATATTCATCACTATTAGTTAATGTCGATCTTAAATATAAAATTCCATCTTCTGTTAGTTTTCCATATATTGATGTTATATCTATTTTTTCATATTTCTTTATCATTCCATCATATCTAATTTTATATATTGTTTTACTTTCTTTAATTTTTACTGTATAATTATTTCCATTTTTATCTATATTAATATTCCCTATACCATATATTTTTTCAAAAATACTTTTTAATTTATTTTCTAAATCTATATTGAAATTTTTATATTGATTAATTCCATGTTCTATGAATAATAATCCAACATCTTCTTCCAATTCTTTTTCCTTTGTTATTATTTTTGCTTCTTCTGCTTTTGCAATTAATCCATTAGCTCCTGTTAATGTAACTATCGTTACTCCTGCTAATATAAGCAATACTACTATTGTTATAACCAATGCAATCAATGTTATTCCTTTGCTTCCTTTTCTCATAAACTTTTCTCTCCTTTTCATTTTTTATAAAATGTAAAAAACAGAACCAAACCTATATTTTTATAGGTCTAGTTCTGTTATATTTATTATTAATATAATATTATCTAAACTATTGGTGTATGTCAGGCTGTTGAACAAAACTGCACTTTTCTTTGTTAAAGTGTAGCTCTCTCTCTCTCTCTCTCTTACAGTCTTAAGGCTTTTAGTTTCTCTTATCATTTGCATTTTATACCTTCTTTTTCTTTTATATTTTTATAGTGTTATTGTATACTAAAGTTTTTCAAATTTCAAGCTTTTATTTATTCCCATACAACTTTTCAAGAACAATTATGAACATTGCATGTGACCAACCAAGTCCAATTACCCAGTTTGGTTTTAAAGTTTGATTATCTATTTGTTCTCCTAGGAAATAATGTTTTCCTGATGTTTTTACAACAAAATCGAATGCTTCTTTTGCTTTTTTCTTTTCTCCTGTTTCTAGGTAATACAAAGTCATCCATAGATTTGCTATTGGCCATGGATTACCATTCATGTAATGGTCTCCTTCAAATCTTTGATATCCTCCTGTATATGTTCTTATTCTCATGTTTATATTTTCTACTGTATTTTTTATTTTAACTTCTTTTGGTTTAAATACTTTAAATGGTGTAACTGCTCCTAAAATACTTATATCCATTTTATTATCTTCAGTATTTCTTAAATATGTTTTTCTTTCTTCATCATACAAGTTTTTATTTATGTATTTTTTAATTTCTACTTGGATTTTTTCTATTTCTCTTTCATTTTTTAATATTTTTTCTTCCTTTAATCTATTATTTTCGAATTCAGATACATTTTTTCCAAGTGCTCTATATATATTTAAAATACAATCAAATGCTGAATATATGCTAGCTAGTGAATAAAGATGAATTCCTTCATTCATTTCCCATAAATCATAACTTATATGATATTTATGTCCTTGTCTATTTATGCTATTTTCAATTTCTTCTTGTACTTTATCTTTATCTCTTTCTTCTCTTCCATCTATTTCTAACCAATCTTTAACATATTTTTTTAGAAAGTCTATTGCTTTTTCACACATTTTTAGATTGTCTTTTAAGAATTTTTCTTGTTTACAATATTTATAATGTTCATAAACTCCAAATACTACACTTGCTGTTTCATCTATTTGATATCCCCATGAAGGTGCTAGTCTTCCATCTGTAAAAAATCTTTGTTCCCACATACCATTTTTACTTTGTGTTTTTTTACAAAAATTCTTATAAAATTTTTCAGTTTCTTTTTCCATTTTTAATATATCCATAGCTTTTGTAACAAAAACGGCATCTCTTGGCCAGCAATATGCATATCTGCCACATCTTGTAAAATCTTCATCTACTTCAGGTGCTGCAATCATTCCTCCTGTTTCTTCATTTGAAAGAAGTGGAAATAATAGAATACTTCTTTTATATATTTCAAATATTTTTTCTTCATAACTATTTTTAGGCTCTTTAATATTTAATCCATTATGAGTTTTTACATATTTTCTCCAATAAGATTTTGCATCATTATATTCTTTATTTAGATCTATTTTTGTTATTCTATCTATTTCATCTTCCATTGCAGATATATTTTTATTTTCATCAATTAAAACACAAATCTCTAAAGTTTTCTTTTCTTGAGGTTTTATTACGCCTAAGTCATAACATATACTAGAATCTTTACTCATTCCAATATAATCTTTGTCATAAATTTCTCCTCTTGATATTGTTTCTTTACTTCCATTTATCTGATGACTTGATATTTTATGTCCTTTTGCAAATGTAGAAACTACAAAATCATGAGCATATTGCATCATTCCATTATCTATTACTTTACAGCTAACTAAATTATTTCTATCAGATAATAACTCTGAATGAATAAAGAAACTTGTGGCTAAATCTATTTTTCCATCATTTAAGAAAATGTATTTTTTTACTAATACATTTTCTTTTATCATTATAAAATCAGTTTGTACCATTTTCAAATTAAAATAAGTGTTAGTTATTTCTGTATTTAGTACATTTGTATCTGTGTCATAATATTGTTTATAAACATTATTTACATCATCATGTAAATATATCAAATCTGAATTATTTATCTTCACTCCTGTATTAAAGAAGTCTATATATTGCCTATTATCTTTACAAGGAAAATATAATCTTTCAAGTTCTCCTTTCGCTGAAAAAGTTGCAAGCATATTTTTATTTCCAATTATTGCTTCATTTAAATATTTGTTTTCCATTTTTATCTCCCTTTTATTTGTTTTTAATTTAAGTTTTAGGATTTTTTCTTTTGTTTATCCTTCAATTACATTTAAAATTTGTTTTTCTAAATCTTTTATTTTTTCATTTATTCTAAATATATCTTCATCTCTTAGGTTTTCATTATTAATATCGTCTCTTACATATTGATCCATATCTGTAAGTTCATCTTTTAATCTTTGTAACCTTCCAATAATTTCTGATTTTATTGTTTTTGGAAGTTTTCTTTCTATTTTGTTTATCATTTCTATTTGTTCTTTTACATCATATGTTTCACCAAATTCAGGAATAGTTACTGGTATTTTAGTTTCGTTTTCTATTCTTTCTCTTAACACATTTTGAGCATCTTCTTCTCCATGAACTAAAAAGATATGTTTTGGTTTATTTCTAAATGAATATATAAAATTCATTAATCCATCTTGATCGGCATGTCCTGAATAACCTTCTATATATTCTATTCTTGCATTTACTGCAAATTCTTCTCCAAAAATTTTTACCTTCTTTTCTCCATTTACTATACTATACCCTAATGTCCCTGGTGCTTGGTATCCCACAAAAAGTATTGTTGATTTTGGATTCCATATATTATGTTTTAAGTGATGTTTTATTCTTCCAACTTCACACATACCACTTGCTGATATAATAATACTTGATTCATTACTCTCATTTAAAGCTTTTGATTCATCTGATGTTCTTGTGAATTTAAGTCCTGGAAATTCTAATGGATTATCTCCTTTTTCCATTTCTTCTATTACTTCTGGCTCAAAAAGATTTGTATTTTCTCTAAATACTTCTGTTGCTGATATCGCAAGTGGGCTATCTACATATACTGAAGATTTCATTAAAGTTTTATATTTTCTTCTAAATTCATCATCATTTTTTACTTCTTTTAATTTATTTATTTCGTATAGAATTTCTTGTGTTCTTCCGACTGCAAATGATGGAATTACTACTGTTCCTCCATTATCTAATGTTTCTGAAACAATATTTAAAAACATCTCTGCTTTTTCATCATTTCTTAAGTGTTTTCTACTTCCATAAGTAGATTCCATAACTAAGTAGTCACAACTATCAATCATAGTTGGAGAATCTAATAAAGGAATATCATTATTTCCTAAATCTCCCGTAAATACAGTCTTTTCTTCTTTTTCTCCTTCTTTTACCCATAATTCTATTATGCTAGAACCTAACATATGTCCTGCATCATTTAGTCTAAAGTGGATTTCTGGAGTCACTTCTACTATTTCATCATATTGAACAGGTTCAAATACTTCCATTGATTTTAGAGCATCTTCTGCAGTATAAAGTGGTGGAAGTTCTTTTTCACCCTTTCTTTTTCTTTTTTTATTTTTCCATTCATTTTCCATTTCTTGAATATGTCCGCTATCTGGAAGCATTAATGTACACAAATCACATGTTGCTTTATGTGCATAAATTGGATTTCTATATCCTTCATTATATAATTTAGGTATTCTTCCCGAATGATCTATATGCGCATGTGTTAAAATCATAAAATCTATTTCTTGAGGATTAAATTCAAAGTCCTCTGCATTTTGCATTTCAAGTTCACTATTTCCTTGCCACATTCCACAATCTATTAGAAATTTCTTACCTGCCGCTTCTACTAAAAAGTTTGATCCTGTAACTGTTTTTGTCGCTCCTAAAAAAGTTATTTTCATAATTAAATTTACCTCCTAATAAAAAGCTTTCACTTTTTTGTTATATCTAATTTCAAAATCTTTATTTTTAATATTTTCTATTTCTTTCATTTTGTAGTTTTCTTCTAGACTTTTGCCATCAAATACCTGCACAAAAAATCCTTCTTTTTCTTTGGTTAGTCTTATTTCTATTTCTTCTAAATTAATGCTTTTACTTACAAATATTTTCTTTAATAATTCATAATCCACTTCTTCTCTATTTGAAAATTTTTGTATTACTTTATATTTATGAGATTTATTCAAAATCTTTTTTAATAAATCTTCTATTATTTTTTGTAATTCTTTTTCTTGATATACAGCATTTTCATAATTATATGGTAATAATAAATAATATCTAAACTCATATATTAATTTAATTAATTCTTGCTTATCTTTCGCTTTATCAATTTTTATCTCAAAACATTTTAAAAATATTTTTTGAAGTTCTAATTTTAAATTATCAATACTTTTTTGAATATTATTTGTTTCCAATATTTTTAATACTCTTCCTTTTTCTTCTAATTCTTTTTTGTATTTAACAAAATTTTGTGGTTTTAAAATTTCATTCAATTTTTCAAGTTCTTTTATTTTTTTATTTCTTTCTTCATTCATCATTTGAGATAAAATTCTAATACTAAAAATTTTCTTTTCTAATGGTAATAATTCATTTCTTTCTATATATTCTTGTTGTAACATTGCTTTATTATTAATAGTTTCATCTATTCTTCTAATTTCTTTTGATAATTTTTTCTTTTTTCTAGTTATATTTTCTATATAATTTGCATTATCTTTAATCTCTTCTAAATTATTTTCTACATCTTCTTTGATATTTTTTAACTTTGACTTACTTTTATTATCAAATTTTGCTTCTAATAATATAGAAATTTGTTTTAATATTTCTACAAAATCTTCAGAATTTTCTTTTCCATAAAGTTTTTCTATTCTATTTTTAAAAATTTCCATATAATCCATCATAACTTCGCTATTATATATCCATTTATTTAAAAACTTATTTTCAAGTAAAATCATCAAATTTTGATATATAAGATTATGTTCTATACTTTCTATTTCTCTGAAAATAGTTGTCCATGAATAACCATTAAAATCTCTTAATGGTTCGACCATGTTTATGTTATTTCCCGTATTTATTAAATTTGATAATGTTTCATTTATTATAAAATAATTATCATTTATTATTTTTTCTTTTTTACTAATTTTAGCTATGCAATATAATAATTTTCTCTCAACATTGTA
Organism: uncultured Clostridium sp.; assembly: GCA_946411515.1. GTDB lineage: Bacteria > Bacillota > Clostridia > TANB77 > CAG-508 > CAG-269. Next base: position 19,776 of record CAMKEH010000003.1, read on the forward strand.
ACAAATGATTCTCTTTTTATTTTTTTCAACTAAAAATGTTCTATTTCCTATAATTTTACTTTCTTCTGAATTTGGCTTTACTAATTTTATTTCTTCACAATCATTTTTAATGGCATTTATTATTTTTTCTATTAATTCTTCTTTTGTGTCTACATCTTGTTTTACTTGTTTGTAATCTTTATATGATGTTTCTAACTTATATAAAATACTAAGGAGAATACTTTTTACATTTTCATCAAAGTATTTCTTTTCTAAAACCGCTTCTAATTGATTATTATAATCTTTTTTTACTATTTTATCTAAAAATTTATCATTAGCACTATGCAATATTATTCTCCTTTCTCTTATCTATTCCTCACTGTTTTCACTTGGTGTTGTCCCCATTTTAAGTTCATTCCATCTATCTAAAGTCATTAGAACTTCTCTTGGCTTACTTCCTTGATATCCAGAAATAACTCCTCTTTCTTCCATTTGGTCAATTATTCTTCCAGCTCTTGCATATCCTACCTTAAATCTTCTTTGAATAAATGATGTTGATGCTTGTCCTGTTTCAACAACTGTTTGAATTGCATCCATTAAGAATGGGTCTGTATCATCGTCGTTATCTTTTGAATCTGCTATTTCTTTATCTGTCTTATTACTATTTTCTATACTTTCTAATATATCTTCACTATAAGTTGCTGTTCCATTAGATTTTATAAAGTCTACTATTTTTTCTACTTCATCATCTGAAACAAAAGCTCCTTGAACCCTTGATGGTTTTGGCGCACCTGCAGGGAAGAATAACATATCTCCTTTTCCAAGCAATTTTTCTGCTCCAATACTATCTAATATTGTTCTAGAATCTACTTGTGAAGATACAGCAAAAGCTATTCTAGATGGTACATTTGCTTTAATTAATCCTGTAATTACATCAACTGATGGTCTTTGAGTTGCAATTACTAAATGCATTCCTGCCGCTCTTGCTTTTTGAGCCAATCTACAAATTGCATCTTCAACATCACTTTTTGCAACCATCATTAAGTCTGCAAGCTCGTCTATGATTATTACTATTTGTGGTAATTTTCCTGCCTCATTTTCCTTTTCTATTGCTTTATTATATCCTTTTAAATCGCGTACCCCTTTGCTTGCAAACTTATTATATCTATCATCCATCTCTTGAACAGCCCAAGCTAATGCTCCTGCTGCTTTTCTTGGATCTGTTACAACTGGGATTAATAAATGTGGGATTCCATTATATACAGAAAGTTCTACAACTTTAGGATCAACCATAACAAATTTAACTTCACTAGGTTTTGCATTATAGATAATACTTGTAATAATTGTATTAATACATACACTCTTACCAGATCCAGTAGATCCTGCAATTAATACGTGTGGCATTTTTGCAATATCTGCAAGTTGCACATTCCCTGCAACATCTTTTCCAAGTCCTATTGTTAATTTTGATTTATTATTTCTAAACTCATCGCTGTCTAATATTTCTCTAAAATGAACTACTTCTTTTTCTTTATTAGGCACTTCAATTCCAACTGCTTGTTTTCCTGGAATTGGTGCTTCAATTCTTATAGTTTCAGCAGCTAAGTTAAGTGCTATATCATCTGCTAAATTTGCTATTTTACTAACCCTTACACCTTCTGCAGGTTTTAACTCATATCTGGTTATTGCTGGTCCTACTGATACATTTTCTACTTTTGCAGATACTCCAAAACTATATAATGTTTTTTGCAATTTTGTTGCAGTATCAGTTAAAGCCCTTGCACCGCCTTTTAGTGTTTTTCTAGATCCTTTACTTAAAAGTTCCATTGGCGGGTATTCATAATGCTCATCTTCAACAATTTGAGCATGTTCCAATTGTAATACTGCTTTCTTCTTTTCTTCTTTTTCTTCTTCTACATCTTTAAAAAGATTACTTTCTATTACATCTGGTTGTATGCCTTGGGCTTTTTCCATTTTGCTTTGTTTTGTTAAAGGTTCTAAGTCTTCTCCATCATGATTATATTTCTTCAATCCTGGTTTTTCGTCTAAGTTATCCACAATTTTTCCACCAAAGTTGATTTTTATTTGATTTTCCATTGGATCTTTTTGAGATTTAGCTAAAGCCTTTGCTCGTTTTTCCTCTTCTAGTTTTACTCTTCTTTCTTCTCTTAACCTCTTTCTTTTCTCAGCTGCAGTTTCCTTATTTTCTCTTTCTTCTTTATCTTTTCTTTCTAAACGTTCATCTCTTTTTTCTTGAACTCTTCCTATAAACATATTTATCATTTCTGATAAATTAATTCCAAATGTAAACACTAAAAGAATTGCAGCTACACCAATGCAAAGTATAACAGCTCCAAAATCTCCTAGAAGTTTAGCAAGTGGAACTGCAGCGACTGCTCCTATTGCTCCTCCGCCATTACCTTGAGCTCCTAAAAAGTATGCATCTTTAACTAGTTCAGATAATTCTTTTGATGATTGAAGTTCACCTGAAGATACTTGAAATACGCTAAACATTATTGATAAAGAAATTAGAGCTATCCCATATTGGATTAATTTACTTTTTAAATTTTCGCCTTCATCTACAGCAAGTTTAATAGCTATTGCAAAAATACCAATAGGAAGTATATACTGCATTACTCCCATTATACCTCCGAAGTATTTCATTTAATTTTAATCCGATTACACCTGATTTAGTATATATTAAAACTGCAAGTAGCAAACTCGCTACAATTAAACTTACTACAGTTATATTTGATTTTGATGCTGCATTTTTTCTTCTTTTATATCTTCTCTTTTTTGCCATTTGTTATCCTCTCCATTAAAAAAAGTCAGCTTCAAAAGTCTTTGCTTTTTGACTTCTGACATCTGACTTTTGATTTCTTACTTTAATTCTTTTCTGCTATTTTGAATTGTTTTTATTGTATCTTCTAAAGATAATTGCATTAAGTTTATTGCTTGAGTCATATCAGTACCTAGTTTATTTAAAGTATCATTTAATACATTTTCTGTATTTTCTAGCAAACTATCTGCATATTCTTTAGTTCCTTTAGAAATTTCTCTGGACATTTCATTAGCTGTTTCAATTATCTCTGCTTTTTGATCATAAGCTTTTCTTGTTATTTCATGTTCATCTATCATAGCAATTATTCTATTTTCTGCTTCTTTTACAATTCCGTCAGCTTCTTTTTGGGCTTCAACCAATATACGTTGTCTTTCTTCTTTTACCCATTTTGCTTGCTTTAATTCGTCCGGCATTTTTATTCTTATTTCTTTAATTAGATCTAGCATTTCTTCTCTATCTACAATTCCTTTTGTAGAAAATGGTACGCTTCTGCTATTTTCTAACAATTCCTCTAAAGTTTCTAATAATGTAAATATTTCCATGGTTTTACCCCTTTCTAATTTATCTTAAAATTCTTTGTTTAAGAATATAAGATTTGCTCTACCATACTTTCTTTGGTCAATTATTTTTAAATTTATATCTTTGAGTTTATTTAATATTCTTTCTTTTTCATCTGTTTCTAATATGATTAAGTTATCTTTATTTAAAATATCTTTTTGTTCTAATATTTTTAAAGACTTATATATGTAATCTGTTCTATAAGGCGGATCAATATAAACTATGTCTATTTTAGCTTCTATTTTATTTTCTAGCAATTCCAAAAATGATGTATTATATATTTCTACTTTATCTTTCATATGTGTCTTTTCTATATTTTTATTTATGATTTTTATTGCATCTTTAGAATTATCACAAAGGATCGATTTTTTTGCTCCTCTACTTACTGCTTCTAATCCTATTGCTCCACTTCCTGAAAATAAATCTAAAAAGACACTTTCTTGTATTTTTTCTTGTATTATATTAAAAAGAGATTCTTTTACTCTATCTAAAGTTGGCCTTGTGTTTTCTCCTTCTAATGTATATAATTTTGTTCCTCTTGCTGTTCCACCTATTATTCTCATCATCAAACCTTTCTATAAAAAGTTTTAGTCTATTTTATGATATAAACATTTTATTATTTTTTTTCTCAGCGGTCAATAGTATTAATAGAAATGTAACATATATTTAACACTTCTGTAATATTGTTGCTTTTTTGTAATATTTTTCCTCATTTTATTACTTTATTTTCCTTTTATTTCATTTATCTTTTTGACAACACTACCATAGGTGTAAAAGCTACCTACGCAAAAATAAATTGTATCATCATTACTTTTCATAATCATTTCTATAGTTTCTTCTAGATCTCTTTTTATTATTTTATTGATATCTGTATATTTTTTCATATATTCACACAATTCATCACTGCTTGCAAATTTATCTGTATCATTTCCAGAAGTCATAACAAAGCTTGCTTCTTTATCTTTTGATAATATATCAAGCATTTTTCTATAATCTTTCCTTGATAAGATTGATATTATATATGTTCTTTTTCTATTTTTATAATACATATTTGTCATATCAAGTAAGTTTTTAATTGCAGGTTCATTATGTGCACCATCGAAAATAATTGTTGGATTTTCGTTCAATTGTTCCATTCTTCCTTTGTGAATCACTGTCCTTAATCCTTCTTTTATACTTTCAATATCCACTTTATAACCTTTATTTTTTAATATTTCTATAGTTTCTAAACATATACTTGCATTTCTTACTTGCATTTTCCCTTTTAAATTTAATTTTAAATCTTTTAAATCTTTATAATCAAAATACTGAAAATCATTATCATATCTATACTCTTTAATATCTTCTTCTTTCGCAATATGCAATGAATTGTTTTTCTTAGCGCATTCATCAATAAAGACTTTATTTACTCTTGAATTTTGTTCAAATATTACTGTATCAGAATTTTCTTTTATAATCCCTGCTTTTTGATAAGCAATTTCTTCTAGGGTATTTCCTAATATTCTCATATGATCATAACCAATAGACGTAATAATAGATACTAATGGTTTTTTTATAATATTTGTACAATCATATAATCCGCCTAATCCAGTTTCTAATATAACAAAATCTACATTATTTCTATAAAAATATAATAATCCCATTATTGTTTCTAATTCGAATAATGTAATTTTAAATTCTTCTTTTTTATTATATTTCTCAATTAATGGCTGCAATTCTTCAATTATATCAGACATTTCATTATCTGATATCTTTTTTTCATTTACAGTTATTCTTTCATTGTATTTTATTAAATGAGGAGACATAAATTTTCCAACTTTATATCCTTGTTCAATTAAAATATTGGCAATAATCTCTGTGCAGCTTCCTTTTCCATTTGTACCTGCAATATGAATAAATTTCATATTTCTATCAAAATTATTAAATTTTTCTAGAAAATATTTCATTGCCTTTAATGTTGGATTTTTGGTTCCTCTATAAAAATTATTTAAATATTCTTCTATGTTTATCATATTTTACTCCATAATTTTATATTTTTTCCTAATACAAAAAAGCTATCTGCAATAGATAGCTATCTTTCGTATTTATTAAATTTACATATCTTACACATCATCTTTATTTATGTCTTTTAATAATTCTAATTGTGAAATTAATAATGATTCCATTTTTGCTTTATATATATCAAATTGTTTCTTTATATCTTCCAATTCTCTTTTCTTTGCAAGAATTTCATTGTCTAATTCGCTAGCTTGCTTTTGAGCAGATCCTTTTGCTTCATTTAAAATTTGATCAGCTTGTTGTTTAGCAACATTTTTCACATCATCAGCTGTTTTTTGAGCCATAACTAATGTATTTTGCAATGTTGCTTCCAAATTTTTATAATGTTCTAAACTTTGTGTTAGTTCTTCTACTTTTGATCTTAATTCTGTTGCTTCTTTGTAATTCTTCGTATAGTCTAAAGTTAAATCATCTAAAAAATCATCTACTTCTTCTACACTATATCCATTCATCATTTGTTTTGAAAATTTTTTATTTTCAATATCTAATGGTGTTATCATGATAATCCCTCCTATGGATATTTAGTTAATTTATTGAATTATTTTTTAGCCATGATACAGATAGTTTGCTTTTCATTTCTTCTCTTGCCATTTCATTTGTAATTTCATAATTTGAAGGCGCAACTAAGAATATAGAATTAGATATTTTTTGAATATACCCGTCTAAAGCATATACTCCACCACTAATGAAGTCCACTATTCTTCTAGCCACATCTTTATTAACATACTCTAAATTAACAATAACTGATTTTTTTTCTTTTAAGAAAGAACATATTTCATCTGATTGTTCAAATGTAGTTGGTTGAGAAATAACCATTTTAATAGAATTTGCTTGTGGCATATTTACTACTTTAGATTTTCTACCAAATAATTTTTTATCTTCTATTTCTTCCTCTTCTTCATAATCATATACATTTTCTTCATCATATTCTTCTGGTTCTGCTGAATCCATTCCAAATAATCCCCATACTTTGTCCATTAATGCTCCTGACATAAAAAAACCTCCTAAATTCACTTCATTTGTTTATGGTATAAGTATCTACTTTTTTTTTGATATTGTCAATACATTTTTGAAATGTTATTAAATTTTAACATTTTTGTAATATTGTTGTAATATTATTTTACTTTACTAATATCTGGATTAACTATTATTTCATCAAACAAAGATATTTTTTTATAATTATTTATTTCCTTATCAGAAAATCCTAATTCTTTTAATTCGTCATTACTATAAGCTGTTACAATAGAATATTTTTCTGCTTGTTTTTTTACTTTTACCAAAATTTTGCTCAAATACCCAGCTCTGCTTCTTACAACATAATCTAAACCATCAACATTTACTATTGCCTGATTTGGTACTTTTAATCCTGCTGCATCCCACCATATCAAGTTAAATGTTATTTTTCTATAATTAATCAATTCTTCTATTTGCTTATCTAGTTGTAAGATTATGACCCTTTTCCCGCTTTCTTTTTCTGCTATACTTACAATTCCTGCATTTACTTCAATATTATTAGAAAGTCTTACTTTTACATTATCTCCTACCTTAGCTTCTTTTGCTTCTTTTGTATCTGTTATTGTTGCAATATAACAAGAAAAATTATCAATCACTTTTCCAGATTCTTCATTTGTAGCTACAATTTTTCCAGTTTTTAAATTTAAGCTTTCTAAATATTCTTCACTTAAAGTACTAAAATTATCTGGAGTTAATATTTCTTCTAAACCGTCTACTTTATATGATACTAATCCGCTCATAGGAGCTTTTACATATTCAGCCCCAGAATTTAATTGATTTTCATAATTTTTTCTTTGTTCTATTAAATCTTTTAAGTACGATCCTTGCGGGCTAGATTCGCCTGCAATTTTAGCTTTTTTTTCAACTAAATTATCTATTTCTTTTTTATATTCTACAAGTTTGCTTGCATCATTTATTCTATTTATATATGCTATTTTTTCTTCTATTTGATTTTCTAAAATTCTCATATCTGCAGTGAGGATACTTTTATCGTTTGTCATAATTTCTTGTATTTTTGTATCTAATTCAGCTATCTTTTGTTTTAAGCTTTCTTCATTTGTGCTATAATATCTAAAAATATTTTCATTAGTACTTGCCCTTTCCCCTTCTGCTTTTATTTGTTCCATTCCATTTTTATAATTCTCACCTTTTACAACTTTTTCACTTCTAATTACATACCCAATACATGTTTCTTCTTGATATAATTTTCCTTCTTCTACTGTAAATACATTAGTTGGTTGTTTAATTAAAAGATATATTGTATATAGTAAATAAGCAATAACTAAAAATAAAACAATAGATATAACTATGTTTTTCTTGTTTGGCATTTTTATATCTTCTTTTTTACTTGCTCTTTTTTTATTATTAGCTTTATTTACTACCTTTTCTTGTTTTTTCAATTCAAACCCTCCAAAATAATTTTTATATTATTTTGTATTTTATTTTCTCCATCTAGCCATATTGTTTGTTTGTTTTTTCTAAACCATGTCATTTGTCTTTTTGCATATCTTCTTGTTTCTTGTTTTATTTTTTCTATCATTTCTTCTTTAGTTAATTTGTTTTCTAAATATTCTACAACTTCTTTATATCCCAGTCCTTGCATTGCTGTTGGAAATTTACTATATTTTTCATAAACAGTTTTTACTTCATCTATTAATCCTTGATCTATCATAATGTCTACTCTTTTATTAATTCTTTCATATAGTTTTTCTCTATTCCAATTTAAAGCATACACATGATAATCATATTCTACTTCTTTTTTTCTAGATTCTATTTCTTGCTGAGTTTTATTTTTTCCAGTTGCATGATATATTTCTAAAATTCTAAGTATTCTTTTTTTGTCATTTTTACTTATTTTTTCTATTGCTTTTTCATCTATTTTTTTTGCTTCTTCATATAATTTATCTAATCCTTCTTCATCTGCTATTCTTTCTAATTTATTTCTATATTCTTCATCAAATTTAGTGTCTTGATATTCTATTTCATATATTAAGCTATCTACATATAAACCTGTGCCACCAACTATTATTGGTGTTTTTCCTTTTTCTAAAATTTCTTTTATTGCTTTTTTAGCATCATTTTTAAAATCTGCAACACTATATCTTTGATCTGGCAAAACAAAATCAATTAAATAATGTTTTATTCCTTGCATTTCATCAATAGTTGGTTTTGCCGTTCCTATATCCATGTCTTTATATATTTGCATAGAATCACAAGAGACAATCTCACCATTTATTTGTTTTGCAAGTTCTATTGATAACGCAGTTTTCCCTGATGCCGTTGGTCCACATATTACAATTACTTTTTGTTTTTGCATTTATACCATCCTTTTTAACTTTAACCTTTATTTTGTTCAATATATACTTGTTCCATTTTTATAATTCCTTTTTGTGTATCTTTCATATATCCACATTCAATAACAAGAAATATAACAAATATTACACATAAAATTATTGATTTTTTAATTAGATTTTCTTTTTCAATTTCTTTTTCTTTTAGTTTTATTATCTGTTTATTTATATATGGTATAACAATCAAAGAATTTATACCTGTAAATATAATTACCATCACATTTCTTATATCATTTTGTGCATCCTTACTTGTATACACAAGTCCATTTTCTGAAATACCAAATATTATTAATGTTATTACATACATTATTAATACTTCAAAAAATATAATAACAATTTTTCTTATCCTATCTAAATCTCCTAATGTACTCCAGGTCCAACCTAAAAGTATCATATATACTATTATTGTCACAACTATAATTAATGGCATAATTTCTCCTTATTATTTTCTTGCAAATTTTCTTTCAATATCATATTTAGTCATTTTTATAACTGTTGGTCTTCCATGTGGGCATGTAAATGGATTTGGTAATCTTAATAGCTGATCCATTAGATTATTTACTTCTTCTTCAGTCAAAGCCATATTTGCTTTCACTGCTGATTTACAAGCAACTGTTGCAATAAATTTTTCTTCTTTTTCTTGTTTCGCAGTTCTTGCAACTGTATTTATTTCATCTAAAGTTTCTAAGAATAATTCCTTAGTATCTAAATCAATACATACTGTTGGAACTCCTGTTAGTTTTATTGTATTTTCTCCAAATTCTTCTAAGCTAAATCCAGCTTTATTAAACATTGGTATATTTTCTTTTGCAATTTCCATTTCTTTATGTGTTAATGTTATAACATCTGGTAATAATAACATCTGACAGTCTTTTGTATCTTCACTATAGTAATTTTTCTTTACTTTTTCATACATAATTCTTTCATGAGCAGCATGTTGATCTAAAATATACATTTCTTTATCAATTTCTAAAATAATATATGTTTTAAATACAATTCCTATAAATTTGTATGTTGGTTTTTTAAATTCTTCTTCAGTCTCAAATATTGATACGTTGTCTTTTACTATATCTACAGCACTTAGTTCATTATTTTCTTCTTTTTTCTCTGATATTGGTGCTCTTCCAAATGTTTTTGCATACATTTCATTAAAATCTTCCGAAGAAGTACTTTCATTACCTTCTTTTTGGAAGGCTTTTGGAATAGCATTTTCATCATATTTACTTTCTTCTTTTTGTTCTACACTTTCTATAACTTTAGTTTCTTGATTATCAGTTTCATTATTAGAACTATCATTACTGTTTAATTTATATTCTTCATTAACATCACTTAAATTTATAACTCTTGTTTTTTGAGTTTCATCTAAATCGTTTTGTATTTGATCTTGCATTTTCTTTAATTGTGCTAATACATCTGATGTATCTACTGGATTACTATCAATTGGCATCTTAAATACTGTTGTTGCTTGATTATCCATTATTTGTTCTTTATTATTTCCATCTTCATTTTCTTTTTTGTTATACAAGTCTTCTACTATATTAGTTTTTATTTTACTTTCTTCATTTGTATAGTCTTCAATTTGTTTTTCATTTTGTTTTCTAAAGCCAAATAATCCACCTGAATTATTACTACTTTCCTTTTTAGCTTCTCTTAAATTCTTTAATCTTTCTTCAAAGCTTAAAGCTGATCTATCTATTCTGTTTTGGCTCTCTAACACAGTTTTAGAAGTATCTGCAACTAATTCACCTTTTAATAAAGTATCTTTTATTGCATGATATATTGATTGAAAAATTTTATTTTCCTCTTGGAATCTAACTTCTAGTTTTGCAGGATGAACATTCACATCTACTTTAGCAGGATTCATTTCTATATTTAATATAACAAATCCAAATTTTCCAATTGGAATTAATCCTTTGTATGCTTGTTCTGTTGCAGCTGTTAAAGTCTTATCTTTTATATATCTTTTATTAACAAAGAATAATTGATTTGATCTATTTGATCTTGCAATCTCTGGTTTTCCAATTACACCTTCTATTTTTATATCTTCATAATTGTAAGATACATCTAATATTCCATTTGCTACATCTTTTCCATATATGCTATAAATTACATCTTGTAATTTTCCATTACCATTTGTTTGTATAACAGTTTTTCCTGTATTAATTAATTTTATTGCAACATTTGGATTAACTAAGGCTATTCTTGTTATAACATCTTCAATATAACCTGATTCTGTATAATCTTTCTTTAAAAATTTATATCTAACAGGAGTATTAAAGAATAAATTTTTAACAGTAATTGTTGTACCTGTTCTACAACCCGCTTCTTCTTTTTCTAATACATCTCCTGCTTCTACTACAACTCTATATCCTATATCTTGTTCTTCTGTTTTTGATATCATTTCCACATTTGCAATGGCTGCAATACTAGCTAAAGCTTCACCTCTAAACCCCATAGAAGTTACAGTATCTAAATCATCTGCACTTCTTATTTTACTAGTTGCATGTCTTTCAAAAGCAATTTCTAAATCATCGGAAGCTATACCTTTTCCGTTATCTGTTACTTTTATAAAAGATATACCTCCATTTTTTATCTCAACTGTAATATTTGTTGCTCCTGCATCAATTGAATTTTCTACCATTTCTTTTATTACAGAAGCTGGTCTTTCTATAACTTCCCCAGCTGCTATTTTATTTATTGTTAATTCATCTAATAAAACTATACTTCCCATTTTTTCCTCCAAAAAAATCTAAATCATCTTTGGCTTTCATTATATCATTACTTTTTCTAATTTTGTATAGTTTTTTATAAATTTTTACAAAAAAATGAAACAAAAGGGACAGACACCTAATGTTTCATTTTTTTGTAATAGTTGTTCTAAATAGAGCCGTAATTATTATTTTTTAACATTTTTATAAAATATTAATATAAATCTTAAAGTTATATATATTATTCAATAAGCTTATTACTTATGCTTTTATCAAATAGCTAAAATTTAATTTATATGTCAGTTGTTCCATCTAAACAAATTATTTGAGTTATATTTGAATTTTTATTCCATTCATTTTCACTAATATTATTCCAATCCGAAATCGATCCATCGTAATTTATTTTTTCTATTTTATTACATCCATTAAATACTCTTTCTTTTATATTTTTAACGCTATTTTTTATTACAATATTTTTTAAATTTGAGCAATTATCAAATGCTAATTTAGAAATAGTATGCGCTTTTAAGGTAATTTCTAATAAATTACTACAATTCCAAAAAGCTTCTATCCCTACTACATTTACTGTTTCAGGTATAATTATATTAGTTAATATTAAATTTCCATAAAAAGCATAATCTCCAATCTCTTCTACTTCGCTTGGAATAATATATTCTCCTTCTCTAGCGCTTGGACACATGTATATCTTTTTCCCATCTTTTGAATACAATACATCATCTACCACTTTATATTTATTATTATTTTCATTTATTTTTATTGTTTTCATGGCCGAACAATCCGCGAATGTATATGCATTTATATTTGCTTGATTAGAGAGAATAGTTACATCATTTAAATTATTGCATTTGTAAAAGGCACGATCTGCTATGTTTTCTACATTCTCTCCTATGTCTATTTTAGTAATATTGGGGCAATTATCTAATGTATATGTTGATATTTTCTGAGCATCTATTTTTAAATATTCTATTTTTGAGTTGTTCCAAAAAGCTTCTGTTCCTACTCTTTTTACTGTTTTAGGTATAATTATATTAGTTAATATTAAATTTCCATAAAAAGCATAGTCTCCTATTTCTTCAACTTCACTTGAAATAATATATTCTCCTTCTCTAGCACTTGGACACATATATATTTTTTTACCATCTTTTGAATATAATATATTATCTTTTTCTTTGTATTTGCTATTATTTTTGTTTGTTTTTATTGTTTTCATAGCTGAGCAACCCGCGAATGTATATGCGTTTATATTTACTTCGCTGGAGAAAATAGTCACATCACTTAATTTTTTACAATTGTAAAAAGCACGATCCGCTATATTTTTCACATTCTCTCCTATATTAATTTTAGTAATATTGGGGCAATTATCTAATGTATATGTTGATATTTTCTGAGCATCTATTTTTAAATATTCTATTTTTGAGTTATTCCAAAAAGCTTCTGTTTTAATTAATTTTATTTGATTTGATATTATTAAATTTTTAATTGTATTATTATTCTTAAATGCTTTTTCTTCTATTTGCGTTACTGGGATATTCTTATATTTTTTAGGTACTACTAAATCTTCTCCAGTAAAGTTTCCTATACCTGCCACGCTATATTCTACTATTTTATTTTCATCTTCTGTTTCATTTCCACTTTCATCCAGTCCTATATACGCTAAATCTCCACTTTCTTGTAAATATGTTATCGTTATTTCTGTATCTCCTTTTATCTTTCCTTCATATATTGGTCTTTCTGCCTCATATCCTTCTATTACTTTTGGTTCTATCTCATATAGTCCTGTTATAGTTGATACTGTTTCAGATTCTGCTAATTTATTTCCTTGCTTATCTACGTAGTTTACTGTTATAAAATATTTTGCTAAGCTTAAGTTTACCTCTCCAAACCATTTTCTTTCTAGTTCATTTTCTTCATCTGTATATATTAATTCATCATTCCTTATTTCTAACTTATTTCCATATTTAGAATTATTAAAGCTTGGTATATTTGATTTCATTTCTTTTTCAAAGTTCTCATTTTCTTCTCCTGTTGATGGGAATTTTTTAAATACATTTATTGTATTTGTTCTATTTCCTAAAGCTTCTATATCCTCTTCTCCAATCTTTAGCCTTAATTCTTCTTCATACTGTTTTATTTCACTTTTAAATTCCGCTTCTGTTGTTTTAGTAAATAATCCATTATCCCCTGTTAAAGTTACAATAGTTACTCCAGATAAAATTAGAAGAACTATGATAGTTATCACTAATGCTATCAAAGTTATTCCATTATTTTTTTTCATTTTAAATTTTCCCCTTTCATTTGTTTTTTTATTTTTTATAAAACGTAAAAACAAGACTAAAAACCTATATTATTTATAGGTCTAGTCTTGTTATTTTTTCTTTATTTATTCTATTAATTAAATTACTGCTCTCTCTCTCTCTCTCTCTCTCTCTCTCTCTTACAGTATCAAGAGCTTTGCTCGTTTTCATCTTTTGCATTTTATACCTTCTTTTTTCTTTTTATTTTTATGTTTCTATTTTATACTAGTTTAATGTTATTTGCAAGTATTTTACTCTTCTTCTTTTATTTTTGCTAATTGTTTTTCTTTGTTACCTGTGTAAATAAATAATGAAGTTAAATATATAATTATTACCATTGGTATTGTTAATCTTCCAACTGGTATTCTTGTAATTGCAATTACACTAAACAATACTGCTTGTGGAATAACTATTGTTAAAATTGTTTCTATTAATACTTTTGATATTCCTAATTTCTTATATCTTAATATCATATAAACTAAAATTATTATACTTGCTAAGCAGAATCCAAATATATATGGGCTTAATAAATCCATTAATTTCATATTTGGAATTTTTTCTATTTCTACACTATCTGCATTTAATTCTAATTCATATTTTTCATTTAACTTTTCTACTAAGGATTTTACTTGTTCTTCATTAATTTCTTTAGCTGTTATCATTACTGTATCTTCAAAAACTTCTACTTTTTGAATTACTACTTGTTCGTTTCCAAAAACTTCATTTGTTATATTTTTTATATCAGATATTTCAAAATCTTTTTGTATATAAAATTGTACTTTATTATTTTTTTGCATACTTAGTTCAAAATTAAATCCTATAGTAGCAGCTACTACTATTCCTGCAATAATTATAACAGCAAGGATTAATATTATTAATTTATTTTTCTTAGTTAATTTCTCCATTTTATTTCCTCCTACTTGTTATTTTGTATTCTGAATAATAAATTTGTAATGACTAAATTATATACTGCAATTAATACTATTCCCCAGAATATAACCATTCCAAAGCTACTAATAGGAGCCCATCCAGCAAAGCAGAATACAATTATTGCTATACAAATCGGAATAATTTTAATAAAGAATTCTTTATAAGTATCTTTTATAACTTCACCTATTGTAGATTTTTTGTATTCATCACTATTTAATTTTGATAATGCTTTACATATAAAAATATAATTTAATGCTAATGTTACTATAATTCCTAGTATTCCTTGAATAGATAAATTAACATTTGTATAACGTATTACTAATAACAATAATGAAGCTAGTCCAACAAAAGATACAGTTCCAAGTAATCCATACATTTTATATTTAAATATTAATAATATTAATGCAACACATGTTATACCTAAAACAATATAAAATAATATACTTAAATCATTATTTGTTATGTCAGATAAAACATATTGATTATCATGAACTGTATATTTTACAGGCATTTCTCCATTATTTAATACCACTGCCATATTAGATGCTTGAGAAGTATAATCTTTTATTGTTTTTGTATCTGTTGAACTTTTTCCTATTGATAATTGTATTTTACCTGTTTTTATTGGTTCTTCAAATCCTGTAGATAACATTTCATTATCATCTACAAATAAAGTTACTTTATTTGTATTTTCTTCACTTTCATCATGAGAATGTTCTGCTTCCTCACTATCATCATGAGCTGATTCAGTATCGCCTTTATATTTATTAGTAATTTCTTCTAATTTTTTTGTTCCTTCTTCAGTAAATTCTATATTCAAATAAACTGTTGTACCTGATGAAGTAGCACTCTTATTATCAGATCCATACATTACATTTACTAATTTTAAATCGTTAGTATCCATTAATATTTCTTTTGTGTTACTATCTACTATCTTAAATTTACCAACTGCTGATAATTGAGAAACAATTGTATCTGTATTATCATTTTCAGGGATTTCAATAACTATATCTCCTGTTTCTTCATTTACTCTTATATTATATTCTTCTACTTTTAATTCTTTTAATCTTTTTTCAATTACATTTTTTGATTTATTGTAATTTTCGATATTTAAAACTTCTTCAGAATTATAAGGTGTTTCTTCTTTTATATAACCTTTTTCTTTCATTTCTTCATCAGTTAAATTTTCTGCATCTTCTACTTCTTTTCCTTCGCTATCTTTAACTGTTGTTTTATTCGAACTATCTACTGATAAAATAATGTTTCTTCCACCTTTTAAATCCATCATATACGAATAGTCTTTAACTTTATTTTCCATTCTATTTTGTGTAAAAACATATACACCAAAAAAAGCCACCATTGTAACTAAAACAACTGTTAATAATATTGTTAATAATTTTAATTTCTTCATGATATTCCTCCGTTAAATTTATTTTGTTTATAAAATTTGATTTTAAATTTTTTCAAACCTTCTTGATTTTATATTAATTTAACAAAAATATCAACTGTTTTACTAAAATTATTTTATTTATTATATTAAACTTCATATTTAATTGTTTGTTCATTATTAGTATTACTAGAATTATCAATTATTGTTTCTTTAGGTATATATATTTCTATTTTTTGATTTTTAAATAAATCTTTTAGATTTATTTCATATAATATTTCGTCTGATATATTTTCTAACCTATTTATCTTATAATTTTCATTTTCTTTACCATCTATTTTTATTTGAATTTTATTAATATTATTTATCTTAATATTGCTTTCTATCACCTTTAGTTGTATATTAACATTATATAGTTCTTTTTCATTTTCTTTATATAATGTATTTTTTATATTCATTAACTCTATTTTTGGCTCTATTGTATCTATATTAATATTTCCAATTGTAAATTCTTTATAAAAAAAGTATTTTGCATTAACTGTATAAATAGATATTCCTAAAGAAATTAAAAATATAAATACAAATATATCTATTATTTTCTTTATCATTTTTACATCCTTCTTAAACTTTTTGTTCAAAATATATTTTCATCTTTATAATATCATTTATTTCTTTTAAGTAATTATCGTTTACTAATATTTCTATTTTATAATCATCTTCTTGTTTAGCTTTAGTTTCAAGTATAAATTTATCTGTTTTATTTTTATTAAGTTTTATTTCTTCATTATTTTTATATATTTTAATACTAATTATTTCACTTGAATTATTTATAAATTCTATATAATATTCTAAACAGACTTCATTTATCTTTTCTTCATTATTAAAATTTTTTATTTTAAAATAATATAATTTACTTTCATCTGAGTTTATATCTATTACATTATCATTTTCTATTTCAATTATTGGTTCTAAAATTTTAGTATTTATATTTATATTTGTATTACTAAAATATTTTGCTAAACTATTTTTAGAAAGTATAATAATTAAAATAATAAATACAGTTATTAATTTTTTCTTGTTTTTTATTTCAAAGCCTCCTTTTTATAATATAAAAGTGAGGAAATGTTAACTTTTCCCCACTTTATTGTATAAAGGATATTATTTCATTTTTATTATCTATAATTTTATTTGCTCTCCACTTACAAGAATAATAAAATCATAATTTCTAATATTTTGCATATCTTCAGTATCTTTTAAATCATTTTTCTTAATTTCTTCTTCAGTACTTCCAGTTTCATAATCCCATTTCCATTTTATTTCAAATGTTTTTGTTTTTATTTCATCAGCCAAACTAATTATTCCAGTCAAACATTCTTCCATATCCTGAAATGAATTATATTCTTTGTCTTCAAGTATAAATTTAAAATTTTGGGGTTTGTTTGTTTCATCTATTGATTTAATACTATATCTTATATCTACTTCTGTTCCAGTAGTATCAATTGATATTAGAAAGCTACCACTTGTACCTGGGGCAATTTTTTGGTTAAGTTCAGAAGCGTTTTCCTTAGATGATGTTAAACTAATTTTTTGTATTTCTTCTTTACTATCATTTACAATAAAATTCCATGAGGCAATTGGATTTTTATTTTCTATTTTTAAATTTGTAATATTATTTCTAGATAATTTAAAAGCACAAAAAATTATTACTAATATGACAATTAAAAAAATGTAGATTATTATTTTTTTGATTTTGTCAAAGGCATCCCTCCTAACATTATTTGTTTCAAATTGGATTATTTTTTAGATAAACAAACTTAGATTTAAACTTTTTGAATTTAAATTAAAATTATAGATAATTAAAAATGTACTCTGATTATAAAAACTTTTTCTTCCATTGTCAATAATTTTTATGATTTTTCTTTGACTTTTCACCGCAAAATTCGACAATTTTTGCAATAAATATCAAAAAAAGAATAGGTCATCCTATTCTATTTCCTATTTACTCCTATTATTCCACCTAATATACCAAAAGCTGTTCCTACTAATATCATTATTAAGCTTTGTATATTTAAACTAAACTTCCAATTTAATATACTAGAAATCATGTATAATATTAATAAATAAACTAATCCTATTAACCCTCCATTTATCATACCATTCTTTTTTATATTTTTAGTTGAAATTGAACTTCCACATAATATACTTAATGCTGTTACAACTATAACTACAGGTGCAATTGTATTTTCACCAACATTTGTATATGTTAATATCACTGAAAATATTAATAGAGCTATTAATGTTACTATTATAGATATACCTACACCTTTAAATATATTTTTTATATTTTCCAATTTAATTCCTTCTTTCATTTTGTTATATTTCATTTATATTTACATGAACTAAGAAATATACCAAAATGGAATGGTAAATTATTATCTTATTTATAAAATTATTGATCATTTTACTTATTATTTTGAATTTTTATTTTATTGTTTTTTCTTTTTCTAATTGCTTTAAGCTCTTCTTAGGTGTAAGTAAATTTTCAGGCATAGTTCCACCAATATCAGAAATTGCTTTTCTTACCTTTTTACCTACTTCATAATGAGTTTTATTTGCTTTCTTTTCAGTATCAACTTTATCTCTTTTTAATCTTGATTCAGTTTGTGTAATACGAAATAGATTCGCTGCAAGTTCTTCACTTCCCATATTATCTAAAATTCTTCTCTATATCTTAAGCCTTTTCTTTTAGCAATATCATCTGCTGTTTCTCAATTATATAAACCTTTATATCCGCTATTATGAAATTTATCAAAATTTTTTACACCAGCATTTTTTGCAGCTTGATTCAATGAATAATTTCCTTTTCTAGTTAGATTTCTTTGATAAAATCTTTTTTCATCTTCTGTTAACATACTATATTCTTTTTCACTTATTTCTTGTTTTCTAGTTTGCACTGCAAAATATGTTTGTGCCAAAGCAATTACTTTTTTTCTACTATCTCCATTCTGCGCTATTAAATAGCAAGCATAGCGAGTTAATTTATACTCAGATTGTTTTCTATAAGCTCCTGAACCAATTTGAACCATTTTATTGATGTCAGTAAAATGGTCTAATACACTAATATCACTATTTTTACAAGATATTTTTGCTTTATTAATTATTTTTTCAAATTTCTGCCAATTAGAGTATTGTAATATTGGCATAAGTTCTCTAGCATACCAATACTCAACTCCACATTCATTAACATGTTTTATATCTTCAAATGATTTGTTGTTTTTTTCTACATCTTTCATTAATATCATCTCCGTTTCTTCACTTTTTATTAAATTTAGAATTATTATAAAACAATTGTTTGTATTTGTCAATAGATTTTAATACCTTTTTTTCAAATTAACAAAAAAAGAATCTGTTCATAAAAGTTCGAACAGATTCCTTATTGGCTCCTGTGTTAAAGTTATCTACAACTTTTTTTCAGAGCATTAACGATTGATACAAATATCAATCTGTTTTATTTATATATAGATTATCAAATTATTAAAAAATATTCAAGTTATTTTTATGTTTTTATATGAACTTTTTGCGAATATTTATTTGATTTCTTTAGATTTATAATAAGATGTGTGTTATACTAATTAAAATAGGAAATGATAGTAAGCAGATGTGATTTTTCAATGTTTTATAAAATTTAACAATAAAAATGCTGTAATACCTCTATCTTATTAGAAATTATTACAGCATTTCTATGCTACATATTTAAAAATGATTTAATACGTTGCCAAATTGTAATTTTTTGAATTTGAGGGCAATCCGTTGGAAGATAGCATACGCCACCATAGGGTTCAACCGTTCCAACAAATTTATTTTTTTGCTTTGGATGAGTACAATAAACTGCATAGCGATGTGTTTCAATGCGCTCTTCCCTTATGATGCCTTTTTTTCCGTCAGCTTCTGTTGTTAATTTCTCAATAATAACAGGAAATTCACCTCTTTCTTCCACAACTTTTGCATATTGGCAGTTTCCTTTTCCATATGGAGAATCTGCACAAATTATCCGTATTTCATTCATAGTAGCTACCTCCTTAAGTTTTCGGAGGCATTGCCCCCGAATGATAATTATTGGGGACTCCAATAAAGTTTACATTTCTATTATAGCATAATTTTACATAAAGTGCAATTATTTTGATTGTTTACCTTTTATTAATATTTCATATTTATATTATTAAACAAATATAATGCAACTTTATTTTGTTCTGCATTATTCATTTCAAAGATTTTCGCCATAACAAATAATACTTGTGGATACTTTCTCATATTTACATAGCTTGTTAGATATTCATTATCAATTTGTTTTAATCTCTTATCAAATACACTATGTATATGTGATTTATTATATTTTAAATTAGTATAAGAACTTTCTGACATACAAACACCAACTCTTAATTTATCTTTTATGCCCATTTTATTTATTATTTCTATTACTTCATTTACTTTTTCCATAACTATTATTTCTCCTTTATTTTTTATTCTTATCATTTTTATCCTTTAATTTATTATCTTTTGTTTTAGTTAGTTCATCTTCTGTTAAAATCCTCTTTAGTGGATTATTTATTAAATCTATTTCATAATCATTAAATACATTTTCTTTATGTAATATTTCTTTATAAAAATCTTTTAGATAAAACAAATAAGGAATTCCTTTATTAGAACTCCTTATTTGTTTTATCTATTCATTATTTTTCACTTTTAATTTAGTATTCTTCTCTTTTTCTAATTGCTTTAAACTCTTTTTAGGTGTTGGTAAATCTTCTGGCATAGTTCCTCCAATATCAGCAATTGCTTTTCTTACTTTTTTACCTACTTCATAATGAGTAAAGTTTGCTTCTTTTTCAGTTTTTATATTATCTTTCTTTAATTTCTGTTCAGTTTGAGAAATTCTAAATAGGTTAGCAATAAGTTCATCACTTCCCATATTATCTAAAATATCTTCTCTATATCTTAATCCTTTTCTTTTAGCAATATCATCAGCTGTTTCTCCATTATATAATCCTTTATAACCTGCGTTATGAAATCTATCAAAATTTTTAACTCCAGCATTTTTTGCAGCTTGATTTAGTGAATAATTACCTTTTCTTGTTAAATTTCTTTGATAAAATCTCTTTTCATCTTCTGTTAACATACTATATTCTTTTTCACTTATTTCTTGTTTTCTAGTTTGTACTGCAAAATAAGTTTGA
This sequence comes from uncultured Clostridium sp., assembly GCA_946411515.1. Lineage (GTDB taxonomy): Bacteria > Bacillota > Clostridia > TANB77 > CAG-508 > CAG-269. The sequence goes on from CAMKEH010000003.1 coordinate 41,152, forward strand.
GCAAGTGCAACAATTTTTAATCTTGGATTTGCATTTTGAGCTATAAGATAACAAGCGTATCGTGTTAATTTATAATCTTTTTGTTCTCTTTTTGCTCCAGACCCTATTTCTACCATTTTGTTGTTAACAACGAAATGGTCAGTATAAGTTATTTCAGAATTTTGACAAGCTATTTGAGCTTTTCCAATAACTGCATCAAAATATCTCCAATCTTTATATCCTAAAACTTTCATTAGTTCTCTAGCATACCAAAATTCAATTCCATTCTCATCAATATGTTTTATTTCTTCAAACGATTTATTATTTTTATCTATATCTTTCATTAATATCATCTCCGTTTCTAAATTTTTTATTTCTATATTTTTTAAAATCATTATAAAACAATTGTTTGTTTTTGTCAATATTTTTTACTTATTTTTCCAAATAAATACAACAAAAAAAAGAATCTGTTCATAAAAGTTCGAACAGATTCGTCACTGGCTGGGCTGGCTAGATTCGAACTAGCGCATGCCAGAGTCAAAGTCTGGTGCCTTACCGCTTGGCTACAGCCCAATATTAAATTAAATGGGGTGGAAGATGGGACTCGAACCCACGGTCTCCAGTGCCACAAACTGGCGCGTTAACCAGCTACGCTACATCCACCATTGTTGTAGCTTAAAAGTTTAAGCACATATATAATTATAACTAATTCCTACCCCATTTGTCAACTACTTTTTCGAATTTTGTTGAATTTCTGTTTTTTACTCTTCAGATGTCCCAAAAGCACTTGGATCTAATCCATATTGTTTATATAACCATGTTTGATAATTAAATGGTGTTAATGTTTCTGGTAATCCATAATCTACACCTTGTGTATCTACACTAATAGAATCAATAATAACTTTATTTACAGGTGTACTAACTTCTGTATTTCCACTAGTTTCTGCATCAGCAGCAGCTTTTACTTCTACATTTTCAATGCTATGTACTACATCTATGCCCTCTATAACTTTTCCAAAAGATGTATAATATCCGTTTAATGATTGTGATGCTTTTGTTGTAATAAAGAATTGTGAGCTTCCTGAATTATAAGATTCTTCTCTTAATGAAGATGATTGCTGTGTATAGTCATTTCTCGCCATACCAATAACACCTTCATCAAATTTTAATTTATTATCAACTTTATTGGCTATAAACTCACCTTTTATAGAATATTCTTTATCTTCTCCATCATCTTTTAAATCTGATAAACTTGCAGAACCATTTCCTGTTCCATTTTTATCTCCACCTTGAATCATAAAATCTTTAACTATTCTATGAAATGTCAATCCATTATAAAATCCTCTGTTTGAAAGTGTTATAAAATTTGCTACAGTGTTTGGAGCTAAATTAGGATATAATTCTACCTTTATAGTTCCAAAATCTTTCACTTCTATAGTTGCAATAGGATTTTTAACTTCCATTGTTGCATTTTTATAATACCCATATCCTATAATTCCTATTAATACTATTAATAAAATTAAAGCAATTACCCAAATTACATTTTTAAATTTTTTCATTTTTCATTATTCCTTTCTTAAATTAAATTATCAAAAATAAATTGTTCTTGCATTCTTCTTAATGCTTGTTTTATCGATCTTGCTCTTACTTCTCCAATACCTTCTACTTCATCTAAACTTTCTATATCAGCAGCTAAAATATGTTGAAATGATTTAAAAGAATCTATTAGGTTTTCTACAATATTTGAAGGCATTCTTGGAACCTTGTTTAAAATCCTATATCCTTTTGTATAAACTGCAACTTCATCATAATTATCAAAATTTTCATATCCTAAAAGCTTTGCAATAACAGAATCTTTAGATATATCTTCATAACTAAGTTCAGCTAAACTCTCCATTACTTTTGGAGGAGTTCTTCTTTTTCTAGTTGGTACAATATAATCTTTTATAATTAACTCTTCTTCTTTTTCCAATCCACCAATTAATTCATCTAGTTGCATTTTTACAAGTCTTCCATCATTTCCAAGTTCATAAATTTGTCTTTGTATTTCTTCTACAATTTTCATAACCATTTCAGCTCTTTGAATTGCTTCTATAACATTTTGGAGAGTTACTATATCATTAAATTCATATTCATTTAATATACTTAATTTATTATCAAATACTTTTTTATATCTTTCCAATGTCTGAATTGCTTGGTTTGCTTTATTTAATACTGCATCTGTATTTTCTAATATATATCTATCATTTCCTTTAAATATAGTTATTATGTTTCTTCTTTGAGATATACTAATTACTAACTCTCCTGTTTGTTTTGCAGTTCTTTCTGCTGTTCTATGTCTTGTTCCTGTTTCTGAAGTTGAAATTTCATAAGATGGTATAAGTTGAGCATTTGCATATAAAATTTTTTTCAAATCTCCACTTAATACTATTGCTCCATCCATTTTTGCTAATTCATATAATTTTGATGATGTATAATCTTCGTTAATTGTAAATCCACCATCTACAACTTGTTTTAGCACTTCATTATTATCTGTTATTAATAGTAAAGCTCCTGTTCTTGCTCTTAATATATTTTCTAGTCCATTTCTTATTGGAGTTCCTGGCGCAATTAATTTTAAAATTTCAGTAATATTATCTTCTTTGCCTTTTCTCAAAGCTTGTCTCTCCTTTCTTTATGAACTATTTTTTTGATAACTATTTTATTCCAACTTTTTTCATAGCATCATTTATATTTCTAACGCCTATTATATCTAATTTATATTTATCTTTCAAGTCTTTTTTATTACTTTCTGGAATAATACAAGTTTTAAATCCTAATTTTTCTGCTTCTTTAATTCTTTTTTCTATTAAATTAATTCTTCTAACTTCTCCTGTTAAGCCAACTTCTCCTATTATTATCGTGTCTTTTGGAATTGAAATATTTTTAAAACTAGATGCTGTAGCCATCATAATTCCTAAATCAATTGAAGGTTCATTTATTTTTAATCCACCTACTACATTTAAATAAACATCTTGAGAACCTAAATTCAAGCCTGCTCTTTTTTCTAATACTGCAATAAGAAGAGATAATCTATTATAATCTATACCATTTGCAGTTCTTTTTGGATAACCAAATACTGTCTGTGAAGTTAGCGCTTGTAATTCTACAAGTATCGGTCTTGTTCCTTCCATGCTAGATACTATACATGAGCCTGCTGGATTATCATCTCTTTCTGATATTAATATATCAGATGGATTTGTAATTTCACACATTCCTTCTTCTTTCATTTCAAACATTCCAATTTCATTTGTTGAACCAAATCTATTTTTTACTCCTCTTAAAATTCTGTAAGAAAAATATCTTTCTCCTTCAAGATATAATACAGTATCTACCATATGTTCTAAAACTCTTGGACCTGCAATATTTCCTTCTTTTGTAACATGTCCAATTATAATAGTTGTAATTCCTTTTGATTTACATACTCTCATAACTTGTGATGTTATTTCTCTTACTTGGCTAACACTTCCAGCAGCTGCTGTTATCTCATCAGAATACATTGTTTGTATAGAATCTATAATTACAAGTTTTGGATTAACATTTATTATTGCTTCTTTTACAAAGTCTATATCTGTTTCTCCTAAAAACAAAATATCTTCATTATTTATGTTTAATCTATCTGCTCTTAATTTTATTTGCTCTGCTGATTCTTCTCCAGAAACATATAAAACCTTTCCATCCCCTTTAATCTTATCACAAATTTGTAATATTAAAGTTGATTTACCAATACCAGGTTCTCCTCCCAATAAAACAAGAGATCCTTTTACTAATCCTCCTCCTAATACTCTATCTAGTTCTTGGAAACCTGTATGTATTCTCAATGTTTCTTTGGCCTCATATGAATTTAGCTTTTGTGGTATGCTTGTCTTTTTATCTTTTACTTGCCTATTTTTAGTTTCTACTACTTTTTGCTCATAGAAGCTATTCCATGCCTGACATGCAGGGCATCTTCCTAACCATTTACTAGATTCATTTCCGCATTCGCTACATACAAAAACCGTTTTATTTTTAGCCATACTTACCTCCTATTAAAATCAAAAAAGGACATATTAATATTTGGATTAAGAAAATATTAATATCCCCTTTTCATTTTGCTTATTAAACTAATTCTTCATATCTTAATTACATTTAGAATTTTATTTCTTGAAATAAGAAATCATGAACTTTTCCCCAAGTAATTTCTTGATGTAAGAATTCATTTATTTCATCTTCAACTTTTTGTTGATATGGAGTTAATTCTACATTTATTTCTCTGTTCCAATCAATATCTTGTAACCAGAATGCTTTGAATTTTCCCCAGAATCCTTGTTTAACAGGTAAATCTTTGTTTCTGATTGTTCCAGCTTGTTGTACAGTTTCTTGTGAACCTTCACTATTTTCAAATTCTATTCCACCAAAAACTCCAGAAATTTTATTTTCTTCTCCTAAATCTGCCATCAGTATTCCTCCTTTGTAATTTTTCACACTTTGTTATTTAAGTTATACTATATTTTTTCATGATATTCAAGCTTTTTTATATTAAATGTTTGTTACATTAATATTACAATTTAATTACAAGGTCGTTTTAATATAATTATTTTCTGCTTTTATACATTTTACATTTAAAATTTCATTTTCTATATTTTCTATCATATTATTTTGGATATCTTTTTCTGGCAAATGAACTAGTATATAATTTTTTGTATGTCCTTTATAAATATTTTCTTTCTTTTCTTCAAATAATACTTCAACTTCTTTTCCAAGATAAGTGTCGTTATATTCTTTCTCGTTTTTATTTGATAAATCTATTAACTTTTTACTTCTTTCTTCTTTTATATTTCCATCTATTTGTTTATCCATTTTTGCTGCTTTGGTACCTTTTCTTGGAGAATATTTAAATACATGCATTTTATAAAATTTTATCTTTTCTAGAAATTTGTATGTATTATTGAATTCTTCTTCTGATTCTCCTGGAAACCCAACTATGATATCTGTTGTGAGTATTACATCTTCATAATTTTTTCTTAAAAGATTAACTATATTTTTAAATTCTTTAATATTATACTTTCTATTCATTCTTTTTAAAGTTTCATCACATCCACTTTGAAGTGATATATGAAAATGATGACATACTTTTTCTAATTTCACTAATCTTGAAATAAATTCTTCAGTGATTAGAAGTGGTTCTATTGAACCCAATCTAATTCTTTTTATTCCTTCTATTTTATTTATATCTTCTAATAAATCTATTAATTTATATTCTTCTTTTAAATCTTTTCCATATGATGCAACATGAATTCCAGTTATAACAACTTCTTTTATTCCCTTATTTGCAATGCTTTTTATTTCTGATATTATGCTTTCTTTCTTTCTACTTCTTACTCTTCCCCTTGCATATGGAATAATACAATATGAGCAAAATCTATCACATCCATCTTGAACTTTTATAAAAGCCCTTGTTTTTTCAGTATATGTAACATTTCCGAAATCCACAAATTCTAAAGTATGCATTACATCTTCTGTTTCTTCTATTTTCTTATTTGTTTCTTCTTTTTTTTGAATAAATTCTTCTATATATTTAACTATTTCTTTTTTCTCATTATTTCCTAAAATTAAATCTATTTCAGAAATTTTTTCTAATTGTTCTTTTGCAACTTGAGCATAACATCCACATGCAGCAACTATTGCATGTGGATTTATTTCTTTTACACGTCTAAGCATTTGTCTTGATTTTCTATCAGACATATTAGTTACAGTACATGTATTTACAATATATATATCTGCTTTTTCTGTATAATCTACTATATCATAGCCTTTTTCTATAAATTTTTGGATCATTGCATTTGTTTCATATTGATTAACTTTACATCCCAATGTTATAAAAGCTACTTTTTTCATCTACTACTATTTCTCCTTCTATCTTCTTGTTTTATTTTCTAATGCGTCTAAATTATCTAAAGCTTTTCCTGTTCCTAATGCTACACAAGATACTGTATCTTGTGCTATCATAACATTTATTCCTAATTTTTCTTGTAATAATTTATCAAGTCCAGACACTAAACATCCTCCACCTGTCATATAAATTCCTTTATCACTTATGTCTGCTGCCAATTCTGGTGGTGTTTTTTCTAAAACTGAATGTACACTGTCTACTATCATCATTGCTGGCTCTATCATAGCTTCCAACATTTCACTTGATTTTATTTTTAAAGTAACAGGAAGTCCTGAACCTAAGTGTCTTCCTCTTACTTCCATTTCTTCATCTTGGATTTTTGGGAATACACATCCTATATTTACCTTTAGTTCTTCTGCTGTTCTTTCTCCTATTATTACATTATGTTTTTTCTTAATATATTTAACTATATATTCATCAAATTTATCTCCTGCAACTTTTAATGACGCACTTACAACAGATCCTCCCAAAGAAATTACAGCTATATCTGTTGTTCCTCCACCAATATCTACTACCATATTTCCACATGGTTTAGATATATCAATACCTGCTCCAATTGCTGCAGCAATTGGTTCTTCTATTAAATAGACTTTTCTAGCTCCTGCTTGTGAAGCAGCATCTATTACAGCTTTTTTCTCCACTTCTGTTACTTGTGAAGGAATACATATCATAATTCTAGGTGCAAAAATAAATTTTCCACAAATTTTATTTATAAAATATTTTAACATTTTTTCTGTTACAGTATAATCAGATATAACACCATCTCTCAAAGGTCTTGTAGCTACGATATTTCCAGGCGTTCTTCCAAGCATTCTTCTTGCTTCTTGTCCAACTGCAAGAACATCTCCTGTGTTATTATCTACAGCAACAACAGAAGGTTCTCTTAAAACTATCCCTTTTCCTTTTACATAAGCAATCACTGTTGCTGTTCCTAAATCTATACCAATATCTTGTCCTAACCCTAATTTAAACATGTTTTTAATTCCTCACAATCTTTTTATTTCTTTTTTGTTACAAATATGTTACGATTATATTACATGATTGATAATTTATCAACCCTTTTAATTGAATTTTTTTATTTTTTATATTATAATATTGGTGTAAATTTAATTAATTGGAGGATTTATGAAAAATTATAGATTTATTTCCAAAAATGAACTTGATACAAAAAACTTTGCAAAAAAATTTGCTTCCAGACTAAAACCTACAGATGTAGTTGTTTTAACAGGAGAATTAGGTTCTGGGAAAACAAAGTTTGTTGAAGGTTTCTTAAGTTTTTTTGGATTAGAAAATGAAATTTCTAGTCCTACATTTACAATTGTCAACGAATATAAAAAAGATAATATAAATATCTATCATTTTGATGTATATAGATTAGAAGATTCTTCTGAGTTTTATGAAATTGGTGGCGAAGAATATTTCTCAAATGGAATTTGTCTAATTGAATGGGGAGAATTAATAAAAGATGTTCTTCCAAAAAATTATATAAATATCACTTTTGAAAAAGATGATAATGATGAAAATATTAGGATTTTAAATATAACAACAACTGATAATTATGATTTAAAAGGTTTGTTTTAAATAAAGGAGGTTTTATTTTGAAATTATTAAGTATTGATACTTCAAGCAATATTTGTGGAGTTTCTATTTTAGAAAATAATAATTTAATTTGCAATTTAGATACTGATACTCGGAAGAACTCATTCTGAAAATTTAATGCCTATGATTAAAGACATTCTTATAAAAAATAATTTATCTTTAGATGATATAGATTTAATAGTTTGTGATATAGGTCCACGGTTCTTTTACAGGAATAAGAATTGGAATTGCAACTGTAAAAGCTTTTCATGATAGTTTAAATATTCCTTTTATTGGAGTTAATTCTTTAGAAGCATTAGCTTATAATAGTAAAAATTCTACTTTAGTTTGTAGTATTTTAGATGCAAATAATGATAATTGCTATTTTGCTTTATATGAGAGAAAAGAAAATTATTTTGAAGAACTAATAGAACCTCAAGCAGAAAGTATAGATAGCACAATTGCTATATTAAATTCTTATTTAGAAGATGATTTTAATAATAGTTCGATTACTTTTGTTGGAGATGGAGCTGAAAATTTTAAAAATCAGATAAGTAATGTTTTTAGAAATGCAATATTTTTAGATTCTAAACAAAATATATTAAATTCATACAATCTAGGGCTATGTGGTTTTAAAAAATATCAAAATGGAATTTTAAATGAAGACATATTGCCATTATACTTAAAGAAACCTCAAGCTCAAAGGTTGTTAGAACAAAGATTAAAGGATATGAACAATGATGAATAATATTAAAATTGAAGAAATGAATTTGAGCCATTTAGAAATCATTAAAAATATTTTAACATCTGAATTTGATGATTTTTGGAACTATAATGTTTTAAAAGAAGAATTAGAAAATAAGAATTCTAAATATCTAATAGCAAAAATAGATAATGAAATTATTGGATTTGCTGGTATTAAAATAATATTAGATGAAGCAGATATTATGAATATCGTAGTAAAAAAGAATTTTAGAAATAATGGTATTGGCTCTTTACTTTTAAAAAATTTAATTAAATTGTCTATAGACTTAAATATATCATCTATTTCTTTAGAAGTAGATGAAACAAATATAGTAGCAATTAATTTATACAAAAAATTTGATTTCAAAGAAATTGGAAATAGAAAAAACTATTATAAAAACAATAATGCAATATTAATGTCAAAAAAATTGAATTGAAGCAAATTACTTCAATTCAATTTTTATTTCTTTTTCTTCATCTAATTTTATTTTACTATATTTTACCTTACATTCATCAAATAATCTTCTAGATGCTATATTATTTTCTGAGTTTGCATATTTGTCTGATAAATATATAACTTCTTTAATTCCTGATTGGATAATAATTTTTGCACATTCATTACATGGAAATAAATCTACATATATTTTTGCATTTTCTAAATCTTTTTTACTTCCTCTAAAATTTAAAATTGCATTCATTTCAGCATGACATACATATGGATACTTTGTATTTAAATTTTCTCCTTCTCTACCCCAAGGAAAATTTTCATCATCAAATCCGTTTGGTGCTCCATTATATCCAATTGATAAAATCCTATTATCATTACTTACAATACATGCTCCAACTTGTGTAGATGGATCTTTGCTTCTCATAGCTGATAATTTTGCAAGTGCCATAAAATATTCATCCCAAGCTAAATAATCTTTTCTTTTTTCTCCACTCATATTATTTACCTCCATTTTTTATTATATTTATTCGTACCACTCTAGTTCCCAATCATCTAATATTACAGTATCACCTTCACATACGCCCATTTCTTTTAATTTAGCATCTACTCCCATATTTTTTAAGCTTTTTTGTAAATAATAAATTGATTCATTATCTTCTATATTCACTCTTCCCATCAATTTTTGGATAGCTTTTCCTGATACTATAAACACTCCATCTTCTTTCTTTATTGTCCATTTTTCTTCATCTTCTAATGTATATACTTTTCTATCTTCATACTCAATCAAATCTTCTTTAGGTAAAATTTTAAGAGTTTTTTCTATATAATCAATTAGTTCTGGAACTCCTTCTTTAGTCGCTCCTGATATTTTAAATAGTTCTAAATTTTCTTTTTTGGCTAAGTCTTCTACTTGTTTTAATATTTTTTCATTTACAACATCAATTTTATTTGCAACTATTATTTGTTTTCTAGTTGCTAGCTTTTTACTATATTTTTCTAATTCTTTATTTATTGCATAAAAGTCATCTACTGGATTTCTTTCTTCTTCTCCTGATACATCTAAAAAGTGCAATAATAATCTTGTTCTTTCAACATGTCTTAAAAACTGTATTCCAAGTCCTACACCTTCACTTGCTCCTTCTATAATTCCAGGAATATCTGCAATTACAAATCCATCTCCATTTTTAGTTTTTACAACTCCTAAGTTTGGAATTATTGTTGTAAAATGATAATTTGCAATTTTAGGTTTTGCATCTGTTACAATTGATAAAAATGTAGATTTACCGACATTAGGAAATCCTAAAAGTCCAACATCTGCAAGCATCTTTAATTCTAATATAAGTTCTTTTTCTTCTCCTTTTTCTCCATCTTCTGAAAATCTAGGAGCTTGTCTAGTTGCAGTTGCAAAATGAGAGTTTCCTCTACCTCCTCTTCCACCTTTTAAAATTAATTCTGTTTGATTTGGTTTAGATAGATCTGCTACAACCTCTTCTGTTTTTGCATCTTTTACAACTGTACCTATAGGAACTTTTATATATAAATCTTCTCCATATTTTCCGTTACAATGGCTTCCGACTTCCATTTTCTCCATTTTTAGCTTTAAACTTTCTATTATATCTAAAATCAATTAAAGTATTTTTATCTTTATCTACTTGGAAATATATATTTCCACCATTTCCACCATCTCCGCCATCAGGTCCACCGAGCTGCTACATACTTTTCTCTTCTAAAAGTTGCAGCTCCATTTCCACCATCTCCGGCTTTAATTATAATTTTTGTATAATCTGTAAACATCTTTTCTCCTTTTTGAAACAAATCGTCACTGTCCCCTTTGTTTCACTAATTTTCAAAATAATCTAATTTCATAGCCTTTTTTACTTTTTTCATTGTTTGTTTTGCCATTTCTTTAGCTTTTGCAGTTCCTTCTAATAGTATTTTATCTACTTCTTCTGGATGTGCTTCATAATATGCTCTTTTTTCTCTTATAGGTCTTAATTCTTCTATTATGTTTGCTGCTAATTGTCTTTTACAAGCAACACATCCTCGTTTTCCAGCTTTACATTCTTCACATACTGTTTTTACTTCTTCATTAGTACTAAATAATTTATGATAATAATAAACCATACATACATCAGGATTTCCTAAATCATCCTTTTTTATTCTATTAGGATCTGTTACTGCACTCATTACTTTTTTTGTTATTTCTTCTTCACTATCTGATAAATAAATTGCATTTCCTAATGATTTTCCCATTTTTTCATTTCCATCTAGTCCTTTTATTCTTTTTTCACTAGATAGTACAGCTTCTGGCTCTACTAATACTTCTCCATATATGCTATTAAATTTTCTAACTATCTCTCTACATTGTTCTATAAGTGGAAGTTGGTCCTCTCCTACTGGTACAAGTTCTCCTTCAAATGCTGTGATATCTGCTGCTTGACTTACAGGATATCCTAAAAATCCATATGTTACACTTTCCCCAAATAAATCTCTTTTTTGTGCTATTTCTGTTTTTACTGTTGGATTTCTTTGAAGTCTAGCAATTGTTACTAAATTTGAGTAAAATACTGTTAATTCTGCAACTTCTGGTATCATTGATTGTATATATATTGTTGTTTTTTTAGGATCAATTCCTACAGATAAATAATCCATTGCTACTTCTCTTACATTTTTTCTTACTTTTTCTGGATTGTTAAAATTATCTGTTAATGCTTGAACATCTGCTATTAATATATATGGATCATATTTTCCACTTTCTTGCATTTCAACCCTCTTTTTTAGAGATCCAAAATAATGTCCAATATGTAATTTTCCTGTAGGCCTATCACCTGTTAATATTCTTTTTTTATCCATATCAAAATCTATTCCTTTCTAAATAATACTTTATAGAATTTATATTATTATTTATTTATTTTTCTAATAACCAATCTATAATATTTTTATGAATTATTCCGTTTTTGGAAAAATCTGCTTTATCTAATGACAAAACATATTTAGGATAATTGTCATTTACTTCATTAAACGCTTCAAATTCTCTTTCTTTAACTTTATCATCTTGTAATAAATATGTTACTTGAAAATACAATTTCTCATCTGTTTTTGTTGCAATAAAATCTATTTCGCCGTCTTTTATTTTTCCTATGTAAACTTCATAGCCTCTTTCTAATAATTCGTTATATACAATATTTTCAATAGCAAAACTCTTATTTATTTCAAAATTATTATTTTTTATTTGTGCTATTCCTAAATCTGTCATATAATATTTATTTAATGTTTTTAAAATCGCTTTTCCATGAATATCATATCTATATATTTTTTTAATCATCAAAGCTTTGCATAGTGCATCCAAATATATATAAAGTGTTTCAGTTGATACTGATTTTCCTTCATTTTTCAAAAAATTTATTACATTTTCTGCAGAAAATTGACGACCTGTAGTATCTACAATATATTGTAATAATAAATCAAATAAAACCGTATCTTTTAGTCCTAATCTCTCTACTACATCTCTTAATATAATTGAATCAAATACACTATGAAGATAGTCTTTAATATTACTTTCATCTGTAAATTGAGTTCTATTTGGAAGTCCTCCCCATTTAACAAAATTCCAAAATGTATCTTCCAATTTACCATCCTTGCCTGTTATTTCTACAAATTCTTTATAAGATAAAGGATAAATATTAAACAATACATATCTTCCAGATAAAACAGTTGATAATTCATTTGAGAGTAATTTACTATTTGAGCCAGTAATAAATATGCTTATGTTTTCGATTGATGCTCTTAATGAATTAATTACTTCTTCAAATTTGTCTACTTTTTGAATTTCATCTAGAAATATATAATATTTTTTTTCATCTAATATTTTTTCTTTTATATATGTATTTAATTTTTTATAATCTTGTAATTCTTCATATTCAATTAATTCGAAGTTAATATATATAATATGACTTTCATCTATTTTTCTTTCTTTTAATTCATTCATTATTTGTTTCAAAATCACAGATTTTCCACATCTTCTTATACCTACTAAAATCTTTATTAAGTCACTATCATAAAATCCTCTTATTCTTGATAAATACATTTCTCTTTTTAACATTTTTATCACCTACACTAATTATAATGCGTTATACTCCATTTGTCAAGTTATTTCGCTTTTTCGAAACAACTTTTTTATTGTTAAATAAATTTCGTAATTGTGAAATTTGTAAAAATAATTTCTAATTTAAACTTTTAATCTATTTTTTATTTAAATAGCACAAAAAGACCACTAGAGCGGTCTTAATTTCTAAATAATTCACCTATTGGTCTTTCTTCATTAATTCTTTTTATTGTTTCTGCAAATAATGGTGCTATTGAAAGTACAGTTATACTGTCTAATTTCTTTTCTTCTGGAATTGGTATAGTATTTGTTACTACTAATTCTTTTATTTCTGAATTTTTAATTCTTTCAATTGCAGGTCCTGATAGAACTCCATGAGTACATCCAGCATATATGTTTTTTGCTCCGAATTTTTTTAAAACTTTTACTGTTTCCATCATTGATCCTGCTGTATCTATTTCATCATCAAAAATTATTGCATTTTTATCTTTAACATCTCCAATAATTGTACTTGCAATTGCTCTATCATCATTTCCTTCTCTTCTTTTATCTACCATTGCGATTGGGCAATTAAAAAATTGTGAATATTTATATGCTTTTTTAGAACTTCCTGCATCTGTTGCAACAATTACCATATCTTTCAAGTTTTTTTCTTTAAAATAGTTTTCTAATAAATGTTCTGCTGTTAATCTATCACAATTAATATTAAAATATGCTTGTATTGCTGGATTATGTAAGTCGCATGTAATTACTCTAGTTGCTCCTGCCGCCTCTATTAACTGAGCCATTAGTTTAGCAGTAATTGGAACTCTAGGTTGATCTTTTTTATCTGATCTTGAATATGGATAATACGGCAAAATCACATTTATATTTTTAGCAGAGGCTCTTTTTACAGCATCAATTGTTATTAATAATTCCATTATTCTTTCATTTACTGGTGGCTGTACTGTTTGTACAATATAAACATCATTTTGTCTAACAGTTTCTAGTATCTGAACAAAATTATTATCATTTTTAAATTTCAGATGTTTTATTTCTCCCATTTCGATTTTTAAGTAATCACAAATTTCTTTAGTAAATTTTTCTGCAGTTGGACAAGCAAATATCTTAATATTATTCATAATATGATCCCCCTTTAATAATTAATCTAAATTTATTTTTTTATCAATTATATATTGTGGTCTTTTTCTTGTTTCATCATATATTCTTGAAATATATTCTGAAATTATCCATATTGATAATAATTGAACTCCACTAAATAGTGTTATTGCAACCATTATGGATGTCCATCCTGGTGTTAAATTATTCAATTTTAATGAATATGAAATTAATGAATATATTAATATTGCAATTGATAATATTATTGTTAAAAATCCTATGCTTCCTACTATTTTTAGAGGTTTTGTGGAAAAACTTATAATACCATCTGTTGCTAATTTCCACATTTTTTTTAATGGATATTTTGTTTTTCCAGATAATCTTTCATCTCTTTGATATTCATATGCATATTGTTTAAAGCCTACCCAACTAAATAATCCTCTTAAAAATTTATTATGTTCTGGCATTTCATTTATAACATCTATTACTTTTTTATCTACTAATCTAAAATCTCCTGTATCTTTTGGTATTTCTACATCTGATAATGCATTTAAAGTTTTATAGAACATTTTTGCTGTTAGCAATTTAAATGCTGATTCACCTTTTCTTTTTTTCCTTTTTCCATATATTACATCATTTCCATCTTCCCACAGTTTTATCATTTCTGGTATTAATTCGGGTGGATCTTGCAGGTCTGCATCTATAATTACTACTGCATCACCAGTAGAATACTTAATTCCTGCTGTTACTGCTGCTTGATGTCCAAAATTTCTAGAAAATGATATTACTTTTATATTTTCATTTTTTCGTGAGATATATTCTAGCATTTGTAAAGTTCTATCTTTACTTCCATCATTTACAAAAATCATTTCATACTTATATTCACTTATTTTTTCCAACGTATCTTTTATTTTTTTATATGATATTTCTAATACTTCTTCTTCATTATATACTGGTATTACAACAGATATCTTTTTCATCATTTACTCTCCATACTATTTTTTATTTTTAAATGCAAAGAATTTACTAATAAAGAAATTTAATATAATTACTACTACTGTAAGTATAGCTTTACTAATAACATTAGGTATTGGCAATAAGAATAGTCCTATTCCACCAACAAATTCTATAACCATAGTAAATGCTCTACCTAACATAAATTTAAGAAATTGTATAAATCTTTCATTAAATGTTTTAGCCTCAGAATGAAATACTAAATCTTTATTTGTTATATAAGCAAATAACACTGCAAGCAGTATTGCAATAAAATTTGATATATTTTCATTTAAATTAAATATTGA
The DNA here is from genome assembly GCA_946411515.1 of uncultured Clostridium sp. GTDB lineage: Bacteria > Bacillota > Clostridia > TANB77 > CAG-508 > CAG-269. Next base: position 56,376 of record CAMKEH010000003.1, read on the forward strand.
ATTTAATAAATAAAATGATCCTAAATTTACAATTGTAGTGAAAATCCCAAATACAATATATAGTATTACTTCTTTAGTTAGTATCTTTTTTATAATATTTCTTATTTTTTCCATAATTATACTTTTTTTCTCCTAAGCAAATTATATATTTATGAGATATTTTTGTCAACAACTTTAAATAATAAAAGATAAGTCCCAATTCAAAATGAGACCTATCTTCTATTTTAATCTAACCATTCTCTATTTTCTAAATACCAATCAATCGTTTTTACAATTCCATCTTCAAATTTTGTTTTTGGAAGCCATCCGAAGTTCCTTACTTATTTTAGTTGGATCGATTGCATATCTATAGTCATGTCCTTTTCTATCTTCTACATGTTCTATTAAATCTTCTGATTTTCCTAGTCTTTGCAATATTAGTTTTACAATTTCAATATTTCTTCTTTCATTGTGTCCACCAATATTATACCTTTCTCCAGCAACTCCATTATGGAACACTAAATCAATAGCTTCACAATGATCTTCTACATATAACCAATCTCTAATGTTTAAACCTTCACCATATACTGGTAATTTTTGATCATTTAAAGCAAGTTTTATCATATGTGGTATTAATTTTTCATTGTGTTGATATGGACCATAATTATTTGAACAGTTTGTTACATTTACATTCATCTTATATGTTTCTTTATATGCAAGTGCTATTAAATCTGAACTTGCTTTTGATGAAGAGTATGGACTACTTGGTTTTATTGGAGATTTTTCTGTAAAATATCCTTCTTCTCCAAGAGAACCATATACTTCATCTGTTGATATATGAACAAATTTATTAGGGCTTCCTTCTCCCCATATTTGTTTTGCAGTTTCTAACAAAGTATGAGTTCCAATTACATTTGTCTGTGTAAATATAAATGGATTTTTTATACTATTGTCAACATGTGATTCTGCAGCAAAATGAATTACTCCATTTATATCATATTTTTTAAATATTTCTTTCATTTTTTCAAAGTCACATATATCTGCCTGTTCAAACTCTATTTTATCTTGTACCTTCTTTAGATTATTCATATTTCCTGCATATGTTAATTTATCTACTACAACCACTTTATAATCCGGGTGTTTGTTTACAAAGTATTCTGCAAAATTTGCTCCTATAAAACCAGCAGCTCCTGTTACTAATACATTTTTACTCATTTTTTATTCCTCTTTCTTTATTTTTATATTTATTTTTTATTTTTTCACATTCTTATTTAAAATTATTTTAAATTTTGAAACAAATCAGTTTCTTTTAATTCTTTTAAAGATGGCCATTTTGCATCTTTTTCTGATGTTAACAAATCTGCTTTATTTAAATCTCCCATTGGCCATTTGATTGCTACATCAGGATCATTCCAAGCAAGTCCTCCTTCTGCTTCATGATTATATACATCATCACATTTATATGTAAATTCAGCTTCATCTGATAATACCAAAAATCCATGTGCAAATCCTCTTGGAATCATAAACATTTTCTTATTTTCTTCAGAAAGTAATACACCTTCCCATTTCCCATAAGTTTTACTTCCAGGTCTTAAATCTACTGCAACATCAAAAACTTCTCCTTTTATTACTCTTACTAGTTTTGCTTGGCTATTTTCTTTTTGAAAATGTAATCCTCTTAAAACTCCTTTTTTAGATTTTGATTGATTATCTTGTACAAAGTCATAATCTAATCCTATTTCTTTAAATTCTTCTTTACTATATGTTTCCATGAAATAACCTCTATTATCTCCAAAAACAGTTGGTTCAATTACATATACACCATCTATTGATGTATCAATTTTTTTGAATTTACTCATTTAAAAATCTCCTTTTCTTTATTATCATTTTAAAATATATCATAATAATTACATAATTTCAACCTTACTTTTTTAATTTTTAATACTTAACTATCTTTTTGAATTCTTCTAAATCTTTATTCCATTTTTCATATTCTTTATCTTCCTTATGATTCTCTAATATATTTTTTTCCTTTAACCATTTACCTAAGTAATTTGTTACTTTAAGTGCTCCTTTATAATTTACATGATCTCCCTTATCTCCTGTTTCTGTTTTCCAATCTATATTTAAGTCATCTTTTAATTCATTTAGGTCTAAAAATTCAATACCTTCTTTATTTGCAAATTCTTTTACTCCATTATGCTTATTATATGACCAATTTTTCTTACTTGGAATACTTACTATTACAAATTGTCCGCCTTGTTTTTCAGTATAATATTTTAAGAATTTTATATATATTTTACTAAGTAGTGGTATTTTTTCTATTTTCTCTGTTTTTTCCATATAAGGACTATCATCTGCTGGATCAGTTATTCCTATATAATGGTATCCTTTATTTATATCTGTTTCCTTATAATCTATTTTACTATAAAAATCTTCTAATTTTAAATTCTTCCACCTATTATGATACTCTGTTACTGGCAAGATAATATTTAATATTCTCGCTAGCGGTACTGTCACACTTACAGGATTATATATATTATTTGCTTCTAAAATAACTATTTTAGGTTTTTGTTTTCTAGTTGTATCATATACCATTCTGCATGTATCTGGCAAAGTTTGTCCAGCTGTTCCACAAACATGCATTGTAAATCCATAATCTTCCCATATTTTCATTGGCATTGTAGATGCTATTGTTTCACTATCCCCATACATTATAACATCAATTGTATTATCTTTTTCGCCAAATATTCCTCTTGCTTCTACTTCCTTCATTCCTGCTTTTTCAGAATTATTTTTAGGAGCAAGTATATAAGATAGAATCATTAATATGAATATAAGTATTAATATAAAGGCTATAAATTTAATTATATTTTTTTTCATCTCAAATTTTCCTCCTAAAAATTAGCATACATAGGATCAAGTGGTACTATTCCTAATCCATAGCTTCCAAATACAATTATTGCTATAATTAATGCATAATATAAAGACCATCTGACAACTATATTTTTCTTTGATATAGTTTCTCTGATATTTATTCCTTTTTCCTTTAATAAACTTATTACAAATATTACACAAACTATTACTCCCATAATTATAAAATCATGTATATCTATTCCTAAGTTTAATACTGTTCCATTTTGTATTTGTTCAAAAGAAAAGTTTGTAATCATTTTTCCAAACATTTCTAATCCTACTTTTAATCCAGCAGCTCTAAAGAATAGTTCGCCTATAAATACTAAAATAGTAGTTCTAACTATTTGAATAATTCTATATATTAATTTTTTACTATTTATATGTAATTTTGCATTTACATTTTTTACAATTGGCTCAATTATTCTTCCAAGCAGTATTAATACAAAATGGTACATTCCAAAGAATATATAACTCCATGCAGATCCATGCCATAATCCATTACAAATCCATACACAAAATAGTGCTATTGAACTTGCAAGTAATGGTCCATAGTAATTTCCTATATTTTTTCTTCCCCATGATGTTAGTTTTTTACACTTGTCTGTTAAACATACTGGGTAGTAAATATAATCTCTGAACCATGCACCAAGTGTTATATGCCATCTTGTCCAAAATTCTGAAATTGTTTTAGAGAAAAATGGCTGTCTAAAGTTTTCTGGCATTTTTACTCCAAATATTTCAGCTGTACCTATTACTATGTCCATAACTCCTGAAAAGTCCATGTATAATTGTAAAGTATATAAAACCATACCAATTGCTATTATTCCACCATCGTAATTTGAATAGTTATTAAATATTTCTAGTATAAGTGGATTTACTCTATCTACTATTATTATCTTTTTCATGAGTCCAAATAATATTCTTTGAACTCCAAATGTTAATCCTTTATATGTTGTTCTTTTGCCTTCCCATAAACTATTTGCAGTTTGGTCATATCTACATATTGGTCCTTCCATAATTTGTGGAAAAAAGCTAATAAATAAAGCTAATCTTCCTAAATTTTTATCTGCTTTTATTTTTTCTTTATAAACATCAATTATATAAGATATTGCCTGCAAAGTATAAAAAGAAATTCCAATAGGCATTATAAAATGTGGTATTGGCATTTGAATTGGTAAATTCATAACTTCAAACAATGAATTTATATTTGTACCCAAGAATTTTGAATATTTTAAAACAATTAGCATTCCTAATAATATAAGCGCACTTATTACTAATATTATTCTTTGTTTTTTTAGATATTTTTGTTTTATAATTTTCTTTTGATCTTTTGGGGATTTTTTTAATTCTTCATCTCTTTCGTTTTGTTTTTTATTTAACCATCTTCCACAAACATATATAAGTCCTGTTGTAACAAGTAAATAAATTAATAATTTACCACTTATAGACCAAAAAAACGCATAACTCGCTAGTAATAATATTTTCCATCTATGTTTTTGTGGAAGTAAATTATATAAAATTACTACTATTGGCAAAAACAAAACTAAAAATATCGGTTTTGTATATGTCATTTTTTACCCTTCTTCCTGTAATCTAACTATTAAGTTCCAAATTGCTTTTGCTGAATTGAAATTTTCTGGTACTATTTCAACAGTTGGTATTTGTACATCAAATTCTTCTTCTACTTCTGCTACTAATGATATTATTGCAAGTGAATCTAAGATTCCATCATCAATTAAAGTAGTACAATTTTCGTAATCTACACCATCTTCTATTTCTTCTAATATTTCAATTAATTTTTCCATTTTTCATCTTCTCCTTTTTATCTTTAATTTTATATTTAAAAATTTAATTTATATGTTGGTAAATTATCTCTTACCAACTGTAATTTTTTATCTTCTGTAATTTTAAATACATATGGCAGGTCTCTACTTAAAAATAGAGATATTCCTTCTGTCATACAATATGCTCCTGTATTTTCAAACACTAATATATCTCCTATTTGTAAATCTCCTGCTGGAAATTGTTTTACCAATATATCATTTGTTGTACATAGAGAGCCACATAAATTCCATTTTTCTTCTGTATTTTCTTTTTCAGGATATATTTTACATTTAGGAAGTTTCATTGCCATTGATTGGCCATAATATACTAAGTGATTCATTCCTCCATCTAAAATTGCATAATTTTGTCCTTTGTTTATTTTTTTATCTACTACTTTTGTTATATATGTTCCACAACTTGCAACAATAGACCTTCCAAGTTCTATTATGATTTTTCCTTTATATTTCATGTTTGACGTCAGATTAAAAAACTCTTCTAAAAATATATCTTCATCAAATTCTTCATTTTGGAAATAGTGTACAGGAAAACCAGCTCCATATTCTAATTCTTCTACTTCAAATTCAGATTTTTCTTTTAAGTTTTTAATTACTTCATCTAAATAGTCTAATTCTCTTTGCAAGTTTTTTAATGATCTTTTTTGAGTTCCTGAAAAATATTGAATGCCTTTTATATTTATATTTGGATAATTATCACTATTTTCTATTATTTCTTCAGCTTCTTCCAAATTTATACCAAATTGGTTTCCACTTGTAATTCTTATCATTATGTCTATATTTTTTGCTTTAGAAATAGCTTTTATAAGATTGAATTGTTCTATTGATTCTATGGTATAGCAATTTAGTTTTTTATCACTCTCAATCATTTCTTTTATAACTTCTGGTGTTTTATATACTCCTGAAATTAATATTTTATTTGGCTCTATTTTATTTTCTTTACAAATATAATATTCTCCTGGTGAACACACTTCAAATCTATCTATTATATCTTCAATTTCTTTTACTATAAATGTATTGGCTTTTATAGCATAACAAAGTTTAACATTTTCAGGCATTTTGCTTTTTAAGTATTTAATTCTTTCCTTCAATATATTTATATCCAAAATATATGCTGGAGTATCATATTTTTCTTTTATTTCTTCAATAAAATTTACGTCCATTTTATTTCGATACCTCCTTTGCATATTTTTTATTACTTTCATTTATCATAAGTTGTTTTCTATCTATTTTTCCGTTTTTAGTAAGTGGAAATTCTTCTATTTTTCTAATTACATTTGGTATCATAAAAATTGGTAATTTATTAGATAAATTTTCACGTAATTCTTTTTTATCAATATTTCCTATATAAAATGCGTATAATTTATTCTTTTCATGATTATATATGCAACATACTCTTTCAATCTTTTCTATTTTTTGTATTTCTAATTCAATTTCTTCAAGTTCTATTCTATGCCCCATATGTTTTATTTGAAAATCTTTTCTTCCTGCAAAATATAGATTTTTATCTTTTCCAAAATATCCTAAATCTCCTGTCTTATAAATTGTTTCTAGATAGCTATTGTTTAACGGATTTTGTATAAAGCTTTTACTTGTCTGTTCTTGGTTATTATAATATCCTAAAGCAAGTGCTGTTCCTCTTACACATATTTCTCCTGTTTTTCCATCTTCATTTATCAACTTATTATTTTCGTCTAGTAACAATATTTCTTCATTATCAAAATGTTTTCCTATTGGAATTTGACTTTCATATGGTAATGTTTTATCTATTATATGATATGCACAGTTACATGTAATTTCTGTAGGCCCATATAAATTAACATATGTTGCATTAGGTAAATGTTCTATCCACTGTTTTATATGTTTTATTGGCATTACTTCTCCACTAAACAATATTTTATTAACTGTTATTGGTACTTTATAGTCTAATCCATGGAAAGTGGTTATTAAACATAATGCAGATACTGCCCATATTAATGTAGTTACATTATTATCACAAATATAATCTAATAACTTTGCAGGAGAAGAAAATAATTTTTTTGGGATTATTACTAATGTTGCACCACTCTTTATACTAGAATATATATCTTTTACAGATACATCAAAATCAAATGGTGCTTGATTTCCTATAATATCTTTTTCATTAATATTAAATTTTTGTGTAAATACATTTATAAAATCTATAACTGATCTATGTGATACTACTACACCTTTTGGTTCTCCAGTAGATCCTGATGTAAAGTTTGCATATAATGGATCTATATCCAATGCATTCTCTCTTATTTCTTCTAATTTTTCTTCATCTATATTTTCTTTTAGTAATTCTTCAATCTTTAATATTGTTATATCTTTAGAAATATTTTTAGCTAATTCATAATTTAATTCATCTGTTATAATGACATTTACTTTTGTTATCTCTACTATTTTTTCAAGTCTTGCAGCTGGTAATTCTGGATTTAGTAATGTATAAAATCCACCAGCATAAATACTACCAAAAAAAGCATATATTGTATTTATTCCTTTTTCCATAAGTACTGCAACAGGCATTTTAGGTTTAATATACTTATATATACTGCTTCCTATTTTTTTACTATTTTGTAATAGCTCATTATATGTACATTTTTTTTCTTCTTCAATTATAGCTATTTTTTCTTTATTAATCTTTACTGAATGTTCAAGATATTCTAATACGTTTTTCACTTTTTCTCCTCTTTTTATTTATATTTTTTAGTTATCTAATTACTGTATAGTAATATATCATATTAATTACATAAATTCAACAAATTTAGGCTATAAAGTTACCTTTTTGACAAAAAAATACCTACACCACTTTAAAAATAAGCAATGTAGGATTTATGTTGATTTAAGGAGCCACTTAAAAGATTTTATCTTTTTATATTTTGCAATAATCAAACCAATTATTTATATGTAATTATTGATAAGTTCTTTTAAAGTTTCTAATCCTTCTTTTTCTTCTTTAATCGTTTTTTCTTTTCTGAAACTTTTTTCTATATTTTCAATTCTTTCTTTTGCCGTTTTTTTAGCATTCTCTAGTTCTTTATTTCTATAGCTTATAATTGCTTCTTTTGCTGTATTATATTCAAAATTTTCAGTTTCGATATTTTTATTTTTATATTGTTTATTATAATTTGCATATATTAGTTCAGGGGTTTTTATATCTTCTCCTCTTTTATATATTTCTAAAGCATCACAAAGTTCACTTTTTTCTACTGCTTCTATTGTATTTGGAATATTTTCATATATATAATTATAATTTATAGGATCAAAGTATCTACCCCAATTTCTAGCCTCAACTTGTTTTACATATCTTTCATAGGCGGATAATAAACTTTCTAAATATGAAACAGCCATTCCCCTTACTATAACTTCAAATCCATTTTCTTTTAACTCTTTTATTCTTTCTAAAATTCTTTCATTTTTTAATGTTACTTCAAAAATAAAATTATATTTATTCTCAATTGCTTCCTTAAGAATTTTACTAGTCCACTTTGAGCTATCTGTTTCAACAATTGTAGAATATTCTGTTGGATATTTTTTTGCAATTTCACTTGCTTTTGGATGAAATGGTTTATAATCATCAGTAGTTATAATTAAAGTTTCATCTAAATCATTAAAATCTTTTTTTGAATAGCCAATTAAAGAGCCCTTACCAGAACCTGGTTGAGCTCCCACTATAATAGCTTTGGGATGTTCTGATGATTTTACATTTTTCAAGTAATACTTTTTTATTATCTGATAAATTTTGTAATGTTCTTGATCTGATAATTTGTATTCTTTTATTAATTTTTCTATTTTTTCTTTTTTATTATCTATTATATTTTCTATCATCATAATTCCTCAACTATTTAATTTTCAATTCATTGCCATATATATTTATTACTTTGTCTATTGTATTTATATCTCCGTTATATATTTTATTTCGTTCTGCTATTAAATTATTTAATTCATTTTCATATTGTGTATTATTTGTTGTTTCTAATTTTGTGGTTGTTTTAGATATTTTATCTGCTAATATTTCAATTGCAACATCTAATTTAACAAAATTGTTCACTTTAGTCCTCCTCTAGTATTTATAAAAATCTAATTAATATGAATAAATTTTAGAATATTTTTCCTTCTGCTAAGTTTTTTAAATATTTTCCATATTCTGTTTTTAAAAATGGTTTTATTATTTGTAATAATTTTTCTTTATCAATCCAATTTTTTCTAAATGCTATTTCTTCTGGACATGATACTTGCATTCCTTGCCTATTTTCTATTGTTCTTACAAAATTAGCTGCTTCTAATAAATCTGCATGAGTTCCAGTATCAAGCCATGCTAGACCTCTACCTAATCTTTCTACTTTTAATTGTTTTCTTTTCATATATTCTTCATTAATAGCTGTAATTTCTAATTCTCCTCTTGCTGATGGTTTTATATTTTTTGCTATTTCTACTACATCATTTGGATAAAAATATAATCCTGGTACACATAGATTTGATTTTGGCTCTTTTGGTTTTTCTTCTATAGAAATTGCGTTATTATCTTTATCTACTTCAACCACTCCATAAGCTCTTGGGTCTTTTACTGGGTATCCAAATATTGTAGCAACATCATGTTGTTTACTTACTCTTGAAAGTTTTTCTGTAAGACTTTGTCCAAAAAATATATTGTCTCCTAAAACCATTGCAACATCATCTTTACCTATAAATTCTTCCCCTAGTATGAATGCTTCTGCTAATCCGTTTGGTTTTTCTTGAACTTTATATTCAAAATTCATTCCCCATTTAGAACCATCACCTAGTAATTCTTTAAAAACTACTATATCTCTTGGTGTTGATATAATTAATATATCTTTTATATCTGCTAACATTAATATTGATAATGGATAATAAATCATTGGTTTATCATAAATTGGCATTATTTGTTTTGATATTGCAAGTGTTAATGGATATAATCTTGTTCCACTTCCACCAGCTAAAATTATTCCTTTTCTATTTTTCATATTTATCATTTCCTTTCAAAATTAAATTCTTCCTTCTTCTTTCAAATATCTTTTTAAACCATCTTCCCATTCCGGAACATTGATTCCAGCTTTCATTAGTTTTTCTTTTGACATTTGAGAATTTTTTGGTCTTTTAGCTTGTGTTATTTTCATCATTTCTATGTATTCTTCTGTTGTTACAGGATTTACATTGCACACTGTTCCTGTATATTCAAAAATTGCTTTTGTAAAATCATACCATGTTGTATATCCATTGTTTGTTGCATTATATATACCAAATGGTATCTTCTTTGTAACTGCTTGATAAATAAATTCTGCTAAATCTTTTGCATATGTTGGACTTCCATGTTGATCAGCAACTACATTTAATTCATCTCTATCTTCACCTAATTTAAGCATTGTTTTAACAAAATTATTTCCACCAATTCCATATAACCATGCTGTTCTAAAAATATAATATTTATCCGTATTTGCTTCTATTTGTTCTTCTCCATGTAATTTTGTTATTCCATATGCTGTTACTGGTGCTTTTGGATCATCTTCTTTATAATCTTTACTTAAATCTAAATCTCCACCAAATACATAATCTGTACTAACATGTACTAATACACTATTTGCTTCTTTTGCAGCTTTTGCTAAATTTCCTGGTCCATCAGCATTTATTTTTTCTACAATTTCTCCAGCTGTTTCTGCTTTATCAACTGCAGTAAATGCTGCACAGTTTATTATACATTCTGGTTTTTCTCTTTTTACAAAATTCATTACCATTTCTTCGTTTGTTATGTCTAATTCTGCTACATCTGTTAAAATTAATTCATTTCCTTCTTGGAATCTTTCTCTTATTTCTTTTGCAAGCATTCCGTTTGCTCCTGTTATTAATATTTTCATATTATTTCTCCTTTTTATCCCTTATTTATTAGATAATAATTATATTATCTAATCATTACCTATGTATAATATCACTAAAATGAAAAAAGTACAAGGGGTGCTTGTACTTTTTCGAATATAAAGCAATTACATGTAATTTTATAATTATATTAGTTGCTTGGTCTTGGGCAAGCTGTTACTGGCATATTCTCATATACTGGTATTAAAAATTCATATGGTGTGTTTAATAATCCGTTTCTTTCAAAAGCTTTTGCAGTAGCATACCCTTCATCATTTGCTGCTCTAATATTTTGCATATATTGGTTAGTGTAATAAGGTTTTACCACTACATTATACTTTTCAAAATATTTTGTGTTTTGACCATGATTTAAATAGTTATTATATATGTATTGAGCTGTACCATATATACAAGCTTCTGGTGTATACCATCTATGTTCAAAAGCATATTGTGATCCATTCGCTATTATTTCATCCATTGTTGTTCCTGTAGCATTTATATTAGCAAAATTATAAACTTTTATCATTGTACCATTATTGTTATACCAGTATCCATTTACACTCCATCCACTATTTCCTTGTTCTTGAATCATTCTAGAAGCTAAGTGAAATGCACTTACATTATAACTTTCTGATGCATTTACTATTGTGCTAGCATAATTCTGCAAATATTTTCCATTTGTTATATTTGAAACATTTTCTAATGTTTCATTTGATGATCTAGCTAAATTTTGAAATTGGAATACATAATATTGGTCTAAACTGTTTCTAGGATCCATCATATATGCAATTGCTTTTCTTGACGCTTTATACCAACCACCTTGATATGAATTTGAATCTGAATAATTTCTCCATTCTCCTCCGGCTTGAGTTAAACTATATGGTTCTCCATAACTATATCCTTCTTCTGCAGTTAATACACTATTCCAATCCAACCCTGTATATACTAATTTTATTGTCCAATTTGGATGTGCATTTTGAAGTTGAGTTAAAACATCCTTATATCCTGGATACTTGGCTGTATCTACAGCTTGAAAATTAGATTTATTTTCATTTTTGACTTTCGTAACATTTAATATGAAACGTTGACCATTTGATTCATTCTTTGTCCATACTTGAACGTTCGTTCCTGCTGCTGTATATCCTCCATATATGTCTAAATATAAATTATTTACTTTGGATATTATAGCATATCCTTCTCCATTTTTCTCTATCTTCCATTTTTGTCCATCTGTTCCATTTGCTTCCCACATCTGAACATTGGTTCCTGGGTTTGTATTTCCTTCATACACATCTAACATTTTTCCCGTTCTTACATCAGATATTGTATAATATCCATCACCAACATATGTTATATTAAATTTCTGATTGTTTGCTTCTGTTCTTTCCCATATTTCTACATTTGCTCCATTTTCAATACTTCTTCCTGTTATATCTAGTACTTTGTTTCTATCTATAATAGTTTGTATTTCATATATTCCATTCTCTAATACATTTTTTGTAGTTTTTTCAAAAATAAAATTTTGCCCACCTGATTCACTATTTGTCCATACTTGGATATTTGTACCTGCAACTGCATAACCTCCATAAACATCCAAATATAAATTACTTACTTTGGATATTATTGAATATGCTTCTCCATTTTTTTCTATCTTCCATTTTTGTCCATCTGTTCCGTTTGCTTCCCACATTTGCACATTCGTTCCTGGTTTTGTATAACCTCCATATACATCCAATACTTTTCCTGTTCTTACATCTGAAATTGTATAATATCCCTCATTGTCATATGTAAATTGGAATTTTTGATTATCTCCATTTAAATTATTCCATATTTCTATATTGGCTCCGTTGTTTAAGCTACCTCCTGTAACATCTAATACTTTTTTAGTATCTAATATGGTTTTTATTTGATATATTCCATCATCTATTATTTTTTCTTCTTTATTACTTTCTTCTATCTTCCACTTTTGTCCATTACTTTCATTTCTTGTCCATACCTGTACATTTGTACCTGCAGCTGTATATCCTCCATATACATCTAAATATAAATTACTTACTTTTGATATTATTAAATATCCTTCGCCATTTTTTTCTATCTTCCATTTTTGTCCATCTGTTCCGTTTGCTTCCCACATTTGCACATTCGTTCCTGGTTTTGTATAACCTCCATATACATCCAATACTTTTCCTGTTCTTACATCTGAAATTGTATAATATCCCTCATTGTCATATGTAAATTGGAATTTTTGATTATCTCCATTTAAATTATTCCATATTTCTATATTGGCTCCGTTGTTTAAGCTACCTCCTGTAACATCTAATACTTTTTTAGTATCTAATATGGTTTTTATTTGATATATTCCATCATCTATTATTTTTTCTTCTTTATTACTTTCTTCTATCTTCCACTTTTGTCCATTACTTTCATTTCTTGTCCATACCTGTACATTTGTACCTGCAGCTGTATATCCTCCATATACATCTAAATATAAATTACTTACTTTTGATATTATTAAATATCCTTCGCCATTTTTTTCTATCTTCCATTTTTGTCCATCTGTTCCGTTTGCTTCCCACATTTGCACATTCGTTCCTGGTTTTGTATAACCTCCATATACATCCAATACTTTTCCTGTTCTTACATCTGAAATTGTATAATATCCCTCATTGTCATATGTAAATTGGAATTTTTGATTATCTCCATTTAAATTATTCCATATTTCTATATTGGCTCCGTTGTTTAAGCTACCTCCTGTAACATCTAATACTTTTTTAGTATCTAATATGGTTTTTATTTGATATATTCCATCATCTATTATTTTTTCTTCTTTATTACTTTCTTCTATCTTCCACTTTTGTCCATTACTTTCATTTCTTGTCCATACCTGTACATTTGTACCTGCAGCTGTATATCCTCCATATACATCTAAATATAAATTACTTACTTTTGATATTATTAAATATCCTTCGCCATTTTTTTCTATCTTCCATTTTTGTCCATCTGTTCCGTTTGCTTCCCACATTTGCACATTCGTTCCTGGTTTTGTATAACCTCCATATACATCCAATACTTTTCCTGTTCTTACATCTGAAATTGTATAATATCCCTCATTGTCATATGTAAATTGGAATTTTTGACTTCTATCACTATAACATATATTCCATATTTGAACATTTTCATTTTTATCTATATCCAATATCATTTTTGTATCTAAAAAAGTTCTTATTTCATATATTCCATCTTCGATAATATAAGAATTGTTACTATTTTCTTCAATATTACTATTTAAAATTTCAGAACTTTTTTGTTGCTCTATACAAACATCATATTCATTGTTGATTTCTGTCTCGTTATTTAACAAAATGTTTTCATTATTTGATACATTTTTTTCTTTTTGAATGTCTGTAACATTTTCTATCGTATTTGTTTCAATTTCCCCTGTTTCATTATTATCAACTATATTTTCTTGAATTGTTTCATCTTCATTTATAATTAAATCATTATTTGCCAACACAAAATTAAACATATTACTTATAAAGATCAAAATTAATACATTGATAATTACCTTTTTTATATGATTTTTCATAAATTATCACATCTTTCTTTTATTTAGTTCTTTCAATATATTCAATATTAAAATCTACTAAAGAATCAATTCCCTCTAATACTCCTGTTGATGAATACTGCCATATTTCATGTTTTCCAAAATATTCAAATTTTTCTTCTGGTATATATCCATCATTTATTCCATATGCTGCAAACCAAATCGAATAATCTTCTGGAAGTTCATTAACATCTATTTTATTTTCTAGCCAATATTTGTTAGCATATATTCCTGTTTTATATCCATGTGATTTTAATACACCACAAAAAACATTTGCCATTTGGGTTAGTACATCCACTGATAAATCCCCTTGACTTTTATGATCTTCTAAATCATAAAAAACTGGTAATTCAAATTCTTTTCCTGATAACCAATTTAATACATTATATGCTTCTGCATATGCACCTTCAATATCTGAAGCATAAGAATATACGTATGTTCCAATAGGAATGTTTAATCTCTTGCATTCAGAATAATTTCTTTCAAATTGATCATCTTTTTGATAATCATTTCTTCCATATCCTACACGGGCAATCACAAAATCTACCTTTCTTGTTGATTTTAATAAATCAAAATCAATTGTATGTTGAAATGTAGACACATCTATCCCAAATCTAACATCGTCAAATGCAAATTTTTGTGAGTTTCCTTCATTTCCAGTATAAATTTGCACATTAGTTCCTTCTCTTGTATATCCACCATATACATCTAAATATAGTCCCGAACTTTTTGAAATAACATAATAATATCCATCTTTTGCTTTTTCTATTTTCCATTTTTGTCTGTCTGTTCCATTTAATTCCCACATTACTACGTTTGTTTCTGGATCCTCATTTTCATTACTTATTGTTAATAATTTACCTGAATTTTCACATATTATATAATAATATCCATTGCCTTCATATTTTAAACTGAATTTCTGATTTAAAACATTTGAACTATTCCATATTTCAACATTTGCTCCATTTTCTTTTGAATTTTTTTCTACATCTAATGCCATATTTCTACTAACAGCCGTTCTTATTCTGTAAGTTCCTTCTGATATCACTGGCACATCTTCTACTTTTTCAAATTCAAATCTTTGATTTATATTTCCATTATTTGTCCACATTTGTATGTTTGTACCTTCATTTGTAAATCCTCCGTATACATCCACGTATAATCCATTGCATTTAGAAATTATTGAATATCCATCTTTTTCTTGAGCTATATACCACTTTTGCCCATCAGAATTATTTGAACTATATTGTTGTACATTTGTTCCTGCACTTTGGTTTCCCCCATATACATCAAGCATTTTCCCCGAATTAAGAACTTCAATGCTATAAGTTCCTTCATTTTTTAGATACTTTATGTTAAACATTTGATTTCTTGCATTCTCATTATTACCCACTTGAATATTTGCTTCATTTATTATAGAAGAATTTTTAACTTCTAAATTTTTATTTGTATCATTTTTTAATTTTATCCTATATATTCCATTTTCTAGATTTTGTTTTATTTCTTCTGTCTCTTCAAATATAAACTTTTGCCATTTTACTTCTGTTGAATTCCATATCTGTATATTTGTTCCATTTTGTATATATCCTCCGTATATATCTAAACATAATCCACTAGCTTTTGATATTATTGAATATTCATTTTCATTTTTATCTATATACCATTTTTGTCCATCTGTTCCATTTTCTTCCCATACTTGTACATTAGTTCCTGGTTTCGTGTATCCTCCATATACATCTAATACTTTTCCTGTTGCTATTGATTTTATAATATAACATTCTTCATCTTCAATATAAATAATTTGGAATTTTTGAATATTGATATTTTTATCTTTCCAAATATTAACATTTCCTGTATTTGTATTAACATTTAATACATTTTCTAAATCATCAACATTCCTTATTTTATATATGCCTGATTCTATTGTTTTTTCATGTTTTTTATTAATGTCTTCAAATATAAACTTTTGCCATTTGGCTCCTGTTGACTTCCACATTTGCACATTTGTTCCATTTTGTGTATATCCTCCGTATATATCTAAACATAATCCACTAGCTTTTGATATTATTGAATATTCATTTTCATTTTTATCTATATACCATTTTTGTCCATCTGTTCCATTTTCTTCCCATACTTGTACATTAGTTCCTGGTTTCGTGTATCCTCCATATACATCTAATACTTTTCCTGTTGCTATTGACTTTATTATATAACATCCTTCATCTTCTATAAATTCTAATTCAAACTGCTCTGTATTAATGATTTTTTGTTCCCATATTTCTACATTTCCTGTGTTTGTATTAACATTTAATAATTTTGTTATATCATTAACATTCCTTATTTTATATATACCTGATTCTATTGTTTTTTCGTGTTTTTTATTAACGTCTTCAAATATAAACTTTTGCCACTTGGCTCCTGTTGAATTCCATATTTGTACATTTGTTCCATTTTGTGTATATCCTCCGTATATATCTAAACTTAATCCACTAGCTTTTGATGTTATTAAATATTCCTCTCCATTTTTATCTATATACCATTTTTGTCCATCTGTTCCATTTTCTTCCCATACTTGTACATTAGTCCCTGGTTTCGTATATCCTCCATATACATCCAATACTTTCCCTGTTGCTATTGACTTTATTGTGTAACATCCTTCATCTTCTATAAATTCTAATTTAAACTGCTCTGTAATAGTGTTTTTTTGTTCCCATATTTCTACATTTCCCGTGTTTGTATTAACATTTAATAATTTTTTCGTATCATTAACATTCCTTATTTTATATATACCTGATTCTATTGTTTTTTTCATTATTATATTGTTTTGTTCTTCAACTGATGAATCTTTAGAATCAATAGTATTTATATCATTATTAACTATATTATTTTTTTCTTGAATTTTTTTATTTTCATCTTTTACAGGTAAAGTATTTTCTATTTCTTCATTCAATATATTGTCAGACTCTATTCTATTAATAATATTATTCATATTTTCTGTATTTGTATTATTACTAGTATTATTTATACTTTCTATATTCATATTATTGCTATTTTCTTCATTTGAGTTATTGTTATCTATCTCAAATGCTATAACTTCAGGCATAAATAATATAATTAATATAATTATTATTATTAATACTTTATTTTTTTTCATTTTATTTACCTCTTGATTTTATTGTATATTTTAATAATTCAAAAGTCAATATATTTAGCTAATGTATATTTTTCTTCTATTTCAATATTTTACCTATGTTTTATTTTTCTTTTTTTACTTTCCTTGCTCTTATCTTCATAAAAGTTGGAATAAGCGAATTTATTATTTTATATCTAATTAAAGGAAATGGTTTTGTAATAAAATTAAAAATATACCAGAATATAAAATAAATTTTCCATCCATTTTCATAGTTTTGCCCTTTCCAAGGAGTTAAATTTAAATAATTATCATAATCATTTTTGTATTTATGATGATTTCCTATTCTCCAAGGTCTTTCTTCTCCTAAATAATGTATTATTGTAGGATTTTCTACACATTGCTGAAATTGTTCATAATCAAAATACTGTACATCATTCATTAATTTTTTTAAAAAATTATATGGATACTGATAAAAAATATTATAAAAATTATATTTTGGTAATAATGTATATATTTTTTCCTTTAAAGCTCCATTTATAGCATCTTGGTCGTTTGCAAATAATTTTCCATTATTTTCTTTATAGAAATCTAATATTTTTTTACCTGTTTTTTCTTTTCTCCATTTTTTTAAATCAATTAATAAAACCCCTGCATTATAATAAGGATGTCCTTTTAATCCCAAATTTTCTTTTCTTTCTTTATCAACTGTTGGTTCTATACTTGCGGCTATGACATTGTTTGATAGATCTATATTCCATAATTCATCTAGATTTCCTCTAACAATTGTATCACCATCTAAATATAATACTTTATTAATATCTTCTGACAAAAGCTTATCTATAAGTAGTCTTGCTAAAACTATTGAATTCCATCCCGTTGTATCAAATTCAAAGTCAAAATAATCCTTAATATTTCCTAATTCAATTATTTTCATATTTCTTCCATATTTTTTTGCAAAATCAATTAGCTTCTTTTTATTTGCATCAGTTATCTCTTTTGAAATTAAATAAAATGTTATATTTTTTATTTGTTTATTATTTTCACATACTGAACATATTCCTGCTGCAACTTGTGGAACGAATTTATCATTTAATGTATACAAAATATTCATTATATCAAATCTCCTCTTTTTTTATTTTATTATTTATTATTATTATAGCTGTTATATAAAATACAATGAAATATAATACCATTGTTATTAAATAAGCATATATGGCTCCATTAAACCCAATATTTAATACTAAAATATTAGATAATACCAATTCAAATATAGAAATTAATATATATATGATAAATTGTATAAGAGTACATCTCATTGTAACTAATATTGGAGTAATAATATTAGCCATAGTATATAAGGTTGCTCCTATTAAAATAATCAATAAAGCAAAACTATATGAACTAAGGTCAATACTATACATTATTCCTAATATAGGTGTCCCAATATAAAATCCTACAATTGAGCATAATATACCTATAAGAAATATAGTTAATATGATTTTATATAATATTTTTTTTATATTTCTAAATTCTTTTTTCTTAAAGAAATCAAATATTTTATTTATATATGGATGAATAATTAATTGAGCCAATAATCCCATTACAGTTGCTGGCATTATAATATACCCAAATATAGCTTGTAAATCATCACTTAAATAATTATCTATTGAATATTTTTGTGCATTTGTTATATATACCCCAAGAAGAGATATAGCAAATGTAAAGAAGCCACTTTTAAAAATCTTTAATATATTATCTTTATGTATTTCTTCTTTCTTATCTATATATTTTTTTGCATGTCTATAATCATAGAAAAATGTAACTAATATATATACTATTACTAGCGATGTACATGAAATCAATACATTTTTTGTAAATAAATCTATTACTAAGAAGGATAATATGCATAAAACCGACTTTAAAAAATAAGATTTTCCTACTTTTTCTAATAAATCATTTTTCTGTAATACTCCATATAAGACATCACTAAATGCCTCTATTACTTTATAAAACCCTAAAATTAAAAATATTATTATTTTATAAATAACATATCCTTTTATTATTACAAAGCAACATCCTAGTAAAAACGCAATACTACAGGAAATAACCCTATTTAATATATAGTCTTTATTGCTGATATTGTTGTCATTTTCAGTTACTTGAAATATTCTACCTGCATATATTCCTATCATATACATTATACATGCTGTTGCATAAGCAATTGCAAATATTCCTGTTTCGTTAATTCCATTAATACGTGTTATTATTATCATATAAAACAACGATGTAAAAGCATTTAAAGTTGTTCCTATAGTATTCCATATAAAATTTTTTCTAAATTGTTTTTTTTCTTGCATCTTTTCTCCTATTTTTATAAATCTAAACTTTATTCGTTTTTATTGCACCTTTATAAGTTTTCATCAATAATTTAGCAATTGGATTTGGCCAAAATTTTTTAAACATTTCTAAATCTTCTTCTAATCTTACATTATTCTGAATTAAATTAGATGTTTCAGATTCTTCATGTATTCTGTGACACATTAATTCTTTATTTATGTATAAAAAGTTGCCTTTGTATTTCGTCATTTCATACCAAGTATCCCAATCTAAATCGCATTTTAATTTTGTTTTATATGGATTTTCTCCTGTAATTCTTTTATTAATAGTTACGCTAGGACAACATATACTACACCCAAACGATAAACTTCTCCTTTTTATAAATTTTGATTTTCTAAAAAATCTTAAAGGAAACAATAAAAATTTCTTAATTTTTAAATTTTTGGTTAATTCAATTTCTTTACCATTTTTTATTTCTCTATAATCTGTAAAAGCAATAACAAAATCTTTTCCTTTTTCTAAGTAATTTACAATTTCTTCAAGATAATTATCTTTATATAAATCATCTTGGTGTATAACAGTTATGTAATCAGTTTTTGCTTTACTTACCCCAAAATTCCAGTCTTGACCTATTCCTTTCTCGCCATCATTAACATATAATTCAATTTTATATTTTTGGGCTATACTTTGAATATGATTATTGGGTGTAGATGTAGTCATTATTATATTACTTTTAACCTTTTGATTCATTATAGATTTGATACATTCTTCTAAGTATTCAGACTCTTTATATGCACATATAATAAAAGTATGATTTTTATATTCTTTCATATGTTACTCCTTGTTTTCTTTATTATTAACACTTTTTTCCAGTTTTTCTACTCTTTTCTTTAACAATGAAACTTCTTGTATTAATAATGTATTTTTCTTTTCTTCTTTAGATACTAGAGTCATAAGTTCATGTATTAAATATAGTACAATAAATATCGCCACACTAAATATCATATTTAAAGGCACTTCAAATCCAACTGTATTTGAAATTATTGTTATTAAGTCTGGAAATAATAAAGCAATAAATAAAAATATTCCAATAATAATCCAGAAAATCAAATAATTAATTCTCATATTTTTCTTTTTTACTGCCTTTACTATAATAGCTAAGTATATTATCATTATTATTATTAAAGCTACTCTTAAAATTATATTCATTGTTTTTTTCTCCTTTTTTTTAAACTTATACTATCTACTATTATAGCTAATACTACTTTTACCATATAGTCAATTGATTTTAGAGGGGTAACAAAAGATTTCCCTTCTTTTCTTTCATTCATACTAACTGGTATTTCTTCTACTCTATATTCATTTACCAATAAAGATACTGTGGATTCTGGCTCTGGATATTCTTTTGGATATTCTTTTGCAAATTCTTCAATAACTTTTTTGTTCGCTGCTCTAAACCCTGATGTTGGATCTGTTATTTTTTTGCCAGCAAAAATTTTTATAACTATTGATATGATCCTTGATCCAAATCTTCTCAAAAAAGTTGATTGAAATTCACTTGATCTTTTATCCAAATATCTTGTGCCAATACACATATCTGCTTGTCCTTCAATAATAAGCTTACAAATATTTTCAACATAATTAATGTCATGTTGTCCGTCTCCATCAAATTGAACTGCGATATCATAATTATTCTCATATGCGTATTTATATCCAGTTTGCACTGCTCCGCCGATTCCTAAATTATTTATCAAATTAACATGATTTAGATTATTTTTTAATAAGATTTGTAGTGTATTATCTTTTGATCCATCATTAACAACTACATAATCTAACTTTAGTTCTTTTTCTTCACTAAAATCTTCTATTTTTTTAATTACATTCATTATATTTTTTTCTTCATTGTATGCTGGTATAATTAATATAATTTTCACTGTTAGTCTCCTTTTATTTAAATGTTATATAAAAAATAATATCATATTTTTTATAAATAATATATTTATTAAAAATGAGCATATAGGAATTAGTAAATTTATATTTTTAATTTTTATATAATTATTTTTTTTACATAAAGCTAATAATGGTAATATTGCGATAGGTAGAAAATATCTTCCTTGTACTCCTTCTACAACATTAGCTCCAACTTTAGTCCATTCTAAATATAGGCCCGTTATTATTAATACATACATTATTATTGTTAAAGAAATTATTCCTATTTTCTCATCAATTTTTAATACTTCCTTATTGTTTTCAGCAAAAGCAGAAAAGATCAGCAATACTATATAACTAATACTATAATATGCAGGGGCTTTTATTGATAACCATCCCATATAATCTCCTATCGAACTAAATAAATAATAGTCACTATTTACAATAAAATTATTATACAATGTTCCTAAATATTTAATTGGATTTGTTATAATAGCATTTTTTTGTTCTTTTGAATTTACCCCATTTTCTTCTAAAAAGCTTTGATAATACTGATTTGTATATTGACTATTTATTTTACTAAAAATCAAAAAAGTTCCCAGACAGATACTAATAACCAACATTCCAAAGACTATTTTTTCCTTTTTTAATAAATCTTTTCTTCTTTTGGTGATTATAAAACTTATTGCAATAAGCGGTATATATGGAACTTTTACTACACCTATTAATGCCGTTAAAACTAAATATATAATTTTTTCTTTCTTTTTTAATCCTTCCTTTTTAAATGCCAAGAAAAGTGTATATGAAATAAATAGAATAATAATTGCATTCATAATACTATCTACTGATACAGCTGTTGCTTGATGCATCATCATTGGTATCATAAAATATACTGAAAGTAATATTTTGCCAAATGGAATCTTTTTTATTGACCAATATGCCAAAAACAAAAAAACTATAAAATTAGTTATTTTTGCAAAATATATAGCAAAAAATATATTTAATCCAAATGTTCTCGCAATGAAAAATGCTATTGAATATCCTAAGTAAAATATGAAAAGATATCCTTTTGCTGGAGAATCAACTTGTACAGTTTTATTATAATTGTGTGAATCATTATTATAATAAGCTTCCTCTAATACATTATATTTAGTTAATACTGTTTCTTTATATATTGATAATACTTCTGGAATATTAGTTTTACTTTCTCCATTTTCATCAAATTCTGTAAAAAATTTTCCCTCAGATATTTCATAAGCTTTCCAAATGTGTGGACAAGCATCTGGCGTATAAGTCGGCAACATAAATGTAATATATAGAATTCCAATAGGAATTACAAAATTCAAAAACATTTTTTCTATTTTATTTTTTTCTTTTATACAATTAAAAACTAATATAAATGTGAATATTACTCCGGTGATAATTATATATATCAATAGTCTTTTTGACCAATATCCATCATATCTTTTTGTCATTATTAATTCAAAGAAATTTATGCTAAAAAATAGCATAGTAATAAATTCTATTAGATATTTTGTTTTATAAAAAGTTCTTAACAGCACTCCTATATTTTTTTTCATTTTTCTTCATCACCTTCTGAAGTTTTTAGAAAAGGAATTATAAAATTGTATGGTACCATTAAAACCAATATATATACATATCTCATACTGAATGCTATAGGAGCTGCTAAAATTATAGTTCCCCATGTAAATAATGCTGGTAAGTACATTAACATATTTTTATATTTTTTTGTTTTTATAGTACAAGCCATTGATGCAAGCATAATAAATAAAAAAATTCCTGAACTATATAATCTTGTTAATTTTATATCTTCTTTTATGGATTTTCCTGTTATTTTTTCGATTATATCCATTTGATGGAAATCAATAATTTCATCAGTTCCCGGCCATGTAAAATCAGATATGTATGCATCTACAAAAACTCTATTTACATCCCAATACCCTAATGTATTTAATAGATATCCTTTTATATATAAATCTGGATTTTTTAATAATAAATCTATCCATAATTTATCAATTTCCGACTTATGCTCTGAAATAAACATATTGTTAAATTCAGGTGTAACGGTCGTTGCATCTAATAAAAATGGCGAATATACTTCCTTTAACTTTTCAATGTTACACATTTTATTAATTAATTCTTCTTGCTCCGGATTAATATCTCCACCCATGACTTCTGTGTAAAAAATCTGACTTATTTTAATTGCATTCCATCCGCCTCCATTTGTTTTCTTATTAATTCCAATTAATGTAAATACTGGCCCTTTGATCATAACAACTACGATACTAGTTATTATAGTAAATATCAAAAACTTTAATATTTTATTTTTTCTATATGCTATTAAAACACAAATAGTTGTAGCCAACACCACATAAAATCCATTATTTCTTAAGAATGATATTGCAATAAATAATAATGAATATAATATATTGATCTTTATACTATTTAAATTTTTTCCCTTTTTATATACTATTTCTCCTATTAGAATTACATATGCATATAAAGCTAAACAAAATGGAGTGTCTTTCCAAATTGATAATGCATACATTGGAAAAAGTTTAAATAAGGAGAAAAACATCGTAATAAAGACTAATACTACAATTGACACATTTTTTTTATATAACCAATATACTGAATACGCTAGTATAGAAGCCATTATTAATATTTGCATAATCCCCAATATATTCATTCCAATTTGTGCACTATTAAAAAAATTCCCTATTACCAAACATATTTTTATTAATAATGTATATGCTAATGGATTAACATTATCATAACTTATTATTCTTAAACACTGCTTTATACTTGTTTGTGTATCAGAAAAAATTCCTCCAGGAAAATATGTTAATATATATGGCATCCAAAACAATAGTATTATTGCTAATATTATGAAAAAAACACTTTTTTTATTTTTAAATCTTTTCTTTATATAGAATTTTTTATCTAACTTATCAATTATAATTCCTATTATTGTCAGTATTATATATGTAATTATCCAGGTAATTATTAAACTTATTACATTATTGCTTTTAGTTTCGTCAAAGTAAACCTCATTCACCTTTGCTCTTATATTCTGAACAAACACTAATTTACTATCTAAAAAAATCACAAATGAAAATATTGTAGAAAAAAATATTTTGCACAATATATATAATATATTTTTTTCTTTTAGTAATATATTTTTCTCCATCAAATTTCCCCCTATTAATTTATCTTATTATAATTAATTTTCGGTATATCTGTATCTAATCTATAATTTGAATTAAAATAAGGATCTCCTTTTGCCAGTATTTTTTGCCACCTTTTTACAAATATTTCATATTCCTTAGCAAATCTTTCTCGTTTTTCTTTACTTTCAGTGTCTTCTCCCCTCGATTTTGATTCATAATGATATGCTTCTACAAACGGATTATACACAATTAATTTTTTTTCTTTTCTTATTTTTAAACAAAAATCAACATCGTTAAATGCTACTGCTAATTTTTCATCAAAACCTAAAACTTTTTTATAATCAGATTTTCTTACCATAAAGCAAGCTGCTGTAACAGCACTTAAATCCTGTACATAAGAAATATCATCATTTTTTGAAAAATCTTTTTTATTCACTTCTCTATATCGGTGGCCAGCCAATCCTCTTATCCCTATTGTAACACCAGCATGTTGAATAGAATTATCATCAAAATATAGTCTAGCTCCACAAATCCCAACGTCTTCTCTTTGTACATACATTAGCATTTGTTCTAGCCAATCTTTATTTATTATTTCAATATCATTATTTAATAATAAAATATATTTCCCATCTGAATTTTCTACTCCATAATTTACTATTTTTGAGTAATTAAATCCATCAATATTTAATTTTATTACTTTTATATTATCATTTTCTCTTTGAATTTTATCATAATACTTAAATGTTTCATCATATTTACTATTATTCTCAACAATTACTATATCATAATTTTTATATGAAGATTTCAATATTGAATTGATACATTTTTTTAAATCTTCAATATGATCCATATTAGGAATTACTATTGATATTTTATCATTTTTTATAATTTTATAATTTATCTTATATTGTCCTAAAAATTCCCCATCTTCTATACTTTCATATGAGACACCTATTCTGTCTAAATGCTGTTTTATAATATTTTTTTGTTCATGTGTATCTATATTTTCATCTAATTTATGATATAAAATCATATCTATATGCATTATTTTTTGTCTAAATTCTATAATTCTAAGTATAATATCATAAATAGTTTCCTTTTTGCTTAACTTATCTAATATTTCTATATTTTCCTTAATAAAATTTGTCTTAACAACTAAAAAATTCCCTATATAGTTTTTAGATAAAATATTATCATATGCAAAGTGAGGCTTAAATTCTGGATTTATTCTTTTCCCTGATTTTATATAATCATTGTCGGAATAAATCGCATTGCATTCGTTATGCTCAATAAAATCCTGGATAGTATAAAGACAAAAAGGTTGTAATTTTATATCATTTCCAATAAATATACAATAATCACTACTGTATCTTTTTATATTCTCTATGTATTTCTCTGGTTTTGATACTAAAACTTCATAATTATTATATGTTTGATCTATTATTAATTCTTTTTCACTTTCATTTGGAACAAATATTAAAAATTTAGTTTTTAATGGCGATTTATATTTTTTTTGTCTTTCTAATTCTTCTTTATTATTTGGCTCATTTAATAAACTCCATTCTTCAAATTCATCTGGAACTGCATTTTTATATTTTATATAATTAATTAACCTTCTAATTTCTGTATTCAAACCATTTCTTTTTAAATTAAATTTAAAATTATTAATTTTTATTTTAATATTTCTCATTTATTGCTCCATTCTGCATGATACTTTTACTTTTTTAACATATTTTTTAAATATCTATATATTCTTCTTAGGATTTTATAAACTACTCCATGGTTATCTTGATTTATATTTTGAGCTATCTCTTGACTTTTTATCAATTCATTTGATTTCTTTATTACTTCATCATTTGCTGTAAATGGTTTAGCTTTATATAATTTTTCTATTTTTGGTAAATCATTATAATCTGTTTCCAACATATCTTTTACAGCTTTTAAAAACTGTTCAAATCCCTTTTGTAATGGAAATTCTTTCATATAATTTATACTGAATTCAGTCATTTTTTTGCATGTATCAGGGTTATCCAATAAATATAAAATACTACTAGCTATTGCTTCTGGCGATGTTTGAGCAAGTAATACACCTTCATTTGGCAAATCATATATATTATTTTCCCTATAAAGTTCTACAACTGGTAACCCTGCTGCCATCATTTCAAATGGTATTCTTGATGGATTTGATGCACTCATACAAATTCCAACTTTACATTTATTATAAAGTTCATTGCATTTTTCAATTGGTATAATATGTAAATTTTCACATTCAAAATCAAATGTAGCTTCCACATTTGATCCATACAAATATATATGTACATCAGGTTTAATTGATTTCACTATTTTTAAGGCTCTTAAACCAATAATATCACATCTTCTAGGTTTTTCAGGTTGATAAACAAAACATATCGAATTTTCTTTTTCTATATTTTTAAGTGGTTTATAAATATTTAAATCTGCACCAAAGTCAAAATATTCTGAAGGAGTATCAAATTCTTCTTGCATCTTATGTGATAACCATTTTCCTATTGTTACAGGTAAAAAACCTTGCCTATATGAACTTTCTGTTATCAAATATTGATCTCCCATAGGGAAAAACCATGGTTCATAATCCTGAATAAAATATGCTTTTTTCTTTGCAGGTAATCTTTTTACAAAATCTATTGTTTGCCAACCTGTAGCAAACATTAAGTCATATTCTTTTTTTATTTTAAATCCAACAAAAACTCCCGCTTCACATGGCTCATACCATTCGTTAATCTTATTTTTTACATCTTCTGATGTATCAACTCCATTCTCTTCAACAAATATATCACACTCATACCCCTCTCTTATTAGTGCATTTACATTTTGTATAATTGTTCTATGTCCACCAGAACCTTTCCCGGGGGTGTGGTATTACCCATGCTATTTTTATCTTACCACTGTCTTTTTCTGGTAATAATGGATACATAAAGCTTCTTCTTAGCTCCTGTTTTTCCTTTATTTCTTTAGGTAAATTATAAAGTAGTGATATTTCATTTTGAATTCTACAAATTTCATCAAACTCTTTTTGCGCTTTTACATCTGTAGATACTGAACTGCCATGTTTTCTATAATAATTTAAAGGTTTAGAATTCCAACTAATTTTTCCATTCTTTAATATGTTATAATATATATACCAATCTCCAGCAACTTTAAACTCTCCAGCTTTTTCAAATATTTCAGTATAATCTTTCTTTCTCCAGAGAACACTTGATACGTTTAATATAGTATTAGTCACACTTAAGTGATTTATAATTTCTTCTTCTCCTGTCCATATATAAGATTTTTTCCATTCTCCTGTTCTACACATATCATATAAATCTGCTGAACTAGTAGTTATTAAGTTATTTTTTCCGTCTATTCTTGCTGATTCACAATAAGAAAGAATAACTTCTTCATCATTAAAAGGTTTTATTAATTCTTCTAAAAAATCACTTTCTGCACTATCATCAGCTTCAGCTATCCAAATATAGTCTCCCTCAGCAATATCAAATCCTTTTTTCCATTGTTTAAATACACAACCACCACTGTTTTTCTCATTAATTATAAATTGAATTTTTATATTTGGATATTCTTCTTTTATTTGAGATATTTTATTATTTATTACTTTAACACTATTATCTGTAGAACAATCATCAAGTATTATTAATTCATATATTGGATATGTTTGCATTAATATAGAATCTATTCTTTCTATAATGAACTTTTCATAATTATAATTTGGAATTATTACACTAATTTTTTTTTGATTCTCGATATTTAACTTTTTCTTTTGATTTTTATAAATATCAATCTTTCTTCCCATTTTTTCCTCCTGTAAGTCTTTTTAATTTTTTATAAATTTTATAGCATGTCCTTCTTTCAATATTTTTTTTGTAATTTTCATATTCTCTTTTTATATATTCATTTTCTTTTTGAAAATTATCTATTGCACTTTGCATTGCTTTATTTCTTATATTCAAATTTATAAGTTCTTGTTTTGTTTCATCTATATTAATAAAATAATTTTTTTGGTAAAAATTACATATTTCTTCATCTCTGATTTCTTCCTGTAATTTATCATCTAATTGTTTAAAAATATTTAAATATTTATCTATATTATATTTTTTATATAATTCATCAATTTTTATAAATCTCCTTAATGATATTGTATATAAAATTGATCTATACAAAATATATTCATAGGGTAAATTAGGTTTATTCCATTCTTGATCAAAAAAAATAAATTCTCCATCTTTAAAAAAACAATTTTTAAATGTCATATCCCATAATCCATTTTTAACAAAATGCAATTCTTTAATTAATTCTTTATTTTCAATATCTATATTATACATATTAAATATAGTATTTGAATAGTCTGTTTCAATGTATGTATTTATATCAATTGCTTTTATAAATCCATCTATAACCTGATAAAACTCCTGCATTTTATTCTTTTCCATCAATTCAACTAATACATTATTTAATAAGTACTTCTGTTCAATATATTTACTTTTTATTTTTCCATTTTCTATATAATCAGTTACCTTAATTTTGCTATCATTTAATAATCTAATATTGTTTTTTATATTTTCATAGTGTTGTAATGCCTCTTGATTAGCAATTTCCTTTTCAACAAAATTGTTTGATATTTTTGTTATTAATTGATATTTATCTTTTCTTAAATTATTAAAAGATATATATCTAAATTTATAATTAATATCTTCTTTTGATGCTTCTATTAAAAAAGAATTTGCAAAAAAGCTAAACATTTCCTTATTACTTTTTAGTATTTCTCTAAATACATCAATTTCATTAAAAATTACTGTTGATTTTTCTGTATGATACGGATTATATTTATCTATGCTAGTATATGTAGGTAAATACTTATCGGAAAATATAACATCTGTCATTTTATAGTCTGGCAAAGGATAATAAAAATTTGTTTTGTATCCATTGTTTTTTAAAATTTCTTGCAATTTATTTTTAGTGAATGTCTCTATTTTTTTTTCTTCATTATTATAGCCAATTAAACTACAAAATTTTTTATTCAAAATATTATCTGCATCTCCTGCAAAAAATTTCAAACCAAATTTATTATCAACTGCTATTAATAACTTTCCAGTTGGTTTTAAGAAACGCTCTATTTTTTTAACAAATTCGTTTAATTGTATATCTTTGCCATATATTTTCTCTATTCTTTCATCTATCCCAATCATAACTATATAATCAAATTTCTTGATAAGTTTTGCATTTTTTAAATTGTCAGTAATTATTTCTATGTTATTTATGTTCTTATTTTTTTCTTTAATTATTTTTGATTTTTCTAATTCCGGTTCTATTGTTACTACTTCTCTACACTTTTGAGTAAATATTTCTGTAATCTCTCCTGTTTTCCCCCCCAACTCTAAAACAGAAGATTCAGCTTCAAAAGGATACCAATTTAATATGTTTTTTTTGTATTTTGATAATAAATTTTTATTGACATTTCCAGCTGTTTCAATATTGTTATATGTATTTTTTTCATACAATTTCATATTAATCCCCTCTTTATTCTAGTAATTGAATATTAATATTCGAATCTAAACTTACTATTCCTACAGTATCTTTTGTTGACAGCACTTCAACCAATAAAGCATCATATTTTCTATTAAAAACTTCTAATTCTCCTCTTTCATTGAAATGTGTACAGCTAAAAGATAAAGTATATTTACCAGGTGCTATATTTATTCTTTGTCTAAATCCAACCTCAACAATATCATCTTTTTTGTATTTTCCAGTAGCAATTTTTTCAATCAAAGTATTTGTTCCGCACACTTCAAGGCCTTGAAAATCTTTTATAGTCATAGTAAATATCGGATCACTGACATCTTCTTTAAACCATATTTTAGATTTTAAAATAACTTCTTTATCATTTTCAATTACAGAAATAAAATTATTGTTTATATCAAACATTCCATAATCTATTACTTCTGCTTTTCCATTTCCATAGCTGATAACGTTTGGATTTTCATTAAAATTTCTTTTCCAGAATTCATTATTATTAAATTTATGGCATTCTTCATAATCATTTTCTTTTTCATCTATTTCTGTTGTATTCTTGTTATTCCTTTCAAAATCTGATCCAACTATTATTTTTTTATATTGTTCTACTCCTTCTTTTACGTCACCATCATATATTTTATTACCACTATCTATAATTATTGTTCTTGTACAATTTTTTAAAATATCTGTTATACTGTGTGTTACAAATAAAATTGTTTTACCTTTATCTTTAAATTGTTGAAATTTTTTAAAGCATTTCAATTGAAAAGCCATATCACCAACAGATAAGACCTCATCAACTATTAATATATCTGGATCTACATTTATAGCGCATGCAAAAGCAAGCCTTGCAAACATTCCTGAAGAATAAGTTTTTACTGGTTGATATAAGTGATCTCCAATATCTGCAAACTCTATAATCTCCTTTTCTTTGGATTTTATTTCTTCGTTTGATAATCCCATCACTTGTCCATGTTGATAGATATTTGCAATTCCTGTTAACTCCGGATTAAATGCTGTTCCAAGTTCTAATAGTGAACTTACCTTACCATTAATTTTCATTTTTCCTGATGATGGAGTAACAACTCCAGTAATCATTTTTAATAGCGTTGATTTTCCAGCTCCATTTTTTCCAAGTACTCCAAGGACTTCACCTTTTCTAACATCTAAATTCAAATTATTGATAGCTGTAAATGTTCCATGTCTTTCAATCTTTGGAAATATTGTTTCTATCAATCTGTCTCTTTTTCTTGGAAACATTTTATATTTTTTATATAAACCTTCAATTTTTATTACTACATCATCATCTGTCTTATTACTCATAATTTAAATACCTTTCATTTTTATTTTACAACACATCTGCAAAGTCTTTTTTGTTTTTCTTAAATATATAATTTCCCCAAATAAACATAACAATTGTAATTATCCAAAATATAATTGTATATATACCATTTTCTTGCGTTACAATATTTCCTCCCATAAACGCATTTCTGAATGATGTTACTAAGTATGTAAATGGCATGCATTGTAATATTTTAGTTATTGTATGGTGTTCTGCTAACATTGAAATATCCCATACTATTGGTGTTGCCCAGAAACATAATTGCATTACAATTCCTAATAAATTCGAAAAGTCAGGTACTACAGTTGTTATAGCCGAAGAAAATCTTGTAAATGCTAATAAAAAACAATATGCTGCAAAAATACTATATAAAGCTAAAAGTATATTAGGTATACATCCAAACGCAATACATACAATTGTTGCTACAACAAAAAGAAATATAGCTACAAAAGAATTCGCAAACAAGGATATTAGTGGAATAACATCAACTGGAAACACTACCTTTTTTACCAAATAACTATATGCTCTTATAGAACCACTTGCTCCCATTATTCCATCATTTATACACATCCACATTGCCATTCCTGGCATAAACCAAACAACATATGGAACCCCTTCTGGCCCTGTTTGCTTAAATATAAATTGAAATACTATAACATACATTATCATAAACACAAATGGTTGCAAAAATCCCCATATTGCACCTAAACTTGTATTTGCAAATCTATTTTTAAAGTCGTTTTTTCCAAGTTGCATTATTAATTTCTTATTTTTCCATATCGTCTTTATAAATTCCATATTGCTTTTCTCCCTCTTTTAGATTTCTATTGTTATGTCTCCGTCTTTTTCTACGTAATTATTTTGTACATTTAATTCTTCCATCCAAGATCTTGTTTCTATTGTTTTCCATATTCCTGTATTATAACCTGTTCCTGGATCATTATTCCATAACCATTCAGGTGTTGGCCACATACATATTTTGGGGCTAATTGCTTGATATAATTCTCTTGTTGCTCCATTTTGTCCATGGTGTGCCATTTGTACAATATCACAATCTAGTTTTTCTTTTTGATTATTTAATAACTTTTCGCTACTTTTTACTCCTGTATCTCCTAAAACTATCATACTGCTTTTGTATGTGTCAAATCTTATAACCATGCTTTGTTCGTTTCCAGGATTTTCTACTATTTCAGGATTTCTAATTCCTAATATTTCAACTTTAATATTATCAATTGTTAATTTTTCATTCAAATTTGGCGAATGAACTTTATTCCTGATTTTTTCATCATTTAATATATTTAAAAGTTCTTCTGAAAAATCAAATCTACTTGGTTCATTTACTCTATACCATTCTTTATCATTTAATGATGCGTATATATTGCTAATTTCTACATTTTCATCTTTTACAATTTCAGTAAAAGCTCCTAAATGATCATCATGAAGATGTGTCATAAACCAGTAATCTACTTTTCCTCCATATTTGTTTATATGAAGTTTTAAGTTTTCTGCATCATCTTTTGTACCTCCATCAATTACAATAACTTTATTGTTTGTCTTAATGATATATCCCATCATCTGTCTACCACTATTCATCTTTAATTGGGTTAATTGCACTGTTTGTGTATTATTAATTATTGTCATTATTAATAAAGCAATAATTATTATTGAAATAATTCCAAGTGCAGTTCTTTTAATATTTCTATTTTTATCCATTTATCTTTTCCCCATCATTTTTAATATCAAATATCTTATATTAAATATTCCTTTTACAATTAATGGCATATTCATTATCATAAAATTTTCTATATAATATTTAAAAGTTTCATTTTTATATAGTTTATGAAAAGTTGTCCATCCTTTAAAATTAAAATTCCTTTTATTTTGAAGCATTTTATAATAGTCTAATGCTTCTGTATTCTGTTTTTGTAAATCAGTAGGGAACTTCTCATTATTTTCGACATAAGTTCCAAATACTCCTAATTTTACATTTATAAAATGTTCTCTTACTTGTTCTAATTTTTTAAATCCATGTGAGATTTTTTCAGTTCCTACTTGATTATTTCCGTGTTGCCTATACTTTATATATTTTTCAGGCATATATGCTAATTTTCCATTTAAACTAGTCATTAATCCAATCCAATAATCATGAATTAAATACTTTGAATTTGTAGGTAATGGAAGTATTTTTTCTATTGTTTCCCTTTTAGCTAGTACTGTGCATCCAGTAACACAATTATATAGATAATTAACTTTATAATCGTCTATATATTTGTTTATTTTTCTGGATAGCAACATATAGTCATTAAATGATTTATATAGTGTGTTTAGATTTTCATCCACAACTTCCAAATCACCAAAAACTAAATCTGCATTATTACTTTTTAAAGTTTCTAATGATTTTTCAGTTTTTTCTGGCAACCATACATCATCCTGGTCTGCAAGCATATAATATGGAGATTCTACCTTCCCTAATAAAAACTCTATATTTTTTACAACACCTAGATTTTTTTCTTGATAATAAACTTTTATTCTTTTCTCTTTATTTTTATATTCTTCTAATATTTTTCCTGTACCATCTTTTGAACAGTCGTCTGATACAATTAATCTGATATTCTTATATGTTTGATTTAGTATGCTGTCAATTTGTTCCCTTAAATATTTTTCCCCATTATATGTTGCAAGTAAAATATCTATTTGTCCTTCCATTTTTTACTATCATTCCTTTTTAAATTCAAAATGCTTAGATAATAATTATTATCGCAATTGTTTTCAAACTCTTACCTACATTTTGTTTTATAAATCTTCTATATTCTATCGTTAATTTATAATTTTGTCAATGCTATTTAGAGCTTAAATCCGTAAAAAAAGCTCGATTTTTCTCGAGCTATCTCCTATTTAATAAAAATTAAGTATCCTATTATAGGAAAATGGAAAATTATTAATTCCTTAATCATCTTTTTAAATAGATTTTTTCCGCCTAAAATTCTAAAAAACTTAATAATATGAAAATTAATATATTTAGACTTCTTAATATTATTATAATAATCTATTATCTTATTCAAGAATATTTTATCTTCATCTTTTTTTGCATAATCTAAGCACATCTTTGCACCATTCAAATAAGCTTTATCTATAACATTTTCTTTTCTGTATTTCAAATATGATTTATATGATTTACCATTTTTTTCTTTCCACTTATTTAAATTCTGAGATAGAGTTCTGCCACCAAATACGTTGGTATTATGAAGTCTATATCCAAATAGTGGTTCTTCTATATACGTCATTCCATTATTTTCGTTTGCAATAAATGCTGCAAGCCAATCATGTGCCATTACATTATCTGTAAAAGGTATCATCTTTTCTTTTACACTTTTTGTAAATATCTGCGAACATCCTATACCAACACATCTAGAAATTGCTAATTTACTGTTTCCATTAATAAGTGGTACATTTTTATACTTAAAATAATTTTCTTTAATTATTTTTCCTTCTTCATCTATTTGTTGTGCATTGCAATATACTAAATCTACTTTTTCTTCAATTAGCTTCTTTAAGGTTTTTTCTACTTTATCTTCATACCAAATATCATCATGATCTGCGAACATAATATAGTTTGCTGCTGTTTGTTTTAATAAAAACTCAAAATTTCTTATATAACCTAAATTTTCTTCTTGAAAATATACTTTTATTCTTTCATCCTGTCTTTCATATTCTTTTAAAATATCTTGTACTTCTTTTTTACTTGAATTATCATCACTTATTAGCAATGAAATATTTTTATATGTCTGACTTACTATACTGTCTATTTGTTTTTTTAAATATGCTATATCTGTATTATACGTTGTCATTATAATATCTACTTTTTCTTCCATTTCTTCCTTCCCTTTTATACACATTAAATATAATTTTATTCTAACATTTATTTTTATTATAATCAAGCATTAAAAGATTTATATGTTTTATATAAAACAAAAAGAAAGAGTATTCCTCTTTCCTTCATTTATTATCCTTCTTGTGGATAAACACTTACTTGTTTTTTATCTCTACCTTTTCTTTCAAATTTAACTGTTCCATCTACTAATGCATATAGTGTATCATCACTACCTTTTCCAACATTAGTTCCAGGATGTACTTTTGTTCCTCTTTGTCTTATTAGGATATTTCCTGCTAAAACAAATTGTCCGTCAGCTCTTTTTACACCAAGTCTTTTTGACTCACTCTCTCTACCGTTATGAGAGCTACCTTGACCTTTCTTATGAGCCATACTTCTCAACTCCTTTCGGTTTTGCTTTATTTATCTCTTTTCTTAAAATCTTATACTTTTTAAATTATGCTTCTACTTTTTTTGTAGTTTTCTTTGCTGCTGTTGTTTTTGTTTCTGCCTTTTTTGTAGTTGTAGTTTTACTTTCTGTTGTTTCAGTTTTCTTTGCTGTTTCGGCTTTTTTAGCAGCTGTTTTAATTCCTGTAATTTCTACTTTTGTATATGGTTGTCTATGTCCTTGTTTTCTTCTATAATTCTTTTTAGGTTTCATTTTGAAAACAATGATTTTCTTACCTTTACCATGAGAAACTACTTTTCCTTCAACCTTTACATCTTTAACATAAGGATTTCCTACTTGTACTTTTCCATCTTCAGATACTAATATTACTTTATCAAAAGTAACTTTTTTACCTTCTTCTGCATCTAATTTTTCAAAAAATACAACATCTCCTTGTGCTACTTTGTATTGTTTTCCACAGCTTTCAATTATTGCGTACATTTTAAATGCACCTCCCTTATTTGTATACTCGCTAATCCTTAAATAAAGGTAATTAAACTAAAGTTAATCTTTTTGAACCTTGATTAAGCGGATTACAGTTTTCAATTTTACCATAATTCTACATATTTGTCAATTGTTTTTTCAAATTTTCTAATGCCCTTTTTCGATGACTTATTTTGTTTTTTTCTTCTTTTCCAAGTTCTGCATAAGTTTTACCACTTTCCACTTCAAATAATGGATCAAATCCAAACCCATCATTTCCTCTAGGTTCATTTGTTATAATCCCTACAGTTTCTCCTTTGCCAACTATAATGTTTTCTCCATCATAATATGTAATTACACATACAAATCTTGCTGTCCTTTGATTTTTTTCTAAATTCTTCATTCTTTCTAATATAGCATTATTTCTTTCTTCTTGTGTGGCATTTTCTCCTAAAAATCTTGCACTATAAACTCCGGGCCATCCATTAAATTCATCTATACAAAGTCCACTATCATCAGCTATACACGGCATACCTGTTACTTTATATATTTCTCTTGCTTTCTTTAATGAATTTGCTTCAAAGGTATCGGCGTCTTCGTCTACTTCTATATTACAATTTATATCATTTAAAGTCAGTAGATCATATTCACTTAATATTTGCTTAATTTCTTCTATTTTTCCTTTATTATTTGTTGCAACAACTATTCTTTTCATATATTTTTCTATCTCCATATATAATATTAGCCTTTACCATTTTTATCAAGCTAAAAATATCAATTAGCTTATTGTTTTTCAATAGCAAATAAATGGATTTTCATAAAATAATAACCTTAATATAATTATTTTACAACTATATTAACTAATCTTTTAGGTACCACTATTTCTTTTACAATAGTCTTTCCTTCTATTTTTGTTTTTACATTATCTATTTGTTTTGCTGCAGTTTTCATTTCTTCTTCTGTAAATGACGTAGGTACTTCAAGTTTTCCTCTTAATACACCATTTACTTGTACAACCATTTCATATGTGTCATCTATTAATTTAGATTTATCATATGTTGGCCATGGCTCATATGCAATAGTTTCTTTATTATCAAATACCTCACTCCATATTTCTTCTGTAATATGCGGTACTATTGGATTTAATAGTTTAACGAAATTCTTTGCATATTCAAGATTCCATGAATCTTCTTTATAAACGCTATTTACAAATATCATCATTTGAGCAATTGCAGTATTGAAATTTAATGTTTCATAATCTT
Source organism: uncultured Clostridium sp. (assembly GCA_946411515.1). Lineage (GTDB taxonomy): Bacteria > Bacillota > Clostridia > TANB77 > CAG-508 > CAG-269. Next base: position 94,088 of record CAMKEH010000003.1, read on the forward strand.
CAGTTACCTTTTTTACTGTTTGATTATATACTTTATCTAAATTTGGATTATCTTTATATTCTCTTTGTTCTTCATGATATAATCTCCAAACACGATCTAAGAATTTCTTTATACCTCTAACTGCTTCATCATTCCATGGCTTATCAGCTTCAAGTGGTCCCATAAACATTTCATACATTCTAAGTGTGTCTGCTCCATATTTTTTTACAATATCATCAGGATTTACAACATATTTAGGGAAACGTTTACCCATTTTTATTCCATTTGATCCTAATATCATACCTTGATGAACTAATTTTTTAAATGGTTCTTTAACACCAACTAATCCTTTTTCATATAAGTATGTATTCCACATTCTTGCATATAGTAAGTGGCCAACAGCATGTTCAGGACCACCAATATATAAATCGACTGGCATCCAATGTTCAACTAATTTTGGATCAGCAAACATTTTATCATTATTTGGATCTATATATCTTAAGAAATACCAACTTGATCCAGCAGAACCTGGCATTGTTGATGTTTCCCTAACACCTTTTATTCCATCAATCTCAACATTTTTCCATTCAGAAGCATTTTCCAATGGCGCTTGACCATTTTTACCTTTATAATCATCCATTTCTGGCAATATTAAAGGTAATTCATCATCAGCTAAAGTTATATCTCTTCCATCTTCTAAGTGAACAATTGGTATTGGTTCACCCCAATATCTTTGACGTGCAAAAATCCATTCTCTTATATGATAATTATTAGTCTTTTTCCCACACCCCATTTTAACAAGTTTGTCAGTAATTGCTTCTTTTGCCTCTTCTACAGTTAATCCTGTAAATTCTTCACTATTGATCAATTTACATTCATTATTTAGATAATCTCGCTTTTCGAAAGCACATTTAGTAGTATCTCTACCATCTATTACTTGAATCATAGGTATATTGTATTTTTGAGCATATTCATAATCTCTTTGATCATGACTTGGAACAGCCATAACCGCACCTGTTCCATATCCAGCTAAAACAAAATCGCCTAAAAATATTGGTACTTCTTTTCCATTAACTGGATTAATTGCAAATATTCCCTCTAATTTAACTCCACTTTTTGTTTTGTTTAGTTCTATTCTGTCAAAATCTGATTTTTTTGCAGTTTCTTCTCTATATTTAAGTACATCATCCCAGTTGTTTATTCTATCTTTTAATTTATCTACCAATTCATTTTCTGGAGCAAGTACCATAAAAGTAATACCATATATAGTTTCTATACATGTTGTAAATATTGAGAATTTTCCACCACCTTTAATTTCAAATTCAACTTCTACTCCTTCAGATTTACCAATCCAATTTCTTTGTATTTCTTTTGTTGATTCTGGCCAATCAATTTCATCTAATCCTTTTAATAACTTTTCAGCATAAGCAGGCATATCTATAATCCATTGTTTCATATATTTACGAACTACTGGATATCCTCCTCTTTCGCTTTTTCCATTTATAACCTCATCATTTGCTAAAACAGTACCTAATTCCTCACACCAATTAACTGGCATACTTATTTGTCTAGCCAAACCGTCTTCATATAGTTTTTTAAATATCCACTGTGTCCATTTATAATATTTTGGATCACTAGTTGATATTACTCTATCCCAATCATAAGAAAAACCTAATCTTGTTAATTGCCCTTGGAATGTTTCAATATTTTTTTGTGTAAACACAGCAGGATGGTTACCTGTTTGTATTGCATATTGTTCGGCAGGAAGTCCAAAAGAATCATATCCTATTGGGTGAAGAACATTATATCCTTGCATTCTTTTCATACGTGAAACTATATCTGTCGCCGTATATCCTTCAGGATGTCCTGCGTGTAATCCAACACCAGAAGGATATGGAAACATATCAAGCGCATAATACTTAGGCTTTGAAAAATCCCATACATCCACTTTGAATGTTTTATTTTCTTTCCAATAATTTTGCCATTTCTTTTCTATTTCTACATAATCATACATTTCATTTTCTCCTTTATTAATTACTAATTCAAAAATTAAAATTTATTTAACAATTTCTTTTTTAGTATATTCTTCATTAAAGCATCAACTATTTCCTTAGGAATTGTTATAAAGTATTATAACAACAAAAATCATTCTTGTAAATAGAAAAGGAATGATTTTTTGTTATAGAAAAATAACTCGTTATATAAGTTAAATTTTGAAATAATATATTTAACAATATGTAATAAACAATAAATATCAAATAACGAATCAGAAAACATTTAAAATTTATACTGTATTACTTTTAATCTATCTCGAACGTAATTGTTGATATGATCAGATTATCCTCTTTTGTTATATATTTTTGTGTAGTGCTAATGAAGTAGTTGTTTATAACTTTTGTCTTTCATGACAATTGATATAAAATCAATTTATAAATAAATCAGCATATAATTATATAAACATTAAATACTTTGTTTTATGGTGATACGAAATTTAAAAATAGAATTGATAAAATACTTCAAAATTATTATCAACTTTTATGGCAGTAGATAAACCACTTGATGAATAATTCATAAAACAATTATAAAAAAGTAACGGCGGCCATCATATTTGATAGTCGCCGTTTTGCTGCATTAAAAAATTTTAATAACAGCAGGAGGTGGGAGAACGAATTAATTTCCGTGTTCTACACATTGTCTCAGTTCCTTTCTGCGCCGATGTCATTTTACTTCTTCTGCATAGAAGAACTCATCGGAGAACGAATATATCGTGTCATGAGATTTACTACCTCCATATTTAATTTATAATTCCAACTACTGACCAGTTGGATTTTCAAGTATTTTAACTTGAAAACTAATATTATTATATCATAATATTATGTAAATGTCAATTTTTAAATTAAATTTTATATGTTCTCAAACAATCTTCTAAGTCAGGCAAATTTATCTTTTATATAGGTTATTTATATAAACATCATTAGAATAATTAAACACTAGAAGCGTAATGTTTTTTATAATTACTCTATGAGGCTCAATGTAGGAAAGCTTTGTTTTAGACTTTCTTTAAATTGTAATTTTTCTTTAACTATGTGCATTTCAAACACCATCCCTTCATTTAAATTTAGGATGTTTTTTTCACAAAAGAAAAAAAACAACCATCTCTGATTGATTTCATATCTATCTGTTAGTTCGAACAGATACGTCGTTGGTGCAGATGGCCGGAATCGAACCGGCACGGTTTATTCAACCGCAGGATTTTAAGTCCTGTGCGTCTACCAGTTCCGCCACATCTGCATTTATATATGAACTGGCTATCTATTTACGACAATTGCTATTATAATATGAAGATTTAATTTTGTCAATACAATTTTTTAAAAAAATAAAATTTTAAAATCGCACTAGGATAATACTTCCTAATGCGATATTTTTAATTGCTTGTTCCAGTACCATCAAATGGTATAAATTTATTTACAACACTTTCTGGTGCTATATCTTCCGCTCTAAACATTTTATAAGATGTATTTATTTTATTATCTACTAATTGTTCTACTTCTTCTTGACTTGCATGTTCTGCTAATACTAATTCACTAACTAGTATTTGTTTAGCATTATTTAGCATTTTCTTTTCTCCTGTCGAAAGACCTTTTTCTTTTTGCTTAAAGCTTAAGTTTCTTACTACATCAGCAATTTCATAGATATCTCCACTCTTCATTTTATCCATATTGTCTCTATATCTCTTGTTCCAATTTTTATCCATTTCGGTTTCATCTTGTTCTAAAACACCTATTACTTTATCTGCTGAGCTTTTATCTATAATATTTCTTACACCTATTTCCTCTGCCTTAGCAGTTGGTACCATTACCTTAACTTCTCCTGGCATTTTTAATATGTAATAAGATTGTTTCTCTCCTAAAATATCTTTTTCCTCTATTGAATCTATTATTCCAGCCCCGTGCATTGGGTATACAATTTTGTCTCCTACATTAAACATGTAAGTCAACTCCTTCCAGTATTTTTTATTTTGGCGAAAAAAGATAATAAAGTTATGTAAAATTTACTTTAAATAACTTTATTGGATTTTTTAACCATATTTATTATACTACAAAAAAAGGTAAAAGTCAAAGCCCTTACCTCTATTTTTTTATGTATATTTTGTTTGTTTACGTTGATACTCTAAGGAAAATTTTTCTAAAAAATTTTTTAAAAGTTTTTTCTGTATATTTTTTATGTTTATTTATTTGTAGACCCAAAACCACCTTCTCTTACTCCTTCTGCAACATCATCATCAGTTATTAAATATTTTTGAAATATAGCTTGTCCTATTGCTTCTCCTTTTTTTATTTCTACATCTTCATCTTTTATATTGTAAAAAGCAAACATTATATGCCCATCATTATCTGGATTTCCATAATAATCTTTATCTACTACTCCTACACTATTTGCTAATATTAATCCTTTTTTCTTTGGGTTTGAACTTCTATTATATAAATATAAAACTTCATCATCTTGCATATAAGCTTTTATCCCTGTTTTTATCAATGTTGGATTCATTCCTTTCTTAAAACTTGGAACAACTGTATCTTCTGCAGCTTCCACATCATATCCTGCTGAATATTTTGTTTTTCTAACTGGTAAATTAATACCTTTATCTTCAAATCCTTTTGCCACTTCAAAACCTCTTATTTTTTCCATATTTATTCCTTCTTTCATTATTTTTTGTTATTTTTTCATAATTAGTTAAAAAAGTCAATAGTAAATTTTCTTCATTTTTAGATTATTTTTTATTAATTTTTATATAATACTATTCTTTTAATGATTTTTGTTCTATAATAAATAAAAAATAAATATTAAAATTATGAAAGGGTGATTTATTTGACTAATAGTTTAGATTTTTTAGATAAAATTGTTGAAGTAAAAATTGATAGACCTCTTGGAAGTAAACATTCTGAAAAATATCCAAAACATATATATCCTATTAATTATGGATATGTTCCAAATACAATAAGTGGTGATGGAAAAGAATTAGATTGCTATATTTTAGGAGTATTTGAACCTATTGAATATTTCAAAGGAAAATGTATTGCAATTATTCGTAGAAAAAATGATAATGATGATAAATTAATTGTTGTTCCTGAAGACAAAACTTATACTAATGAACAAATAATAGCTTTAACAGAATTTCAAGAAAGATTTTTTGAAAGTGAAATACTAAGATAAAGATGGAATTTTTATAAATTTCCATCTTTAATATCTTTCACAAATAACTCTTTTATTTCTGATGGCAAAAGAAGTATATCTTTTATATCTTCTTTTTTTATTATCTCAGGTAAATATTTTCCGCTATCAATATATTTAGGATCATTATTAAACTCTGGTCCATTTCCTGTTCCAAATTCACCATCAACATATTTGCATAAATAAAAATATTCTTTTTGATTAAATTTTTCTGATTTCATTTCATATAATTTTTTTATAACTTTTACATTTATTCCAAACTCTTCTTTTATTTCTCTTATTACCCCTTCTTCTAGAGTTTCTCCTTCTTCTAGTCCTCCTCCTGGAAAAGTATAATATTCTTGATAGTCTTTTCTTTTTAAGACTCCCACTCTATGCATAAATGCAAAACCATTTTCTATAGGAACTATTCCTGCAACTCTTATTCTTTCCATATATCTCCCTCATTTTATATTTTAAACTATTTTAACATATAATTTAATTTTTTTCTATTATTTTGTTTCAATTATAAAAATTAGTGGTATAATCTTTTTAGAGATTTATTTTAGAATTATATTTGTACAAAAGATTGGAGATGTTTTAATTGAAAAATACAAATCAAAAAGAAGAAGTTAATATAAAAAAATTATATGGTAAAGAAGCTACTCTTTCTAAAGATGATTTTGTTAAAGAATTCAGTATCAATGAAGATGGTCTTTCTTCTCAAGAAGCAGAAGAAAGAATACATAAGTATGGTTATAATGAAATAAAAAGTAGTAAACCTAAGAAATGGTATAATTATCTATTTGAAAGTCTATTTACTCCTTTTAATAGCATTTTACTTCGGTATTGTTGCAATTCTATTTTATACAGATGTATATTTACCCGAAAAACCAAGTTATGCAAATATTATAATTATTTTCATTTTAGTTACTGCAAGTACTTTATTAGAATTCTTTGAAGAATTTCGTTCTAATAAAGCAGCTGAAAAATTAAAAGAATTAGTAGCAACAACTACTACAGTTGTAAGAGATGGTAAAGAAATTGAAATTCCAGTTAAAGAAATAACTTTGGGAGATATTGTTGCTTTATCTGCTGGTAGTATGGTCCCTGCTGATTTGAGAATTCTAAAATCAAAAGATATATATGTCGGTCAATCTTCTCTAACTGGTGAATCAGATGCAGTAAGAAAACTTGCTTATACAGATTTAAAATTAGATGATGTAGATAATATTTCTGATTTAGATACTATTTGTTTTATGGGCACTAATGTAATTAGTGGTTCTGCAAAATGTGCTGTAATAAAGACTGCAGATAGTACTTATTTTGGTAAAGTTGCACACACTATAACTTCTGGTAAACCAAAATCATCATTTCAAAACGGAATTCAAAGTATTAGTAAATTATTAATTAAATTTATGGTAGTTTTAACACCAATAGTATTTGTTTTAAATGCTTGGAAACATGCACCCGTTACTGCTTTTACTTTTGCAGTTGCAATAGCAATTTGTATTACACCATTACTTCTTCCTGTTATATTATCTTCTAGCTTATCTAAAGGTGCTGTAAAAATGTCAAAGAAGAAAACAATTGTTAAAAAATTAGATTCTATTCAAAGTTTTGGAGCTATGAATATTCTTTGTACAGATAAAACAGGAACTTTAACTGAAGATAAAATTGTCCTAGAAAAATATCTAGATATTAATGGCGATGAAGATATACGAATTCTTAAACACGCATTTTTAAACTCATATTTTCAAACAGGACTTAGAGGTAATATAGATGAAGCAGTTGTTGATAGAGCTTTAAAAAATGGAATGCATGAATATACTGAAAAATATAAATTAGTTGATGAAATCCCATTTGATTTTACTCGTAGACGTTTATCTGTTATTGTAACTGATGGTACAAAAAAACAAATGATTACAAAAGGTGCTGTTGAAGAAATTTTAGAGCTTTGTTCTTTAGTAGACTATAAAGGTAAAGTTTCTCCAATAACAAATAAAATTAAAGAAAATATTAAACAAATATCTAAAAATTTAAATAAAGATGGTTTAAGAGTAATTGCAGTTTGCCAAAAAAATGATATAAGAGATACTAATATATTTGATATAAATGATGAAAAAGATATGGTTCTTCTTGGATTTATAGGATTCTTAGATCCTCCAAAAGAATCTGCAAAATCTGCTATCGAAAAGCTTAATAAATCTGGTGTTAGAGTAATAGTCCTTACTGGAGATAATTTAGAAGTTACTAAATGCATTTGTCAAAAAGTTGGAATAAAAACCAAAGAAATCGTTCAAGGAAGCCAAATTGAAAATCTTTCAGATAGTGGCGTACTAAGACTTTTAAAAAAGACAAATATATTTGTTAAACTATCGCCTATTCAAAAAGCAAGAATTGTAAGATTATTAAAAGAGTCCGGAAATGTTGTAGGTTATATGGGAGATGGAATAAATGATGCTCCTTCTCTTACAAATTCAGATGTTGGTATTTCTGTGGATACTGCAGTTGATATAGCAAAAGAATCAGCTGATATTATTCTTTTAGAAAAAGATTTACATGTATTATTAGATGGTGTTAGAGAACGGTAGAAAGACTTTTGGAAATTTAATGAAATATATTAAAATGGCAACAAGCTTTAACTTTGGAGAAGTTATGTCTGTAATTATTGCAAGTGTAGCTCTTCCATTTTTACCAGAAACTCCAATTCAACTATTAGTAGAAGGCTTACTTTATGATTTTGGACAATTAACACTTCCTTTAGATAACGTAGATAAAGAATATTTACAAAAACCTAGACAATTTAATTTAAAAAGTTTAAAACACTTTATGCTATTTATGGGTCCTTTAAGTTCTATATTTGACTTAATTGTTTTTGCTTTCCTTTGGTTTGTATTTAAATTAAGAGATCCTGCTCTTTTCCAAACAGTATGGTTTACTTATAGTATTGTTTCTAATCTTTTAGGAATGCATATTATAAGAACAAGCAAAATACCATTTATACAAAGTAATGCAAATAAAATGGTATACTTATCATCATTCTTACTTATGATTGTTGGAATAATTGTTCCTTTTACTTGGTTAGGAAATATAATTGGTTTAGTTCCAATTCCTCTTGCCTACATGTCAATTATAATAGGAGTTCCTATTTTATATTGTTTTGTTGCTATGTTTGCTAAAAAGATTTATATTAGAAAATATGGAGAATGGATTTAATGAAACAAAGGGGACAGAGATAAATTGTTTCATATATAAAAGATGTTGAGATTTCTCAGCATCTTTTATAACATCTTTATATGTTATTAATACTAAAATGGAACAATTTATCTCTGTCCCCTTTGTTTCATCTGGCATCGCTTGCATCATATTTAATATGATTTTCTCTTAATTCTTTTAATTCTTCATCACTAACTCTCTCAATTCCAATATCTTTTCCTTTATATATGTAAAACATATGCCCCATACTTGTATATATATTAAATAAAACAGATTGCTCACCATCTAAGTGTATATCAATTGGAATTAACATATTTTTTCTTTGCTCTTCTTCTGTTAAAATACTATAATATAATTTTATAAAATATTTTTGAAGTTCATTTATATCCAAACTATTTTCTTGCTTATTATTTATTAAATATTTACAAATATAATCTAATTTCCATTTTAATATAGCTTCTTCTCTATTAGTTCCATCTTCATTTACATATTGCTTCAAATTTTCTTCATCTTGCATTTCTTCTTTTAAATACTTAATTGCATCTTCTATGTATATACCATTTTTATTATAACCACATTTTTTATCCATTTGCATTATTTCATCATCAGATAAACTTTTACAATCAACGCCTTCTAATTGTTCTTTTAAAGATTTATGTTTGCTTTTTTCTTGTTCTAATACACTCTCTGATGGGGCAAAATATTTTGTCTTCATTCCTCTTTGTATTCTATACAAATCTTTGTATAAATCTAAAAAATATGTATCCTTCCCAATATCTACTAATGTTGCTACATGGTATTGCTCACCATCTACATATCCTACTTTTCTTGCATTTATTTTTTCGTCTGTTTTTACCTTATTTGCCATAGTGTTTATTGCACTATTTATTCCATCAACTATTTGAGTACATATTGCTTTTATTCTTTCTTCTGATTCATTATTATTTATATCAGGCCATATAAATTCCTTTTCATAAGTTTCTTTAGATTTTTCGTTCATTCCTAAATATATATAATCTCTGTCATATGTAAATGAATCACCACAATTCAAGTACATATATCTTACTTTTTCGATATCACTTAAGTCCTCTGGCATTTTTTCTATTATTTCTTCAACTTTAGTTTTCATCTATTTTTACTCTTTCTTCTCCTATTATATTTTTAAAACATTCTAATATTTCATCTGTTAAATATATTTGTCCACAAGGTTTGTATTCATCTCCAACTTTTACTTGAACATTTATATTGTTTTTATCGCCATTAAAATATCTTAAGGCTCCTCTTAATTTTTGTTTTTGATTTTCTGTACTATCAGTTATATCAAGTGTAAATATTTTTTGTTTTTGCTCTCCAAAATCTTTTATATCATTTGCAATGATAGTTGTCGTATCATCTTCTCTAATACTTAATCTTCCGTTCTACCATTACAATATTTTCTTCTACCAAGCTTTTCCCTGCTTTTATATACGCATTTTCAAATACTATTACTTCTGCTGTACCATATAAATCTTCAATTGTTACAAAAGCCATAATTTTATTATTCTTTGTGTATTTTTTCTTAATTGATGTTATTATTCCTGCATATTTAACATTTTGTCCATCATGATATTTTGGTTTTGGATTTTGTTTTAATAATTCCATTTCCGCGTCATTTAGATTAGATGACATTTGTTCATCAATTTGCCTTAATTTCATTGTATCAATATCTGTTTGAATTTCTATTTGTTTTCTTAATTTTTCTAAAGGATGACCTGATATATAAATTCCAAGCATTTCTTTTTCTAAAGATAATAATTCCTTATTTGGTAATTCTTCATGTTCTTCAAAATTATACTTAATTTCATTTAAACTTTGTTTTTCTTCTTCAGTTCCTAAATCAAACATTGATACTTGCCCACTAAATGCTTTTTTCTTACCATTTTGAATTGTATCTATTATTGTTTCAAAAGATGCTAAAAGCGTACTTCTTGTTTGTTCAAATTCAGAAAATGCTCCTGCTTTAATTAAGCTTTCAATACATTTTTTATTTACTGATTCATCTGCTATTCTTTCACAAAAATCTGTAAATCCTTTATACTCTCCATTTTCTGTTCTTTCTTTTACTATATTATTTACCGGAACTGTTCCAACATTTTTTATACTTCCGAAGCCCAAATCTTAATTTTCCGTCTTCAACTGTAAATTTTGTACTACTTTTATTAATATCTGGTTTTAGAATTTCTATTCCTAGAGTTTTACATTCGTCTATATATTGTGGTATTTTATCTAAATTTCCTAAAAAGCTATTTAATGTTGCTGCCATAAATTCTGCAGGATAATATGCTTTTAAGTATGCTGTTCTATATGCTACTACAGCATAACATGCAGCATGTGATTTATTAAATGCATATTTTGCAAATTCAGCCATTTCATCAAATATTTTATTAGCTGATATCTCATCTATTCCATTTCTAACACAACCTGGAACTACAATATTTCCATTTTCATCTACTTGCCCATGAATAAATATTTCTCTTTCTTTTGCCATAACATCTAGTTTCTTTTTACCCATAGCACGTCTTACTAAATCTGCTCTTCCGCAAAGAATATCCAGCCAAGTCACGTACTATTTGCATAACTTGTTCTTGGTAGACCATACAGCCGTAAGTTACATTTAATATCGGTTCTAGACTTGGATGTGTATATTCATTGTGACCTGGATGTAATTTTCCTTTTATATACCTAGGGATTTGGTCCATAGGTCCTGGTCGATATAATGAAACTCCTGCTATTAAATCTTCTAAACAATCTGGTTTTAATTCCTTCATAAAGTTTGTCATACCTTGAGATTCAAATTGGAATATTCCACATGATTTTCCTTCTTGCCATAATTTATATACTTTAGGGTCTGCCATTTCTTTATCGAATTCTACATCTATTCCCCTATTTTCTTTTACTAAATTAATAGTATCTTGTATAACAGTTAATGTCCTAAGTCCTAAGAAGTCCATTTTTAACAAACCTAGTTCTTCTAGAGTTGTCATTATATATTGTGTTGATATTTGATTATCACGTACATATAATGGAACATAAGTATCTACTGGGTCTTTTGTTATAACTATTCCACACGCATGAGTTGATGCCTGTCTTGGCATACCTTCTAATCCCATAGCTATGTCTAAAACTTTTTGTACTGTTTCATCTGTGTCATATTTTTCTTTTAATTCTTTATTTTGTTCTAAAGCTTTTTTTATTGTTATATGTAATTCATTTGGTATCATTTTAGCTAAAGCGTCCGCTTCTGAGTATGGAACATCTAGCACTCTTGCAACATCACGAATTACCATTTTTGCAGCCATAGTTCCAAATGTTATTATCTGAGATACATGATCATGCCCATATTTTCTTGATACATAGTCTATAACATCTTGTCTATGTTCATAGCAAAAATCAACGTCAAAATCAGGCATACTAATTCTTTCTGGATTTAGGAATCTTTCAAATAGTAATCCATATTTTATCGGATCTATATCTGTTATTTCTATTGCATATGCAATAATAGATCCTGCACCAGATCCACGCCCTGGCCCCACTGGTATATTATGTGTTTTTGCATAATGAATAAAATCCCAAACAATTAAGAAATAATCTACATATCCCATTTTCTTAATTACACCAAGCTCATATTCTGCTCTATCTAATACTTCTTTTGAAGGATTTTCTCCATATCTATTTTTAATTCCATCATCACATAACTTTTTAAAATAATCATAATGAGTTGGAAATTCTTCTGGCACATCATAATTAGGTAATATTGTATGTCCAAATTCAAATTCAACATTACATTCTTCAGCAATTTTAACTGTATTTTCTATTGCATCTGGAAATGCTTTAAAATACTCTATCATCTCTTCTGGAGATTTTACATATAATTCATCTGTGTCAAATCTCATTCTGTCTATATCACTCATTCTCTTCCCTGTTTGAATACAAAGTAATACTTCATGATTATATGCATCTTCTCTTTTTAAATAGTGTGCATCATTTGTTGCAACTAGTGGAATGTCCAATTTTCTAGCAAGCTTAACTAATCTTTGATTTGCAAGTACTTGTTCTTTTATTCCATTATTTTGTATTTCTATATAATAATCTTTTCCAAATACCTTTTTATGCCATAAAGCTATTTCTTCTGCTTTTTCATTTTGTCCATTTAACAATGCCTGGTTTACTGCACCTGCTAAACATGCGCTTAAACATATTAAACCTTCAGAGTATTTTTCTAAAACCTCTAAATCTATACGAGGTTTATAATAATATCCTTCAGTAAATCCAATTGATACTAATTTGCTTAAGTTTTTATATCCCTGATTATTTTTAGCAAGCAGGATTAAGTGATTATATTTATTATCAATACCTGGCTCTTTATTTAATCTAGAACGTGGTGCTACATATACTTCACATCCTATAATTGGCTTTACACCTTCTGCTTTACATGCTTTATAAAAGTCAATTGCACCATACATAACCCCATGGTCAGTAAGAGCAATTGAATCCATTCCTAATTCTTTTGCTCTTTTTGGTAAATCTTTTATTCTATTTGCTCCATCTAATAAACTAAATTCACTATGTATGTGTAAATGAACAAATTTAGACATCCTTTTTCTCCCTTTCATAATTTAAATATTGTACTACCATATTTGTATAAAATATAATATTTTAAAATGATATTTATGATGTCCTACACTACTTCCTAAGCCCCTTCCGTCTCCTACGTAAGTCCAAATTGTTTTTCTTTCATACAAATAACCAATTCCATAATATTTTTCATTATTATCATTATATATACAAATAATAGGAGTTTTACTATTATCATTTTTAAGCCTAATGCAATCAATTATAATTAATGTTGCACATAAATTAAATAATATTAATATAATTATTATAATTTTTCTCATATTAACCTTACTTTCCTTTTACACATATTATTTTGAATTATATCATCTTTTATATTACTTTTCTAGTCCTTAACAAAAATTTATTCCGTACATCACATTTCATGTATTGACTTTTATCACCCCTTAATATAAAATATCTATAAATACAATAAAAATTATGTACATATAAATAAAAATACAGGAAATACTATTAGAAAAAAGGAGAAATTAACAAATGAAAAAAGACTTTAACCAAAACAAAGCCATAACTTTAATAGCCCTTGTCATCACTATAATTGTCCTACTAATCTTAGCAGGAGTAACAATAGTAACACTAACAGGTGATAATGGATTATTACAAAAAGCTCAAACTGCTAAAGAAGCTAATGATGAAGCAGCAACCTTAGAAAAAGTACAAGTAGAAGTTGCAGGTAGTTATGGATTAGATGGAAATATAGATATTGCTGAATTAAATAAAAATTTAATGAATATAAATGGTTTAACATATAATGAAAAGCCTATAAATATAGATGAAAGTAATACTGATGCTTATAATGTGATTCAAAACTTACCTACAATAGTAAAATTAAATAGTATTAATATAGAGATAAAATCAGACAGCAGAGTTCAAAAAGCCACTTATATAACTGATGGATTAGTTTTAAGATATGATGGTATAGAAAATACTAGAAATGGTAATAATCCAAATACAACTTCGTGGGAAGATTTAAGTGGAAATGAAAATGATGGTATTTTTTCAAATGCTATGGTATCAAATCAAAATGAAATTACTGACCTATCAAAAGGATATTATAGTCCAGAAGAAAACGGATATGTATTTTTACACAATGATGCATATATAAAATCTAAAAACAATATTGGGATTTCAGGAGATGCAAATTACACTGTAGAAGTAGTTATGAAACCATGGTCTGATAGAAAAAATCCTAATTATTCTTGTTGCCAATGGTCAACTCCTATTTGGTGGGGAACATCAAGTGCAGTTTCAGGTAAGTCTAATATGTTCGAGTATGAAAGATCTTCTAAAAAATTTTGTCTTTCTTATATGAATTGTGCAATTCATTCAGATAGTATATATGACATACTTGATAAAAACTTCTATTTATCTTATAGAAAACCAAAAAATGGAATAATAAAATCTGGAGATAAAAATTTAATACAGCTATATTACAACAATTTAGCAGTTTCAAATTCTTATACTGGACAAAACTTTACTCCTGATGTATTTAATTCAGAAGTTCAAATAGGAAGAAGTTGGCAATATGGCAGTCAGAACAGACCTTTTTATGGTTCTATTCAATCTATAAGGATTTATAACAGAGTTTTGACTGATGAAGAAGTTTCTCTAAACTATGCATCAGACAAAGAAAGATTTAATATTGAATAAAATTTAGTTATATAATGTTTAAAGAGTGGTTAATTTTAGCCACTCTTTTATCTTTTTATTCCATTAAAAACTATATTATTTTACTGTTATATAATTTTATTACATAAATCAAATATTATTATTCTTTAACCCATATAGAAGTAGATTTTGCTTTTACTTTAAAATTGCCATAACCTTCATCATCTATTTGTATTTCATCTTCACAATTGTTTAAGCTGTCAATAAAAATGCTTCCTGCATATTCTTCTCCTATATACATTCTTTTTTCTCCATCACAGCTATTTGAAATCACAACTGCTAATCCTGATTTTAAATGCTCTTTATCCCCTCTTCTTGTCCATCCAATAAAATTAGGATTATCAAAATAATCTGTTTGTTCTCCATATGCTTTTTCTTTTCTTAATTCTAATATTGTTTTTAATTCTTCTAAAGGTTCAATATTGTTATGTGGTATTCCATAAAAATCTCCGTAAAATACACAAGGGTAACCTTCATTTCTTAAAAGTATTAGACTATATGCTGCTGGTTTAAACCATCTATCTACAAAACTTTCTAATGCTTGACCTGGTTGTGTATCATGATTATCAACAAAAGTTACTGCCATACTTGGATTTTCTTTTACTAAAGTATGATCTAATATTTTAGATAAATCATAATTTTCATTTTTTGATGCTTCTGCTAAATTATAATGAAGAGGAACATCAAAAAGTGATATTTTTCCTTCTGTTTCTGTTATATATCTATGTAATTTTTCTACATCTCCTGACCAATACTCTCCAACTGTAAATAATTCTTTTCCAGTCTTATTTCTCATTTCTTCTATCCACATTTTATAAAAATGTGCTGGAATATGTTTTACAGCATCAAGTCTTAATCCATCAACATTTGTTAAGTCTAAGTACCATTTTCCCCACTTTATACATTCTTCAACAACTTTAGGATTAGTAAAATCAATATCTGCTCCCATTAGATAATCATAATTTCCATATTCTTCATCAACTGCATCATTCCAGTTTTTATCTTTAAATTTAAAAATAGCATGTTCTTTTAAATTCTCATCATAATCAATTCCATTAAAATGTGTCCAGTTCCATTCAAAGTCTGAATATTTGTGTTTTCTTCCTGGGAAAGTATATTTAGTTGCAACTCTTACAGTTTCTTGATTTGATATTATTTCATTATGATTTCCCCAATCCACTTTGTTTGCTGGAATTGTTTGTAACATATCTGCTCCCATTTTATGATTTAATACAATATCAGCATATGATTCTATTCCATTTTGTTTTAACACATTAATACAATTTAAATATTCATCTTTAGAACCATATTTAGTCTTAATAGTTCCTTTTTGATCAAATTCTCCTAAATCATATACATCATAAACTCCATATCCTACTTCATCTTTTCCTAAAAAACCTTTATATGCTGGTGGAAGCCACAAAGCTGTTATTCCTAATTTAGATAAATTTTCTGCATCATCTACTATATCATTCCATAAATTCTGTTTACAATCCATATACCATTCAAAATATTGCATCATTGTTCCATTTATTTGTTTCATATTTATATTCCTTCTTTATATGATTTTTTTCATTATACCATAAATTTATATTTATTCAATTTTAAAACTTACAAATTTTATTTTTATGTATTGATTTCTATAAACTCATATGTTATACTCCTATTTATAGAAAATGAGAATAAGCAGATGTGAGTGCTATCACCTTACATACACAGTTTTCTGTGAGAATGGAGGTGGTGCTATATGAGTTATGGAACATTATTAATGTTAGTAAATATACTTTTCTACAGTTTAGTAGAAGTAACTATTATAGCATTTGCCTTGATTATTGCATTAGTAATAGTTTTGAGCAAATAGAAAAAACACCACATATGCTCTTGCCAGCTTTGTGGTGTTTTATTACAAATTAATTGTGATAGCACACAATTTGTGGCTCTCATTTTCTATATATATTATACACAGATTTTAAAAAAAAGTCAATAAAACTTACCTTAACTTTTTAGTTATTTTAGAAAGGATGATATAAATGGAATTTAAGTTTGAAAGAAAAATAAACTATTATGAAACAGATAGAATGGGAATTGTACATCATTCTAACTATATCCGCTTTATGGAAGAAGCTAGATGTAAAATGTTAGATGAATTTGATTTTCCTTATTCTTCTTTTGAAGAACAAGGAGTTATGATTCCAGTATTAGGTGTAAATTGTAATTTTAAACATCATGTAACTTTTAATGATACAATTATTATAAAACCTTTTGTGAAAGAATTTAATGGTGTAAGACTTACAATGGGATATACTATAACTAATAAAGAAACTGGTGATATAGTTTTAACAGGTGAAACAATGCACTGTTTTACAGATATGAATTTAAAGCCTATTAGACTGCAAAAGAAGATCCCAGAATATTATGAAAAATATAATATGTTAATGGATAAAGAATGACCGTCCCTATTTAACCATTTTTTTGTAAAAAACTCTTTTATTTTGTAAGTTTTTATGATACAATGTGATAGATTTTAGAAAAATTTGTCAAAAGATAAAATATGGAGGGAATAATTATGGAATTTAATAGATGTGGTAGATGTGGTAGTTTTTACGTTTCAGAAGGAAATGTATGCCCTAAATGTAGCACTAAAGATGGATTTGAATTTAAAACTTTTACAAATTATATAAAAGAAAATGGTTTAGATAACTCTTTAGATACTATTTCTGGAGAAACTGGCATTACTGTGCAAAACTTAAATCGTTTTTTAGGATATGACGAATTCAAAGGATATAAAAATTCTTTAAAAGGTAAAGGAAAAACTATAAACAATAATATTACTTTATAAATTATTACGAAAGGATTGATTATAAATGGGAAATGTATTTGATACTCTTCAAGAAAGAGGATATATAGAACAATTAACACATCCAAAAGAAATTAAAGAATTATTAAATGGAACAAAATCTGTTCCTTTTTATATAGGAATAGATCCTACAGCTGATAGCTTACATGTTGGTCATTTTATTTCTTTAATGGTTGCAAGTCATATGCAAAAAGCAGGTCATAAGCCTATAATCTTAGTAGGTGGAGGAACTGCAACTATAGGTGATCCTTCAGGAAAAACTGATATGAGAAAAATGTTATCTAGAGAAGACATTGATAATAATGTTAAATGTATAAAAAAACAAGTAGAAAAATTTGTTAGTTTTGATGGTGAAAATGGAGCTATTATTGTAAATAACGCTGATTGGTTATTAGATTTAAAATTCATTGAATTTGTAAGAGAAATTGGTAGCTTATTTTCTGTCAATAAAATGCTTGCTGCTGAATGTTACAAACAAAGATTAGAAACAGGTTTAACATTTTTTGAAATGAGCTATATGCTTATGCAATCATACGATTTCTTATACTTGTATAATAACTATGGATGTAAATTAGAATTAGGTGGAAATGATCAATGGTCTAATATTATAGGTGGTGTTGATTTAATTAGAAAAATCGGAAAAGATGATTCTTTTGGTTTAACATTTAAACTTCTTACAACAAAAGAAGGTAAAAAAATGGGTAAAACTGAAAAAGGTGCTTTATGGTTAGATGCTGCTAAAACATCTCCTTATGAATTTTACCAATACTGGAGAAATATTGATGATTCTAGTGTAGAAACAGTTTTAAAAATGCTAACATTCTTACCACTAGATAAAATAGAAGAATTATCTAATCTAAAAGATGAAAAGATAAATGATGCAAAGAAAATTGCAGCATATGAAATAACAAAATTAGTTCATGGCGAAGAAGAAGCTACAAAAGCCGAAGAAGCTTCAAATGCATTGTTTAATGGACAAGGTAATTTAGATAATATGCCAACTACTAAAATAGCAGATACAAATATATCAATCTTAGATGCAATAATTACTTGTGGAATCGCTCCTTCTAAAGGTCAAGCAAGAACATTAATTTCTCAAGGTGGTATTTCTCTAAATGATGAAAAAATATCAGATGTAAGTTATGTTTTATCTGATCTAGATTTTAAAGATGGATATGCTATTATTAAAAAAGGTAAAAAAGTATTTCATAAATTAGAAATTTAAAATAAAAATAAATGAATATAAATAAATTATAAATACGCAATAGAAAATAACTCTATTGCGTTATTTTTATCTGCTTTTTTCCACAATTTCTACAATATCTGTGACATATTTTCCAATAAGAGGAATATTTAATGCTACTATTTTATTCAAAATCATAATAAGTATTGCAGTAATTACAGTCACCCCTATTCCTATTCCCACACCTCTAAAAATTCCTGCAAGTAAATTTCTTTTTATTATTTCTTTTGTACTTCCCAACATATAAGTTAATTCTTGAATATTTCCTTTTTCTAACGTTTCACTAAGCTTGTCTATAGAATTGTTTAAAACATTTACCTTTTTCTTTTTTATAAACATTATATCTCCTAAATAAAAAATCCACTTTTATTTATAGTGGATTTTTTATTTATATTTTATTCATTAACTATATTATTAGTTACTATAATATTTTGATTTTCTATATTAATTTCATTTGTATTATTTCCATTTTGTGTCTTTCTTTCTAATTCTTCTTTTTTCTTATCTTCTTCCGTCTTTACTTTTTCTAATGTTTCAATTAACTCTTGGATTTTCTTAACATCTTTCCCCATCATTTCCCAATCATTATTTGCATTAGATTCAGTTAAATTTTTGTTAGCTTTTATTATTGCTTCTATTATTCCTTCAACATCATCAGTATTTTCTATTTCAATATTTGCAGCATACGTAGAAAGTAAGTTTGATAAAGCTTCTTTTAAATTATTTCCTATAGATACTTTATTTCCAGATGCAACTACAACTTTTCTTAAAATTGGAACTTTTGATTCATTAAGCATTGTTTGGTAAATTGGTTCCACATATAATAATGTATTATCGATTGGCACAATTATCATATCTTTAGTTATTTTAGTTCCTGTAACATTTAATGTATTTATTTCAGCAGAAATCGCTTCATCTTCTTCTATTTGCTTGTCTAATTGCATAGGTCCAACAATGTTACTATCTGCTGAAAATTTATATATCTTTAATTCGTTATTTCCATTGCTTGTTGTTCCTACTAAATAAGATATTACATTTTGCTTTTCATATGGAGTATAAATTTGTACTAAACCAAATTTCTCTCCGTCAGATGTTTTAATCATTGTATAATATGGTTTCATATAAGTACCTGTTGATTTTGTTGATTTTATAGTATTATATTTTGCTATATCCCATAAATCATCTGCTCTATATAATACATCTGGTTTTACATTATGATAAACTTTTAAGATTTCTGTTTGTACATTATATAAAAACTCTGGATATATAATATGTGCTGATATATCTTGTGGTATTGATTTATCTAAACTTTCAAATAACTCTGGATATATATTCCTATAAGCCATAGCTATTGGATCATTTCTATCAGTTATATAGAAAGACATCGTTCCATCATAACTATCAATTATTACTTTTACAGAATTTCTAATATAATTAATTTTTTCTTTTATTCCATCATGTTCAATTGATGTATATTGTGAATATGGATAACTTGAAGATACAGTATAAGCATCTAAAACCCATTTAATTTTTCCATCTTTATTTATTACTGTATATGGATTTTCATCATAAATTAAATATGGCATCACTTTTTTTGCTCTTGTTATAATATCTCTATTAATTAATACTTTACTATCACTATTTATTTCGCTTGAAAAAGCTAAATTAAGATCTCCTTTTTTTATTCCTAATACTATTTTATCTATAAATCCTAATTGTAAACCTGCTTTTCCATCATAAGAATATATATGATCTTCTCCATTTTCATCTGCATAATCATATTCTTGTTTATTTTTTGAATTTGCTACAACTGTATCTTTTGTTTGTGTTCCAAAGTAAATACGTGGCTCATTAATTTTTATTTTTTCATCGCTACCTGCTATATCTTTTTGAATATATTTAATAGTTCCATTTTCTGTACTTTCTGTAGCTAAGCTAATAATTTCACCCATTCCGTGTGTGCTTTCGAAAGTTTTATTATTATAAGATCTTCCATAAGTTGCAATTTCTCTTGGTGATACATAAACTAATTTTTCTTCTCCATCTATCTCGTATTTTGCTAAACTAATATTTGGATACTTAAATTGTCCTGTAATTGTTTGACTATCTTCTAATGTTTTTAAAACTACATCTTTACTTATAACAGGTATATTATTTATTACATTTTCATTCTTTTCTACTTCTTTATTTGTAATTGTTCCTGAATTTTCTAAAGAAGTTTCTTCTATATTTATATCATAAGCATTTTTTGTGTTTTCAATATTTTCAGCTATATATTTTTTTTCTTTATCTAATTCATTTGTATTAACAAATATTAAATCAAATCCTACCATTAATATAAATAACACAACTAAATATCCTGGTATAACCGCTAAGTTTTTCAATACTTTACTAGTATTTCTTTTTTTGAAATACTTTAAAGCTCTATAGCCAAATATTATAATTATAAATGCAAATATAATATATCCCCATAATTTAATTGTACTTTCAGTTAAGCCTGCTCCTACTATTTCTAAATCGTCATTTATTGTTAATAATTTTCCATACATAGTATTTTGTGCATTAACTATTGTAATTAATGCTACCCCTATTAATATTAATAGAACATTTCTTAGTAGTTTTTTCATAAATAAACTCTCTTTAAGCATTTTCCCTTCTACACCATCAAAATATCTATTAAATATTAATACATAATACAAAGCCATATATAATGATAAACTTACTATCAAAATTATAAAATAGAATATAAAAGTTTCTAATACAGGTTTTTGAAATATGTAATATGAAATATCTAGTCCAAATATAGGATCACCTATTCCAAATGATGTACCATTAATAATAAGCATTATTTTTTGCATTAAAGCCGATGAAATTATAAAGCTTACAATTCCTGATATCACTAATGCTATAGATTTATTTGGTAATTTTG
The DNA here is from genome assembly GCA_946411515.1 of uncultured Clostridium sp. Taxonomy (GTDB): domain Bacteria; phylum Bacillota; class Clostridia; order TANB77; family CAG-508; genus CAG-269. Next base: position 115,865 of record CAMKEH010000003.1, read on the forward strand.
GCATTGTCTTATTTTCTTTTTCAAAAAATGGTTTTAATCCCTTTTTTATTCCTCTATTTGTAAAATAAATTATAAAATATAAAACGACGAAATTAACAGCCATAATTCCATATCTATAAGTTAGATTAGTTTTAAATATATTTATATAATTTTCTCCTAATTCCAAATATTCTAAATAGCTTCCTCTTAATTCTATATAACTTATCCCTAAAAATAGTACTAAAAATGTTAAAACTAAGATCATTCTTGCTTTACTATTTTTCTTTTTTAAGTTAGTTTCATTTTTATTTTCTTCTTTTATTTTTTCTGTAATTTGTTTTTTTTCTTCTTTTGTTTCAACATTTTTTTGATTGTCTAAATTTTCTTTCACAAAGTTACCTCCTTACAATTATATAATTGCTTTTACAAAATCTTCTGCATTAAAGATTTCCATATCATCTATTTGTTCTCCAACACCAATAAATTTAATTGGTATTTGATTTTCTTCTACTATTCCTATTGCAACTCCACCTTTTGCTGTCCCATCTAATTTAGTAATAACAAGTCCTGTTATATCTGTTTCTTGTTTAAAAGCTTTTACTTGTGATATTGCATTTTGCCCTGTTGCTCCATCTATTACAAGTAGAACTTCTTTATCTGCTTCTTCCATTTCCTTGTTTATTACTTTTTGTATTTTATTTAATTCATCCATTAAATATTTTTTATTGTGTAATCTTCCTGCTGTATCTACAATTAAAACATCTGCATTGTTTTGTTTTGCTATTCTAATTGCATCATAAACAACTGCTGCTGGATCTACTCCTTCTTCTCTTTTTACAATACTTGCACCTGATCTATTAGCCCAAATTTCTAATTGTTCTACTGCTGCTGCTCTAAATGTATCTGCTGCTGCAACAACTACTTTTTTCCCATCTTTTGCTAATCTATTTGCAATTTTCCCAATGGAAGTAGTTTTTCCTACACCATTTACTCCTACAACTAAAATTACAGATGGTTTTGTATCTAGATGTAAATTTATATCTTTATTTTCTAATTCTAATATTTTTTTCATTTCATCTCTTAATGCACTTTTTACATCTTCTTCGTCTTCTAATTTTTCTTTTCTTATTCTATTTCTTAAATTATTTATTATCTTTACTGATGTATCCATTCCTATATCAGACATAATTAATATTTCTTCTAATTCATCTAAAAAGTCCTCATCTACTTTTCTAAAACTTTTAAATACATTATTTATTTTTTCATCAAATGAGCTTTTGGTTTTTCCCATTCCTTTTTTTAATTTATCAAAAAATCCCATAGGTAAACTCCTTTCACTTTATAATTGCCTATTATATTATACCAGATTTTTCAAATATTACAAGGCTTTAATATAGTTGGATTAAAAAAATATTAATTTCTAAATAATTTTTTAAAATTTTTAATAATTTTTGTTGAAAAAACTATAATTATGTCATATAATCTGGACGAGGTGGATGTTAAAATGAAATTAAAAATAAATAAAACTACTTCATTAGAAGATATAAAAAGATATTTATTTCCTATAAGGGATTATGTTCGAGAAAAAAAAGAAGAAAATATGTATGATGACTGGAATGAATTTGAACATATGACTTTGTGGTTAAAAAATATTTTTAATAATATTAGAAAAGATGATACTAACATTTTAAACATTCACTATTTAGAAGATAAAGGAAATGTAATTGGCGTTGTTTTTTCTTTATCTGGAAATGATAATATTTCAAATTTTTTTAATCAATATAATATTCCTTCTTCAAATGAAAAAGCTGCTCAAATTGCCTATTTTCATATTGTGAAAAATTACAGAGGTATAGGTAAAAAATGGCTTCAAGAAGAAGTTTTAAAAGATTTACAAAATCAAGGATTTAAATCAGTTTATTTAAAATCAAGCCACCAAAAGGCTTTCAGTTTATATGAAAAATTAGGTAATAAAGTTGGTCACTATACTGGATTAAGTGATAATAAGTTATATCAAAGATATGGAAATATCTATAAAATCAGCTTATAATTTTATCTATAAATTTTAAAAAATCACCGAAATTTTTATTCGATGATTATAATATCTATGTTTTATTGTTTTGCAAGTTTTGAAATTATCTCGTTAAAATATAATTCTACATCTTCAGAAGTAGTGTGCTCATCTATTGGCATTCTAATAAATACATTCCTAGTAGGGTATACTTTTTTATACACTAATTTTAATTGTTTTTCTTTAAATTTATCAGCATATTTATCATTAAATACTTGTTTTATTTCTTTCATTTTAAACTTTCTTCTTAAAAAATTCATTGCATCTGTATAATTTTCTTTAACAAACCATATACTATCTTCTCCTAAATCATTTTCTAACGAAAATAATATTTCTCTATTTTCATCAGATAGTGTATTATAATTTATCATTATCCATGCATAACCTTTACCTGCATAACTAAAATCCAATAATTTATTTTTCTTTAACATTTGTACTAAATCTTTTTTATCTATTCTTTTTTCATTATATTTTACTATATTATTTTTATTTGCACTACTCATTACAGTTTCTATATTTTTATTTTTACATTCTCTACAAGCTTCTTGTAATGGTTTTTCGATTATTCTTGATATTAAATCATCTGCATTTTCATTTTCCAACATATTTTTTCCGAATTTTCCTATTGGTTTTATTTCGCTTACTAGCATATTATCACCTTATTCTTACTTTTTTGTTAATTGTACAATATTTTGTCGAAAATTCTCATTTATTTTATGAAAATGGATTTTTTATTTATAAAAAAATAATCACTTATAAACAAAAAACTAAATTGCTAAAATCTAATTTAACAATTTAGTTTTAATAATTTTCTTATTTTATGTAATAGTTCTATTTTTCTTTTCTAACTTGATATAAGAAATATAATCCGCATATATCAACTATAGCATCTAAACTAAGAAATCCATAACCTTTTACAGTAAAAAATGATATAATGCTACCAACAATTCCTAATATTAATAGGACCATATAAAGTGTTCCATTACTTTTACCATCTGCTACTCTTCTTGCTAACCAGAAATACCATAAATAACCTATAACACTTACTGCAACTCCAATAATCAATTTAATCATTATATCATTGCCATAACTAGCTTTTAGCATATTAGCTACATCTGGTATAAGACTACATAAAATTACTGCACCTATATATAATACTGAAAGTACTATATATATAATACTAAAAGATCTTAAATTTTCACTTGCTGTTCTCTTTGCCATTTTTATTCCCCCCCTTTCTATAATTTTCGTTTATTCAATTTTATATTAAATTTTCAACAAAGTCAAACATTTTAGTTTATTTTTTTACTAATTTAAATATTTAAAATCAGTTAGAAAATGAATAAATTGGTGCCAACAAGCAGAATCGAACTGCTGACCTACGGGTTACGAATCCGTTGCTCTACCAACTGAGCTATATTGGCATATAACAAATTTATTATAGCATAGCAAAAATAAATTAGCAATAAGATTTAATCTTTTTATATTTGTAAATTTATAACAAAAAACTGACTTTTTAAGCCAGCTTCTTGCTTATAAATTCATTTTTTTTTTAATACATTCCATCCATTCCTTGAGGCATATCATCATGATGTCCACAATTGCATCCTTTTGGTTCTGGTGCATCTGTTACTAAACTTTCAGTTGTAAGTACCATAGAAGCAATTGATGCTGCATTTTGAAGTGCACTTCTTGTTACTTTTGTAGGATCCACAATTCCTGCCTTTTTCATATCTACATATTCTTCTTTTGCTGCATCAAAGCCAACTCCAACTTCTGCATTTTTTACTTTATCTACTATAACAGCTGGTTCTAAACCACTATTTCTTGCAATTTGTTTTACTGGTTCTTCTAATGATTGTAAAACAATTTCAGCACCTAATTTTTCTCCTCCATCTAAGTTTTTAATTAATTTTTCTACTTTAGGAATTACATTTATTAGAGCTGTTCCTCCTCCTGCTACAATTCCTTCTTCAACTGCTGCTTTTGTTGCAGATAAAGCATCTTCGATTCTTAATTTTTTATCTTTCATTTCAACTTCAGTAGCAGCTCCAACACCTATTACTGCAACTCCTCCTGCTATTTTTGCTAAACGCTCTTGTAATCCTTCTTTATCATATTCACTCTTTGTTTCAGTAATTTGATTTTTAATTTGATTTACTCTTTCTTCAATTTTTGCTTTATCTCCAGAACCATCTACTATTATTGTATTTTCTTTTTGTGCTTTTACTTGTTTTGCTCTACCTAGTTGTTCTACTGTAGTATCTTTTAATTCTAATCCTAAATCTGAAGTAATTACTTCTCCTCCTGTAAGAATTGCTATATCTTCTAGCATTGCTTTTCTTTTATCTCCAAATCCAGGTGCTTTAACAGCTACTACATTTAAAACACCTCTTAATTTATTTAAAATTAATGTAGATAAAGCTTCTCCTTCTATATCATCACAAATAATTAATAATTTACCTGATTCTTGCATTAAAGCTTCTAATAAAGGTAATATTTCTTGAATATTAGATATTTTTTTATCTGTTATTAATATGTATGGATTATCTAAAATAGCTTCCATTTTTTCTGTATCCGTTACCATATATGGTGATAAATATCCTTTATCAAATTGCATACCTTCAACTACATTTAACTCTGTATTAGAAGTTTTTGATTCTTCGATTGTTATAACACCATCTTTTGATACTTTTTCCATTGCATCTGCAATTAATTTTCCTACTTCTTCATTATTTGCAGAAATACTTGCAACTCTTGCTATATCTTCTTTCCCATTGATACTAGAGCTTATTTCCTTTAATCCTTCTACTGCTACATCTACAGCCTTATCAATACCTCTTTTTATTGCCATAGGATCTGAACCTGCGGCAACATTTCTTACACCTTCTTTTATCATACTTTGAGCTAAAACTGTTGCTGTTGTTGTTCCGTCTCCTGCTACATCATTTGTTTTTGTGGAAACTTCTTTTACTAAACGAGCTCCCATATTCTCAAATTTATCTTCTAATTCTATTTCTTTTGCTATTGTTACTCCATCATTTGTAATTAATGGTGAACCAAAACTTTTATCCAAAACTACATTTCTTCCTTTTGGTCCTAATGTAACTTTAACAGTATCTGCCAATTTATTTACACCTTCTAATAAAGACTTTCTTGCGTCTTCTCCAAATTTAATAACTTTTGCCATTTTTAAAATCTCCTTTCTAATCTACAATTGCTAAAATATCATCTTGCTTTACAATTATATATTCTTGACCTTCATATTTTACTTTTGTACCAGCATATTCACTAATTATTATATTATCTCCTTTTTTTACTTCCATTGGTATTCTTTCTTCGTTTTTATTTTCTCGTCTTTCGCCTGGTCCTACTTCTATAACTTCTGCTATTTGTGGCTTTTCTTGTGCAGAACCCGAAAGTATAATTCCACTTTTAGTTTTTTCTTCGCCTTCTTTCATTTTAATTAATACTCTGTTTCCTAATGGTTTAATCATTTCAATCCCTCCTTTTTTGTATTAGCACTCTTTGTGTTTGACTGCTAATAATTTATACCCTATTTTAAAAAAAGTCAATACCTTTTATAAAAATTCACAAAAAGTTCACACACATATATTTTATTCATCCATTTCTTAATATATTACTTAAATTTTCAGCACCAGTACAAAATTTGAAAATTTACATAAAATGTGGTATAATATAAGTGTATGTAAATACACTATATTTTTATGTCTAGGAGGACAAACACAATGAAACGGCATTTAAATTTTTGCCATGCTGGTTTAATATCAGTTGAGGAGTTTTGCAAATTGGATGGGCTAACATACGTTGGAACTTTAGTATATAAGGAAACTGACGAAATAGCCTTAGACCTTGGCGGAGTTGTTAGTATTAATGGAAACTACTTTGCTACAGATATATCTTTTCTGAATAAAAACGGACTTACACTTTCTTCTCTAAAATGTACTCGGATATCAGGTTTTGATCCAAAAGACTTTCTGTTATTAGATGACTGTTCAATCATAATTGACATTTGGGATACATCTATTGCAGATGATGGTCCTATATGGTCTTTAGCATATGAGGATAGTTCACTTAAGAGAGCTCAAGAAAGAATAAGAAGAGAATGTGACGTAGATATTCTCGTAAAAGATTATTTGATGGAAAAGCATACGTTTATGTCCCTATCTGCTAGTTCTCTATCAACTCAACTAACCAGTAAATCTGCATAAAAAGACATGAACTGTGGTATAAATACACCGCAGTTCATGTCTTTTTATGCACTTATATTGTAATAGTTATTTTTTTATCTTTAAATACTTGATATTTATTTCTTTTATATTTATAATAAATTTATGAAAAAGTTAATTGTAGATAAAAAATATAACGAAAAAAAATTAAATACTTTTTTACTAGAAAATATTCCTAATCTTAATACAAATTCACTTTATAAAACACTTAGAAAAAAAGATATTAAAATAAATGGAAAAAGAGTCAATGAAAATGTAACTGTTTTTGAAAACGATGAAATTCTAGTTTATATTGATGATACCTTGTTAAAAGTAAACTTAAATATATTTTATGAAGATGAAAATATTCTTATAATAGATAAACCATTTAATTTAGAAGTTACAGGAGATAATAGCTTAACAACTCTTGTTCATCAAAAATATATTAATTTAGGTTACAAACCAATGCCTTGTCATAGAATTGATAGGAATACAACCGGTCTAGTACTATTTGCCAAAAATGAAGAAGCCTTAAATATTCTTTTAGAAAAATTTAAAAATCATGAAATAGAAAAACATTATTTGGCTTTAGTATATGGCACACCAAAAGAAAATTATGAAAGATGCGAAGCTTTTCTTTTCAAGGATAATAAAAAATCTAAGGTTTATATTAGCGATTCTTTTAAAAAAGGATGTCAAAAAATCATTACAACTTACAATGTAATTGAAAAAAGATCTAATAATACATCTCTTTTAGATGTAAAAATAGAAACAGGTAAAACTCACCAGATACGTGCCCATCTAGCTTACCTTGGTTATCCTATTATTGGAGATCGGTAAATATGGGAAAAATACTATTAATAAACAGTTTGGGAAAAAATATCAAATGCTTCAAAGTTATATTCTGAAATTTAATTTCAAAACAGATAGTGGGATTTTAAATTATTTAAATAATAAAAAATTTATTTTAGACAATAAATTTTAAAAATTATATATAGTAGGAGAAATAATATGTTAGAAAATTTAAATGTACTAATAAACGAAGAAAAATTACAAGCAAGAATTTCAGAAGTTGCAAAAGAAATTTCAAATGATTTTAAAGGTGAAGAACTAGTTTTAGTATGTATATTAAAAGGTGCTGTATATTTTGCAGTAGATTTATCTAAAAGTTTAACTGATAATACTGTAATTTTAGATTTTATGAAGGTTAGTAGCTATGGAAACAATTTAGAAACTACTGGGAAAATAAATTTCAAACTAGATACAAGTGTTGATTTAGAAAACAAAAATGTAATAATTGTTGAAGACATTATAGATTCTGGAATTACTCTTAATTACTTATATGATTATTTAAAAACAAAGAATCCTAAAATATTAAAAATTTGTGTTCTTCTAGATAAAAAAGAACGAAGACAAAAAGAAATTAATATTGATTATGTTGGGTTTGAAATCCAAAATAAATTTGTAGTTGGATATGGTTTAGACTATGAAGATAAATATAGAAATCTTCCATATGTTGGCTATATTGAAACTTAAATATAATATTAACTATACTTATTAAAAGGAGAATTTATATGAACTTTTTAGAAGAAAAAATTATTAAAGATGGAATAGTATTAAATAATAATATTTTAAAAGTAGATAGTTTTATTAATCAACAAATAGATTGTAATATCATGAAAAAAATCGCAAAAGATTTTGCTAATCATTTCAAGGATCTAAAAATAAATAAAGTGGTAACTATAGAATCTTCTGGTATATCCCCTGCTTTACTTACTGCTATTGAATTAAATGTTCCTCTTGTTATTTTCAAGAAGCAACAATCTAAAATATTAAATTCGAATCTTTATCAAACTTCTGTAAAATCATTTACTAAAAACACTACTTATGATTTGGTTGTTTCAAAAGATTTTATAAAAGATGATGACAACATATTAATTATTGATGACTTTTTAGCTAATGGTGAAGCTGTTTCAGGTGCAATTAGATTAATTAAAAATACTAAAGCATCAATTTCTGGAATTGGAATATTAATTGAAAAATCATTTCAACCTGGTAGAAAAAAACTCGAAAATCAAGGATTTAGTGTATATTCTATTGC
>CAMKEH010000004.1 GCA_946411515.1 uncultured Clostridium sp.
TTTCAAATAGTGTATTTATCAATAAAGTGTGACATATGTTTGACAAACCTACAAAAAAATATAAACTAAAATATGATAAAAGGTTGCTTTTTTTATAAAAATATTATATAAATAAATGTATTAGTATTAACAAAAAGAAAAGGAGTTTTATATGGAAGACAGAATAGAAGAAATAAAAGCAATTTTAAAAAAATATAAACAAGAGCACTTATTAAACCATTTTGAAACATTAGATGACACAAAAAAAATAAAATTACTAGAAGAAATTGAAAATATTAATTTTGAATTAATGGATAGTTTATATAGAAAAACAGAAACTACAGATAAACAAGAAAGTGATAAAATAACACCTATTGAGTATTTAGATAAATATAAACTAAATGATGAATATAAATATTATGAAAATATAGGAAAAAAAGCAATTAAAGAAGGAAAATTAGCTGCAGTTACAATGGCAGGAGGACAAGGAACAAGATTAGGTCATGATGGTCCAAAAGGAACTTATGATATAGGCCTAGACAGTCATAAATCATTATTTGAACTATTATGTGATAGCTTAAAAGAAGAGGGTAAGAAATATGACGTAACAATACCATGGTTTATAATGACAAGCAAAGAAAATAATAAAGCTACTATAGAATTCTTTGAAAAAAATAAATATTTTGGGTATCAAAAAGATAAAAATATATTCTTCTTTACTCAGGGTGAATTACCAATGATGGATACAGAAGGAAAAATATTAGTAGGAGAAGATGGCCTTATAAAATTAGCAGCAGATGGACATGGTGGAATATACGAAGCTCTTGTAAATAGTGGAATGACTAAAAAAATGAAAGAATTAGGTATAGAATGGGTGTTTATAGGTGGAGTAGATAATTGCTTGGTTAAAATGGTAGATCCTGTTCTTATGGGAGTTGCAATTGATAAAAAAGTAACAGTAGCTTGTAAATCAGTAGTAAAAGCAAATCCTCATGAAAAAGTAGGAGTTTTCTGCAAAAGAAATGGCAAACCAAATGTAGTTGAATATACAGAAATCACAGAAGAAATGGCAGAAGCGACAGATGAAAATGGGGAATTACTATATGGAGAATCTCATATTTTGTGTAATTTGTTTAGTGTAGAAGCAATTGAAAGAATGGGAGCAAATCCATTACCATATCATGTGGCATATAAGAAAGCAAAATACATAGATAAAGATGGAAAATTAGTAGAGCCAGATTCACCTAATGCATATAAGTTTGAAGCATTTTTATTTGATGCTTTTGGCGAAGTAGACGAAATGGCAGTTTTGAGAGTGAAGAGAGAAGAGGAATTTGCACCTGTTAAAAATGCCGATTCAGTAGGAGTTGACTGTCCAAGTACAGCTAGAGAATTATATAAGAAATTTCATAAAATATAGTATAAATAGGTATAGAAAGAGGTGATTTAAAATAACATTTTTTAAGTTACCTTTTTGTTTAATTAATTTAAAAGTTAAAATTTAAAATATAATATAAAAATTTAAGGAGGAAAAGATGAATTATTTAGAAGAGTATAAAAAATGGTGTGAAAGCGAAGAATTTGATGAAGAAACAAAAAAAGAATTAATTGAAATTAAAGATAATGAAAAGGAAATCGAAGATAGATTTTACAAAGAATTAGAGTTTGGTACAGCTGGACTAAGAGGAGTTATTGGTGCTGGAACAAATCGAATGAATAAATATACAGTAGGAAAAGCGACTCAAGGATTAGCAGAGTTTATTATCGAAAAGGGCACACAAAATAAAGGAGTAGCTATTAGCTACGATTCTAGACATATGTCAAAAGAGTTTGGAAAACAAACAGCATTAATCTTAAATGCAAATGGAATAAAAACATATTTATTTGAAAACTTAAGACCTGTTCCTGAATTGTCTTTTGCCGTAAGAAATTTAGGTTGTACTGCTGGAGTTATGATAACAGCTAGCCATAATCCTGCTAAGTATAATGGATATAAAGTTTATTGGGATGATGGAGCACAAATAATATCACCGGTAGATAAACAAATCATTGAAAAAGTAAGAAACATAGATAGTTATAGTAAAATAAAAACAATAAATGAGGAAGAAGCAAAAAAATCAGGATTATTTAATATTATAGGAACAGATATGGATGAAAAATATTTAGATACACTAAAAAAACTAGTATTAAATCCTGAAATAATAAAAGAAATAGGTAAAAACTTAAAAATAGTATATACTCCATTACATGGTACTGGAAATACAGTAACAAAAAAATTATTAAATGAACTTGGATTTGAAAATGTTTATGTTGTAGAAGAACAAGCAATTGCAGATGGAGACTTTCCAACTGTAGATTATCCAAATCCAGAAGATAAAAATGCATTTAAAATGGCTTTAGATTTAGCAAAAGAAAAAGATGCAGATTTAGTTTTAGCTACAGATCCAGATGCAGATAGATTAGGAGTTTACTCTAAAGATGAAAAAACTGGAGAATATATAGCATACACAGGTAATATGTCAGGACTTTTAATTGCGGATTATAGAATTTCTCAAATGAGAGAAAAAGGAATGTTACCTGAAAACGGAATAATTGTTGGCAGTATAGTTTCTTCAAAACTTGCAAAAGCAATTGCTAAAAATTATAACTTAGAATATATAGAAGTTCTAACAGGATTTAAATATATAGGTGCTGTTATGAAAGAAGCAGAAATAAAAAAAGATAAAACTTATTTATTTGGTTTTGAAGAGAGTTATGGATGTTTAATTGGCGATTATGCAAGAGACAAAGATGGAATTGCAGCTGTAATGTCACTTTGTGAAGCGGCAAGTTATTATAAGAAAAAAGGAAAAACATTATGGGATGCAATGCAAGATATTTATAAAAAATATGGATATTATGAAGAAACTCAAGTTTCAAATACATTAGAAGGTGCAGATGGAGCAAAAAGAATAAGAGAAATAATGGATAAAATGAGAAATACTACTGTTGAACAAATAAATAATCTAAAAGTAATCACATTTAAAGATATAGAAAATGATATACAAAAAAATATTGAAACTGGGGAAATAACAAAAACAGGATTACCTAAATCAAATGTTTTATATTATGAATTAGAAGATGACAATTGGTGCTGTATACGTCCATCAGGGACTGAACCTAAAATAAAAGTATACATGGGATCAAAAGGAGTTACTAAAGAAGAGGCAAAAGAAAGATTAGAAGGACTAAAAGAAGAAATGACAAAAATGATTAAATAATAGAATAACTATCATAAATTAGGCAATAAAAATAATCATTCTGTTTTGACGAGAGAATGATTATTTTTTGCTTTCTCGGCAATACATTTTGTGTTGCTCTTATTATAACATTTTTTATAAAAATTTAAGCAATTTTCAAAATAGCAATAATTAGAACTATTTCCAACCATCAATATTTCTTTTGATTGCACCAAAAAGATTTGCACGAATCATTGGAATATTTTTTGATAAATCGATAATTAATTTTTTCATATCTTCTCTTTTTGATGTTCCGGTCCATAGGACATACTTTAGGCATAATTTTTAATTCATTTTTTCTAATAAACCTTCTTGTTTCTTTTTCACTTGTATAGATTAAAGGCCTGATTAATGTTATTTTTGTTCTATCCATATAGCTTACTGGAGCAAAAGTTCCAATACTTCCAGTATAAAATAAATTTAGTAAGAAAGTTTCTAAAACATCATCTTCATTATGCCCTAAAGCAATTTTATTACATCCTTGTTCTATTGCAATTGAATTTATAATTCCTCTACGCAAATTTGCACATAATGAACATGGATTTTTTTCTTTTCTTATATCAAATACTATTTCTTTTGCGTTACTTTTTTCGATAAATAAAGGGACACCTACATTATCGCACGTTTTTTGTAGTAAATCTGTATCAAAGAATTCAAATCCTGGATCAATGCTAATTGCAATTATATCAAATTTCTTAGGATAAAATCTTTGAAGAGCTTTGAAAGCATATAACATTGTTATTGAGTCTTTTCCACCAGATAAACAAATTGCAATTTTATCATTTTCCTCAATCATATGATATTCTTCTATAGCCTTTCTCATATGGCTTAAAATTTTTTGCATAATTATTCCTCATTTACTTTCTTTATTTCTTGATATCTTTTTATTTTTTGAGTAGTTGTTTTATCCATTGGTTCATCAGTTAAAATTATTTTTTTAATATGTTTATAATGTGGCAAAGATTTATTAATTTCTTTTATATCATTCCATACTATATCTTGGTAATCTTTAGCTTCTTTGTCAGGATACGTTTTTTCCATTATTTCTTTATCATAAACAATTTTTGCAGCTAAAAGAGTATCTGTTGCAGAAGAATCACGAGAATAAACCATACTTTCTTTTACATAATCTAATTTGTTAATTAAGAATTCTAGTTCTTGGGGATAGATATTTTTTCCATTTTTTAGAACTATAATATCTTTTTTTCTACCTGTTATAAATAAAAATCCTTCATCATCTAAATAACCGAAATCACCAGTTTTAAACCAACCATCTTCAAAAGCATCTTTTGTTTTTTCTTCATCATTATAATATCCTAAGAAAATGTTTGGACCTTTTACAAGAATTTCTCCAATACCATCTTTATCAGGATCTAAGATCTTTATTTCCACATTATCTAAAGCATATCCAGCTGATCCTGGTTTTCCTTTTGTTTCACTTTCTGCAACTAATACAGGAGAAGTTTCTGTTAAACCATAACCTTGAATAGAATTTACTCCAAAATTATTAAATCCAACTATAGTATCTCTATCTAAAGCGGCTCCTCCGTAAAGAATAATTCTTAGTTTTCCACCAAAGTTATTGATAATTGCTTTAAATAATACTTTTCTTAAATCTATATGACATTTAAGTAATCCATTTGAGATTTTTATCATAGCATTTATTAATTTATCTTTTCCTTGGTCTTTAATTCCTTTATTTATTTTTTTATACATTGTTTCTAAAAGTAGAGGTACAGCAACAAATATACTTACCTTGTATTCTTTTAAATTTTCGGCGATGTGTCTTAATCCATCACAAAATGCAACACATGCTCCTGAGTAAAATCCATATATGATTGTTATACTACTTTCAAATGTATGGTGTATTGGTAAAAATGAAAGTAAAGTATCTTCTGGAAGCATTTTAAAGTGATTTTGATAAGCATAAATGTTACTACATATATTTTTTTGTGAAAGCATTACTATTTTTGATAAATCTGTAGTTCCAGAAGTAAATAACATAATTGACATTTTATTATCATCAATAGTTATGTCTTCATATTTATTTTTACCATTTAATCTTAATTTTTTTCCATCAGATAACATTGTACTAAAATTTATTACATCATTATCTTCTATGTCATCCATACAAATTAAGAAGTTTAATTTATTAGAATTACTATTTCTTAATTTTTTGAATGTATCTAAATACTTTTTATCAAAGATTGCAACATCAACTTCACTTCTTTCTATAAGTGAAATTATTTCATTTTCAGGAAGCATTTTATCCATTGGAGCAATTATCATTCCGCCACATACTGTTGCAAAATAACTTACAACCCATTCGTATCTGTTATTTCCAATTAATGCAATTCTTTTTACAGGAGTATCCATATTTAAAAGTGCTTCAGATAGAGCTTTTACATCTTCTCCAACTTGATTATATGTTTTTTCAATATATTCTACAGGAGTTTGATTAATATCTTTTTTATATTTATAAGCTACTCTTTCTCCATAATTTTTTAATGAATTTTCAAGTACTTCTCTAAAGTTATTAAATTCTGGTGTTAATACTAATTTTTTACTCATTTTTAACATTCCTTTATAATATATTTCTCCTTTTATTTACCTACAAATTATATAATAAAATCTATTATAATGCAATGATATCTAGTTAAAAACGTAAAATAAATTTTAAACAAAACCCTAGGGACAATGCATTTTACGAAAGATATTCCCAATTTTATTAACTCTATTTAACAAGCATAAATATAAATCTTTTAAAATACAAAAATCTATTTACAAAAAAGAATATTTAATATAAAATACTAATAACAAAAGAAAAAAGAGGAGAAATGTCGTATGAAAAAGGATAGAAACCTTAAGACTCTAAGAGAAAAATAATAAAGCAATAACTATAATTGTTTTATAAAAAATAGAAAGAGGGAATATATATGGCAGAAAATGAACAAAACAATAATAGTGGTTTTGCAACAGCAAGTTTAACATTAGGAATAATAGGAATATGCTTAGCACCTATAGCAATAATAAATGGGTTAGCATTAATTTTAGATTTGTTAGCGATAATTTTCGGAATAGTAGCATTGATAATGAAGGGGCGTAAAGGTAAAGCAATAGGAGCAATAATAATTTCAATAATTGCTATAATAATAACGATTAATAGACCAGGTGGAGTTTCTAAACCATCAAATACTGTACAAAACAATGCAACAACTACACAACAAACAAATAGTGAAGAAAATATAGAAGGAAAAGGAACAATAAGAGATTTTGGAGTAGAAATAAAAGACTATACAATAACTTCTAACAGTAGAGACGAAAAAGTTTTGCTTGTAAAAATTGCATTTACAAATAATGATAATGAACCAAAAGCTTTTAATTACAATTTAGATTGTAAAGCTTACCAAAATGGAATTGAATTAAAAACCCCATTTTCTTCATATGGTATTGACGGTCTAGATTGGGAGGATAAAACTAAAAAGATAAAACCAGGAGTTACGTATGAATTTAATATGGGATATTGTTTAGATAATGAAACTTCAGACGTTGAAGTAGAAATAAGCCCAACTTTTTTTAGTAAATACAGCCAGAAAGTTAAAAAAACATTCAAAATAGTAGAATAGTAAAAGATTATCTAATATTAAATGTAGAAAGTTTAAAGTACACAAGTTGAACAAGAAAATTTAAGAAGATAGTTAAGTTCGCAGAAGAAGTCTGAAGAGGCTTCTTTTATTCTTGACATTTAAAAAAAATAATAGTATATTAAGAAAGTATTCTAACAAAGAAATTAAATGTCTAGAAAATAAGTAAATGCGTTGAATATGTGCTTATAGCTCAGCAGGATAGAGCAGTCGCCTCCTAAGCGGCCGATGGGGGTTCGAGTCCCTCTGGGCACACCAAAAATTATTTAGGTCAACATTTTAGATTCTAAATTATTTTTTTATTTCATAACATTTTATATAATAAATATTTTTAAAATAAAAAAATCTTTAATAATTCAGTATAAAAATTTAAAATTTACATACAATATAAAGATAATATATTGACATTATCTTTATATTGCATTATAATTAATATTGAAATAAATAATAAGAGGTGATAAGTATGGCCCAAACATTGGTTAATTTACGTATGGATGAAGATGTTAAAAAAAGTATGGAAGAAACTTGTAAAGAGCTTGGAATTACTATGAGCGCGGCTTTTAATATGTTTGCAAGAAAAATGAGTCGTGAAAAAAGAATTCCATTTGAAGTATCTATAGATCCTTTCTATTCTGAAAGTAATATGAAATATCTAAAAAAAGTTATAAAAGACATAGAAAGTGGTAAAGCAAAATTAGTAGAACATGAATTAATGGAGGATGATGAATGAAATTACTCTGGGAAGAGCAAGCCTGGGAAGATTATTGCTATTGGCAAGTACAAGACAAAAAGACTTTGAAAAGATTAAATAACCTTATCAAAGATATACAGAGAAATAATTTTAATGGTATTGGAAAGCCAGAACCATTGAGAGAAAACTACTCTGGGTGGTGGAGTAGAAGAATTGATGAAAAGAATAGAATTGTTTATTGTATAAAGGACAATTCTATTATAATTGCATCTTGTAAAGAACATTATGATGCCTAAAAGTAAGCTTTAAATTTAATATTCTGGAGTTTGCTTTTGTTAATTTTTACTTTGTTATTTTAGATTATAATCAACTATTTTTTTCTTCAAAATTTAATTTCAATTTCTTTTCAATATTGATTCTAATTATACAAGTTATAAATATAGTTATAATCACAAAATAAAAATGTATATAATCAAAAATAAGATAAAAAAACCAAGACAAATTTTAATAATATAAAAATATTACAAATTTATGAAAAATAATGTACCTATATAGTAAATACAAAAAAAGAAAAAGCCGACAAGTGAATGTCAGCCTTTTAATTAAGAACTCATCATACTCAATGGACCCAAGGAGATTGCACGGTACCTAAATCAATTTTGGTTTGCTTTGAATACCAGAGGTCTCCGGTTGCTTTTCCATAATTATTGAAAATTTCTCTTGCCTCAGTTTCGTTTTTTAACTGAGCAATCTTAACAGGATAAACATAGCCTTTTTCACTTTTGAAGTGAAGAGTGATTACAGATTTGACTAATTTTAATTTTATCGTGATTTTCTTACCATTTACATACCTATTTTTTTTGTAGTTCTCAATGGCAGATTTTATCCGTTGAGAAATTGTATTAGGTGTTAAAATTTCCATGCTTTCGTAATCAAAATTCTCTTGCTTTGTCATTTTTAAATACCTCCTAAATGACTTTGTTTACCAGGATTAATATTTATTATCCTGGTAAATTTAATAATATATGTAATGTTATATATAATAACATTGTATACAGTATACATTATTTTACATAAAATTTCAAGGTTTTATGAAAAATTGATATTGTAAATAAATAAATTTGCTGTTATAATATACAAGTAATATATAAAAACATTAATAAGGCTTTAAATAATCGAGGAGTGATATTATATGAAAAATTATGATGTAATAGTAGTTGGTGCAGGACCAAGTGGTGTGTTTTTAGCATACGAAATGTTACAATTAGACAAAAGTAAAAAAGTATTATTAATAGAACAAGGAAAAAAAGTTGAAGATAGAAATTGTCCTATAGAAAAGATAGGTAAATGTATAAAATGTAAACCAATGTGTAATATAACATGTGGATTTTCAGGAGCAGGAGCATTTTCTGATGGAAAACTATCATTATACAATGAAGAAGATGATGACATTTATATTGGTGGAGTATTACATGAATACGTAGGGGTAGAAGAAACAAAAAGATTGATAGATTATACAGATAAAATCTATTTAAAATTTGGAGCAGATACTAAATTAGAAGGTGTTGACTATAAAGATGAAGTAAAAAAAATATATGACAAAGCTAAAAAAGAAGATATTAATTTAGTAAATATTCCAATAAGACATTTAGGAACAGAAAAAAGTCATGAATTATATGGAAAAATAGAAAAATATATACTTGATAATAATGTGGATATTTTATTTGAAACCACAGTAAGTGACTTAATTGTGGAAAATAATGAAATAAAAGGTGTAAAAATAAGACCAGCAAAATATGCTGAAACTGAAGAATATGATAAAGATGAAGAAATTTATTCAGATAGAGTAGTCTTAGCTGTTGGAAGAAAAGGTGCAAACTGGTTAGTTTCAATGTGTGATAAACATGGAATAAAAACAACAGCAGGAACTGTTGATATTGGTGTAAGATATGAATTGCCAGATAGTGTTATGAAAGACATAAATAAATATATGTATGAAGGAAAATTCATTGCAAGACCATATCCATTTAGAGATAAAGTAAGAACATTTTGTCAAAATCCAAGTGGATTTGTTTCAACAGAAGTATATGATAACAATATAACTTTAGTAAATGGACATTCATATAAAGAAAGAAAAAGTACAAATACAAATTTAGCACTTTTAGTATCACATAATTTTGAATATCCATTTAATAAACCAATTGAATATGGAAGAAATGTAGCTAAAAACTTAAATGCATTAGGAAACGGAAATATAGTTGTTCAAAGATTAGGAGATATCTATAGAGGAAAGAGAACATGGCAAGAAGATTTAGATAATAATTCAGTAGTGCCAACTCTAAAGTCTGCTGTTCCAGGAGATATAACATTTGCATTAGGATATAGAACAATTACAGATATTTTGAAATTTATATCTTCACTAGATAAAGTAGTAGAAGGATTTGCTCATCCAGATAACTTATTATATGGGCCAGAAATAAAATTCTATAGTAATAAAATTGCAATTAATGATAAATTTGAAACAAGTATAAAAGGATTATATTCAATTGGAGATGGTGGAGGATTAACAAGAGGACTAATGATGGCATCTGCATCTGGTGTACAAACAGCAAGAAATCTATTAGATAGCGAGAAATAGTATGGAAGAAAAAGAAAAGTTTATGAGAGAAGCTCTAAAAGAAGCAAAAAAAGCATATGATAAATTAGAAGTACCTGTTGGAGCAGTTATTGTGAAAAATGGGAAAATAATTGCTAAGGCACATAACTTAAAAGAAACAAAAAATGATACAACTAATCATGCAGAAATACTTGCAATTCAAAAAGCAAGTAAAAAGCTACAAAGCTGGAGATTATTAGATTGTGAAATGTATGTAACACTAGAGCCTTGCTCAATGTGTGCAGGAGCATTAATAAATTCAAGAATAAAAAAAGTATATATAGGAGCAACAGATGAAAAAACAGGAGCAGCAGGATCAGTATTAAATTTATTTGAAGATTATACTTTTAACCATAAAGTAGAAGTAGAAAAAGGTATTTTGAAAAAGGATTGTGAAAATATACTAAAAGAATTTTTTAAAGTTTTAAGAAAAACAAAATAAATTATAATGGAGAAAAGAATGAAAGAAAAAATAAAGTATTTAATGAGTAAAAAATCTTTTCATATTAGTATGTTAATTATAATAGTAGCAGTTATACTATTTATATTAGGGATAGTTGTTTTGAGATATAATGTAGAGGGCGAAACTAATATGCCATTTTCCCTAAATAAAGTAACTATAGTAAGTTCTGTAGAAGGAATCGATAAAGATGCTGGAGAAAACAGATGGGCATTTGATATTAGTCAAAATAATGATTTTTATTTTTACATACAAAAAAATAAAAATTATGATAAAGAAGAAGCTATAAAAGAAATAGTAATTGATAATATAACAGTTCAAAAAGAAAATGAAAAAGGAACAATAAATTTTTATAGACCAAATACTACAGAAAGTGGTGGAAACTATAAAAATACTCAAGAAAATCTAATACAATCAATAGAATATAAAGGTTCTTTAGAAACAAATTTGAAAAATTTAGAAATTTCTAATCAAGGCGGAATAGTAATGTTTCGTTATGCTAATGATAATATTGCAGAATATGTATCAAATGATGAAGAAATAAAGCATAGTGAATTACTACAAAAAGCTGGGATATCAGAAGAAGCTTTAAAAACAAAAATAAGTATGGATATAACAATAAAAATAGAATCAGGAAAAGAATATAAAGCAAGTACTTCTTTTGATTTACCAATAGAAGGAGTTGTGGAAAAAGGAACATCTTCTAGAGAAATACTTGACACAAGTGATATAATTTTTAAAAGAATTAAAAATTAAGGGAAATTTACTTGATAAAATATATAATTCATTATATAATACAAATGGTATGTACTTGATCTTTGTATGGAGAGTATATCAATAAAGACCTATGAATCTTGTCAGGTCCGGAAGGAAGCAGCAATAAGTAGTTTATCTTTATGTGAGATACTTTCCATAGAAAGATTCCAAGTATCTGCCATTTTTTAAATATAAGGGATGTGAAATTTATGGGGTACACAGCACTTTATAGAAAGTTTAGGCCTATTACATTTTCAGAAATAGTAGGTCAAGAACATATAACAAAAACTTTAAAAAATCAAATAATAGCTGGAAGAGTTGGACATGCATATTTATTTAATGGTGGAAGAGGAACAGGAAAAACTTCTGCTGCAAAGATTTTAGCAAGAGCAATTAACTGTTTAAATCCAAAGAACGGAGAACCATGTAATGAATGCGAAATATGCAAAGGTGCAATAAATGGATCTCTTACAGATATAGTAGAAATGGATGCAGCTTCTAACAATAGTGTAGAAGATATTAGAAGTATAAGAGAAGAAGTAAACTTTTTACCAACTAAGGCAAAATATAGAGTATATATTATAGATGAGGTTCATATGTTATCAACAGGAGCTTTTAATGCACTTTTAAAGACATTAGAAGAACCACCAGAACATGTAAAATTTATACTAGCTACAACAGAACCACAAAAATTGCCTGCAACTATTCTTTCTAGATGTCAAAGATTTGATTTTAAAAGAATATCAAATGAAAATATTATAAAAAGACTAGAAATTGTTTGTAAAGAAAGTAAAATAGATGCAACAAAAGAAGCTCTAAATACAATTGCAGTGCTTTCAGAAGGAGCAATGAGAGATGCCTTATCTATTTTAGAAAGATGTGTGCAAGATGGTGAAAATAAAATAGATGAAGATAAGATAAAAGATTTAGTTGGAATTCCTAAAATAACTTATATAAATAAAATAGTAGAAAACATTATTAAATATGATATAAATGGAGCATTAGAAAATACTGAAACTATATTAAAAGAAGGAAAAGATATAAACAACTTATTATGGGAAATGATTAAATATGTTAAAGACATTTTAGTATTTAAAGCTTCAAATAAATTAGAATTATATAATAGTGAAGAATTAGAAAAAATTAAGGAAATTGCAGAAGCAGTTTCAAAAGAAAGATTACTTAATTTAGTATATAATTTATCAGAATTAGAAAATGATATAAAATGGTCAACACAAAAAACAATAGTATTTGAGGCAGGAATTATAAGATTATGCAATGAAGAAGCGGATAAAACCATTAATGTAGAAGAAAGAATAGATAAAATTGAAAACTATTTAAGATCAAATAGGAATGTTGGAAATAATAGCTCTGTATCACAAACACCAAGAATTACAATGCAGCCTAATATGCAAACAAAATCAAATGTAGCACAAAATAGTACAAATACTACAAAACCAAGAAGTAATAGTTCTACATCCAATATTACTAAAAAGTTTTCAAGCAAATCTGAAGAATATTGGCCACAGATAGTAACAGATTTAAAACAAAGCGGAAAAATAGTTTTATATACAAATCTAATGGATACAAAAGCAACTGAAATTAATGATATGACAGTAGGAATTGAATTTCCAAATGGTATGACTTCTTTTGGAAAAACTGTACTTGAAAAACCAGAAAACATTAGGGAAATATCTAATTTAGTTTCAATTGCATGCGGAAAAGAAATGCAAATAAAATATATTAATGGAAATAATCAAGTACATAAATTAACTAATGAAGAAGATTTAAAAAATTTAGCTAATCAATCAGATATACCATTTAATATTATTGAATAATATAATAAGTAAATAAGTAAAAAGAAAAATTTTAAGGAGGAAATAATATGTCTAAAAGAGGAGGATTCCCAGGAGGTATGGGAGGATTCGGAGGAATGAATCTTAATAATTTAATGAAGGAAGCTAAAAAAATGCAAGCAGATATGGAAAAATCTCAAGCAGAATTAGCTACTAAAGAATTTTCAGCATCAGCTGGTGGAGGAGCAATTAGTATAAAAGTGTCTGGAGAAAAACAATTAAAAGAAATAAAAATAAAACCAGAAGTTGTAGATCCAGATGATGTAGAAATGTTAGAAGATCTAATTTTAACATGTGTAAATGAAGCATTAAGACAAGTTGATTCAGCTCAAGCTGCTTCACTTGGAAAATATAATATACCAGGATTAATGTAAATAAACTGGAGGAAGTAAAAAATGTCATTATATTCACCATCAATAGAAAAATTAATAGAGAGTTTTGAAAGATTACCAAGCATTGGACACAAAACTGCAGCAAGATTAGCATTTTATATGCTTAATTCTTCAGAAGAAGAAACAAATGAATTTATTTCTTCTATTGTTAATGCTAAAAAGAATCTAAAATATTGTAGCAAATGTTATAATATTTCAGATACAGATCCATGTAGTATTTGTTCTAATCCAAAAAGAAATGAAGAAATTATATGTGTTGTGGAAGATGTAAGAGATGTTGTCGCTATGGAAAAAACACATGAATTTAAAGGTGTATATCATGTTTTACATGGTTCTATTTCTCCAATGAATGGTGTTGGACCAGATGATATAAAAATAAAAGAACTTTTATCTAGACTAATGGATAGAAAAGTAAAAGAAGTAATACTTGCTACAAATCCTAGGGTAGAGGGGGAAGCAACAGCAATGTATTTATCAAAACTAATTAAACCATTAGGAGTTAAAGTTACAAGAATTGCTCATGGTATCCCAGTAGGAGGAGACTTAGAGTATACTGATGAAATAACTCTAACAAAAGCTCTAGAAGGAAGAAGAGAAGTATAAGTTTGAAAATCCTAAAGAATTATGGTATAATATAATACATAAATCTGGAAAGGATGATATAGAATGAAGACATCAATTGTGAAGAATGTAAATTCACAAGGACGGTTGTGCTTAACAAAAGATTTTTGCGAATATGCAAGAATAGAGCAAAATGATCGAGTAGTGATAGCTAAGGGGAATAATGATAACGAGTTATATATTATTAGTCTTGATAAAGTTTCTGATTTTCAGGAAGTTATAGCTTTTTCTAAGATTGATGATAAATACAGAATCATAATTCCTGTAGAAATTCGAGAGAATGACAAAAAATTTGAATTGTCAGCAACCAAGAAATTTATCATAGTACGGCAGATTATTTAATACAAGCGACCACTGAAAAATAATTTTAGGTGGTCGCTTGTTACTTTTATATAATGAAAATTTAGATTATTAAAATTATTTTAAATAGTATTTTATAAAAATTGGAAGAGAAAAATAAATTAAAGTAGCATAAATGTTTATGCTACTTTAAAATTGTATCACATATAGTTTTAGTAGAATTAGGTTTTGCAAGAATATTTGTGCTTTCTTTCATTTGGGCTAATTTATCTGGATTAGATAATAAGTCACTAATTGATTTTTCTGTATCAGTAGATTTTTTTAGCCAAATTGCAATACCTTTATTCTCTAAGAATTCTGCGTTTTCTTCTTCTTGACCTGGAATTGGATTAATAATAACCATAGGCAGGTTGGAAGCAAGACTTTCTGATGTAGTAAGTCCACCTGGCTTTGTTACAACTAAATCTGATATACTCATAAGCTCAGGTACTTGGTTAGTAAAACCTAAAATACGTACAAAATCTTTAGCATTATTTTTCTCTACAATTTCTTCGAAACCTTCTTTCATCTTGGGGTTTCTTCCTGAAATTGCAATTATTTGAATAGGCTCTTTAGAAGCAATAAAATCTTCAAAAATTGAGAGAGTTTTTGTTTTACCTAATCCAAATTCTCCACCGCCAAAAAATAAAACTGTTTTTTTATTTTTATCTAAATTATATTCTTTCAAAATTTCTTCTTTGTTATAAGGTTTTAGGAATCTATTTGAGATAGGAATCCCACTAACAAATATTTTATTTTCAGGTATTTCTTTGCTAATTAAGTAATTTTTCATCTTATCATGCGCAACAAAGAAATAATCAGTAAAATCATGACCTACAAGCCATTGATCATGTGGAGCAAAGTCTGTCATTATTGTTGCAATTTTTGATGTTATTTTTTCTTTTCTTTTTAAATAGCTACACATTTGACTACTAAAAGGATGAGTCGAAACTATTATATCAGGTTTCTTTTCTCTTAATAATTTAAGAAGTTTAATTGCCATAATTTTATTAGATCTTGATGAAAGATGTGCCAAAGGTCCTTTTTGAGAAGTAGAATATATTGTTCCCCAAGCCCAAGGAGCCTTTTTTGCCATTTGACGATATGCTCCTGTAGTTATTTTTTCTACAGTTTTATTAACATATTTCATACAATCTATCAATTCCGTATCAACATTTTTATAATTATTTTTAATGCATTCATCTATTGATCTTGCAGCATTTAAATGTCCTCCACCATAAGATGCATAAAAAATTAAAACTTTCATAAATATCACCTTTTTTATTTTTTTGAAACATAGGGGACAGCCATTTAGTGTTTCATTTTATTAAATTTTGAAACATAAAATCACTGTCCCTTTTGTTTCATTTAAATTTTACCATATGTAATAAAAAAAATCAAAATAAAGAATATTTTTTGTAAAAAATATTCAAAATAAAAGAAAATATATAAATAAAAACTTTGGAGGAAATATTTATATGAAAAATATATTGGTTGATTGGAAAAATAGATTAAAAAAAGGGCATATGTTTAGCATAATATGTGCTTTATTAATTATAGTTGCAATCTTAGGTTTTATACTTTATAAAAAACAAAGAGAATATAGACAAGCTTCAGAAAATAGTTATAATTTAGCTTTTTATGAATTAGTAGGTTATGTACAAAATGTGGAAGCATATTTATCAAAAGCATTAATAACATCTACTCCTGAAAAAGCAGCAGATACATTAACTAATCTTTGGAGAGAAGCAAATTTAGCACAAAGTTATTTAAGTAGATTACCAATAGAAAGCCAAGAACTAGAACATACTGCAAAATTTTTAAATCAAGTAAGTGATTATAGTTATTCGCTATCTAGAAAAAATATTTATAATGAAGAATTAAACCAAGATGATTTTAAAAATTTGAAAGACTTACATGTATATAGTATAGAATTAGAAAATACATTAAATCAATTGTCTACGGATTTAAATGCTGGAAGATTAAGTTGGGGAGAACTTACTAAAAAGGGAACCGTAGCATTTGCACAGCAAGTGGATAATATATCAAAAGAAAGTTTTAGTAATTTAGAAGAAAATTTTCATGAATACACAGGTTTAATTTATGATGGTGCTTTTTCAGAACATTTAACAGGTGTAGAAAAGAAAGGACTAACAGGTGAAGATATAAATGAAAATACTGCAAAAGAAAGAATAGAAGAATTTATTGGAAAGGAAAATATAAAGGAAACTATAAATTTAGGATTTTCAGAAAATGCAACTATACCAGTATATGATTTTTCAGTAAATACTAATGATGAAAAAAATGTAAATATTTCTATTTCAAAAAAAGGTGGACATGTAGTTTCTATGAATGTAAATAGAGATGTAAATGCAGAAGCAATAACAGAAGAAGAAGCAAACGGTAAAGGAAAAGACTTTTTAAATTCAAAAGGATTTACTAATATGAAAGAAACGTATTTTTTAAAACAAGAAGGAATTGTTACTGTTAATTATGCTTATATGCAAGATAATGTTGTTATATATCCAGATTTAATAAAAGTAAAAATAGCGTTAGATAATGGAGATATAATGGGAATAGAAACAACAGGATATTTAAATAATCATGAGAAAAGAAATATTTCTAATATAAAAATTGATAAAGAAACAGCAAAGAAAAAATTAAATTCTGATTTAAATATTCAAAGTGAAGGATTAGCTATTATTCCAACTAACTGGAAGACGGAAATACTTTGTTATGAATTTAAAGGTAAAATTGATAATAGAGAATTTCTAGTATATATAAATAGTGAGAATGGAAGAGAAGAAGATATTTTAGTAATTACAAATACGCCTAATGGAACTCTTACTATGTAAAAATTAAATAAAGAGGATAAATATTAAAATTTATCCTCTAAAATATGCTATTTTGTTTTTAAATTAATGTCTCTTATATACATCTTTAGATAAAAGTTCTTTAGAGACAACAACGCCATCTTTTTTCAAAATCTTATATGCTTCTGAATAAATAGCAGATGATGATGATCCAGTTTGATATGCAGATATTTCTATTTGATAATCATCTTCTTGCCTTAAACCAAATATTTTAAAATTACAAATACCTCCTGAAACGAATCCTACTATTTTTATAGGATAATTTCTGTTATTCTTAAACTGGAAATCTATAGCTCCATAAACAACTGTTGCATCACGACTTGCAGGAGCATAAGAAGGCACAAATTGATGATTTGTTCTTTGAACTATTTCTAGATTTGAGTAAACAGCAGCATTGTATAATGTAGTTGCGACTTGACAAATACCGCCACCTACACCATCAACAACTTGACCACTAACATATATAGGAGCATCTCTGTATCCTGCAGCAATAGTTCTAGCACCAACTACCTTGTTGTAAGAAAAAGTTTCACCAGGCATTAAAACAGTTCCATTTATTTTATTTGTAGCCAATATAAGATTAGTTGTTCTATTTAGGTTATTAACGTATCTAGTTGAATAATCAGCAAGTAGATCTGGAAAAGCTTCAGTTCCTATCATATTTGTTGTGATATTTGGTGCGGTAATATTTAGAGGAATAGTATATTCTTCGGCAGGTTCTCCATTTACAATTGCCTTTGCTTCTTCAACTGAAATTTTAAAATCAACACCATTTTCTGAAGGGTACACTGTAAATGGCTCTTGGGTATAATATGCATCTACAGGTTCTTTATATATTTCTTCATGAACCTTTTCAACATCAATTGGTTTAGGATCTTGAGGTTTAACTATAATTTCAATAGGCTTATCAATGGTTGATAAGTTTGATATTGATTTTTTAATTTCACTAATTGTGGCATCAATATCTACGACATTACCTTGTTTTCCAGAAGTTATAATCAAACTGGAATCTTCTATAAAATAACTGCTTTCAGTAACTTTATCGGGTAGGTTTGCTGAAATTTCTTCTAAGTTTTTAGTAACTTGAGTTTTATTTAGTTTTATTGATGGTTCTATATTTACTTCACCAAACATTGTAGATAATACATATAAATTATTTTCAAATATATTTCCTTGTCTTCCAACATCATAAGCGGTTGCAACAGCATTTTTTGTATCAAAACTTGCTTCAATTTGTTTTAAAGAAATAGTTGATTCATAATCTCCATGTACTAATTTTATTTCTTCAGGTAACTTAGCATTTAAATAATTATCTAACTGATATTTTGCATCTGATGTACTTAGACCTGAAACATCAAGACCTTTTATATGTATTCCTGAAATAATATTAGTGTTTAAAATATTGTAAGCAGTAAAAATACCAAAACATAAAATAAAAATACTAATTATTGCAACAAAAAACAAAGAAAAAATTGAACTTTTTTTATATTTTTTCTTTTTTACTTCTTCATTTTCTACTGGTACAAAATCTTTATTAGGTGCAACAATTAAATTTTTTTCATTATTTTCTTCTTTTTCTTTTTTAATTATTTCTTCTGATATTTCACCTGCAGCTGCTTTTTCTAGTTCTTCAGAAGATATTTTTTCTTTTTCCTTTTCTTCGACGTTCATAGATACTCTCCTCTTGATTAGTCATCCTTTTTATTATAACACATTATTTTGTCAAAAAAAATATTATTTAACAAAAAAATGTCAAAATAAAAATAAAAAAATTGTAAATAATAATATTATAAAATTTCAAATGAAGTTTTATTATTAAAATTATATGTTTTAATAAACTTTAAATTTACAAGGAGGATATTTAAAATGTCTAGAAATAGTAAATTAATATCTGAAAATTTAAGAGAAGAAATAGCTAAAGAATTAGGAGTATATGATCAAGTAAAACAAGATGGTGGCTGGCAAAATGTTTCATCTAAAAAATGTGGTAATATAGTAACAAAAGCAATAGAAATTGCAAATAGAAGTGTGGAAGATAAATAGTAAGAAAAGGAGCTTATGCTCCTTTTTCTACTTTTAGTTGCAAAAAAATAAAAAAAGACATATAATTTATTAAAATTAAATTTGAGGGGTTTAAATTTATGGAAAAATTAAAAGTAAAAGACATAGTTAGAGTAACAAATGGAGAATTAATAATAGGTGATGAAAATATAGAATGTGAAAATTTTTCAAAAGATACTAGACAAATAAATAAAGGAGATATTTATATTGGTATAAAAGGAGAAAAATTCGACGGTAGTAAATTTTGGAAAGAAGCGTTAAATGATGGAGCCGTAGGTGTAATAGTAGAAAATATGGATATTTCTAATGAAGAGATAAATACATATAAAGATAGAATAATTATTAAAGTGGAAGATACATTAAAAGCCCTATACAAACTTGCTACATATAAAAGAAGTTTGTATGATATACCTGTGATTGCAATTACAGGTAGTGTTGGAAAAACTAGCACAAAAGATTTAGTATCAAGTGTGGTATCTCAAAAATACAAAACTTTAAAAACAATTGGAAATAACAATAATAATATTGGACTACCACTTACAATATTAAGATTAAAAGATGAAGAAGCACTTGTTTTAGAAATGGGTATGAATCATTTTGGAGAAATAAAATTGCTAAGCAAAATTGCAAAACCAACTATATGTGTAATTACTAATATTGGTACATCTCATATTGGAAATTTAGGTTCAAGAGAAAATATTTTAAAAGCAAAATTAGAAATATTAGAAGGAGCCAAAAATCCAACTATTGTAATAAATAATGATAATGATTTATTACATAAATGGTATGAAGAAAATAAAGAAAATAAAAATATAAAAACATATGGAATAGAAAACAAGAGTGATTTTAATGCAAAAGATATTATTTTAAAATCATCAGGTAGTGAATATAATTGTATAATAGATGATGAAAAAATAAATATAAAAGTTCCAACAGGTGGAGAACATTTTGTGTTAAATAGTTTATGTGCAATTGCTGTTGGAAAAGCACTAAATATACCAAATAGTAAAATAAAGAACGGCATAGAAACTTTTGAATTAACTAATAAACGAATGGAAATAACTAAAGTAAAAGATGAAATACAAATTATAAATGATGCATATAATGCAAGTTATGAATCTATGAAAGCATCTTTAAAAGTATTATCAAAATTTGACAATAAAAGAAAAATTGCAGTACTTGGAGATATGTTTGAGTTAGGAGAATATTCGAAAGAATTACACGAGAAGGTTGGCGAAGAAGTAACAAATAATAATATAGATATATTAATATGTTCAGGAGAAAATTCAAAATATATTATAGAAAAAGCTAAAGAAAGAATGAATATAGAAAATATATATTATTTAAAAGAAAAAGAAGAAATTATAAGCTTATTAGAAAAAATAGTAAAAAAAGAAGATGTTATTTTATTTAAAGCATCAAATGGAATGAAGTTTTATGAGTTGGCCGAAAGGGTGATAAATTTATGGGAAAAATAAAATTAGGTGTAATATTTGGAGGAATGTCAACTGAAAATGAAGTTTCTGTTGTATCTGCAAATTCAATACTAAATAATTTAGATGAAGAAAAGTATAAAATTTATCCAGTATATATTGGCAAAGAAGGAAATTGGTGGAAATATAAAAAACAAGATAATATAGAACTTGGGGTCGAAATAGAAAATAAAGAAATTATAAAAAATGAAATTAGTTATTTAAAACAGTTAGATGTTGTATTTCCAGTATTACATGGATTATATGGTGAAGATGGCACAATCCAAGGATTATTTGAATTGTCAAAAATACCATATGTGGGATGTAAGGTGTTAGCTTCAAGTATTGGAATGGATAAAGCATATACTAAGATTATTTTTGATAAAGCAGGTTTAAATCAAGCTAATTATGAATATATAAGAAAATATAAAGATAAATATATATATGTTGGTAAAGATTTTAAAGAAGAAATATTAAAATTAGAAGATATTGCAAATAAGATAACAAAAAATTTAACATTTCCTATGTTTATTAAACCATCAAATGCAGGCTCTAGTATAGGAATAAATAAAGCAAAAAATTTAGAACAATTAAAAGAATATATAGAAATTGCAGCAAGGTTTGATAATAAGATATTAATAGAACAAGGAATTAATGGAAGAGAAGTAGAGTGTGCTGTACTTGGAAATGAAGAAGTAATTGCTTCTTGTGTTGGGGAAATAAGGCCTGCAGAAGAATTTTATAGTTATGATGCAAAATATAAAAATCAAGAATCAAAAACAGAAATACCAGCAAATATTTCTAAAGAACTTTCAGAAGAAATAAGAAAACAAGCAATAAAAGTTTTTAAGGCAATTGACGGAAAAGGACTATCAAGAGTAGATTTCTTTATAGAAAATGAAACTAATAAAATCTATATTAATGAAATAAATACTATGCCAGGATTTACAAATATTAGCATGTATCCCAAACTTTTCGAAGCAAGTGGTATAAGTTATAAAGAATTATTAAGTAAATTAATTGAACTTGCTTTAGAAAATAAAAATTAAGATATTTACAAGTACCGTATTTTAAAGTATAATAAAATTGGAATAGAAATAAGAGGAGATATACTAATGAAAAGAATAAATATATCAAATTTAAAAACTACTAAACATTCTGGGATAACCTTAATCGCGCTTGTTATAACTATAATTGTCCTACTTATCTTAGCTGGTGTAACAATTAGTGTATTAACGGGTGATAATGGTTTATTAACAAAAGCATCAAATGCAAAAAGTGCATCTGAAATAGGAGAAGAAAAGGAAATAATAGCACTATCAACTATTCAAGCAAAAGCAGAGAAATACAATGAAAATCTAGATAGAGGAACATTTCAATCTGCTCTAGATAGTAATTCTAGAGTAGAAAATAAAGCAGAAATAATAGAAGCAGATGAGGAAAGTTTTATTATACAATTTGAAGGAAGTAAACGATTTTATGAAGTTGATCAAAATGGAAATGTAGAGCTTATAGAAGCAACAGGAGGAAAAAAATTAACAGTAGAATGCAAAGACAGTAACAAAAATGTACTTGCAACGAAAGAATATACAATCTTGAAAAATGATTATTCAAAATCTGTACCAGTTATTGAAGGATATATAGCGGAAAAAGAAAACATATCAGGAACAATAACAGAAGATACTACTATAGAAGTTTTATATTATTATGAAATTCCAGAAACACAAATGGTTTTTACAGGATTAGATAGTAATGGAAGCATTACTGCAGATTCAAGTCAAATAGCAAGCTATATGATAGGAGATAATAGTGGGACAAGTGGAAATGGGTTAGTTTCAGCCCCAACAGTTTTATCAGTGTTAAAAATTCCAGAAACACATAATGGAAAACCTGTACAAACAATTAGTGGTTATGCATTTTATAATTGTATAAATTTAGTAGAAGTAAATATAGGAAATAAGTTAACAACAATAGAATGGAGAGCGTTTTGGGTATGCTCAGGAATAAAAAAGCTCATAATAGGAAATAAATTAACAAGTATAGGACAACAAGCGTTTTTTAATTGTTCAAATTTAAAAACGGTAATATATAATAATACAACAGATGTAATAAAACAAATTTACGGATGTGGGAATTGGACAGAATTACAAATAAATCCTGATAATGAAAAATATAAAGTAATAGATAATATATTGTATAGTAAAGATGGTACTAAATTAGAAAAAGTACCATCAGGATTTGTTGGAAAAATTTCAATATTAGAAAGTGTTACTAATATAACATCAAATGCATTTTATACATGTGATAAATTAACAGAAGTAGATATAGGAGATAATTTAACAACAATAGAATGGAGAGCATTTTGGTGCTCAGGAATAAAAAAACTTACATTAGGGAGTGGATTAACAAATATAGGAACTCAAGCTTTTTTTAGTTGTTCAAATTTAAAAACTGTAATAATAGATTCTCCAACAATAGCTGCTAATCTATCAGCTCAAAGTTCATATGAAAATTTAGTAAATTACGCAACAACAGTCTATACTAAAACAACACCAGGTGCCTATATATTGAATAATTTTAATGTGGAAACATCAGATATAGAAGGTTACACAAAATATGTAAAAAAATAATTTTATACTACTGCTGTTAATAGTAAAAATGAATTATAGTGGGCTGGAAAACTCTTAAAAATATATAGAATTTTTTATAAGTTTTTGCTATAGAGTATATTTAGAAATATATATGATATTTAAATTGAAAAAAATCCATAAAAGTATGGATTTTTTTTTGATTTGTGATATAATAGGCTTACCTAATTTTAGGAGGATGTAAAAAATGGTTTTTAAAAATTATTATAAAATACTAGACTTGGAAACAAGTAGAGTTTCTATAGATGAAATAAGACAAGCATATAGACAAGCTGCCAAAAAATATCACCCAGATTTAAATGTTGGAAATAATTTAGCTGAAGAAAAAATAAAAGATATAAATGAAGCATATAAAACATTATCTAATTCAGCATCAAAAAGGAAATATGATAGAATATGGAATTCTAATTTTGAAAGAGGTAAAAAAGCTTTTTCAAGTAAAAATGAAAAAAATGTATTTAGAACAATGTTTTTAGGAAATATAGAACAAGAAGATGTTAAACCTAAAAAAGAAAAAATTAAAAATCCAATAAAAGGTGAAAATATAGAAACAGAACTAAAAGTAAATCTATATGATGCATTTTATGGACTAGATAAACAAGTTTCGTTAAAAAATATAAATGGAAATAGTAAAAATTTTTCAGTAAAAATACCTCAAGGAATAAGACAAGGAGAGAAAATTAGATTAATAGGACTTGGAAAAGAAGGTAAAAACGGCGGAAAAAATGGAGATTTGTTCTTAAAAGTAAAAATAGAAGATGGAAAAGAATTTAAACTAAGAGGATATGATATTTATACAGAACTAAAATTAACACCATGGGAAGCAGCGCTAGGGACAAAAGTAAATATAAAAGCAATAGATGAAGAAACAAAAATATATATACCAAATGGAATTCAAAGTGGAGAAGAAATAAGAATTCCAAATAAAGGATATATAGGTAAAGATAAAAGCACACGTGGAGATTTAATTGCAAAAGTAATGATAGTAGTCCCAAAAAGATTATCAGAAGAAGAAAAAAGTATATATAATAGATTAAGCGATATATCAAAATTTAATCCAAGAATTTAAATAATAAAAACATAGCGATTTTATGTTGACAAAAGCCCATAATTAAGGTATAATAAATAGTGGTTAAAACAAAAGAAAAACTATGGGCATACATAGAAATGGAGGTAAAAATAATGGAGGCTATGCAAGGAAAACATTTTAGCATAACAGATCCAGAAGGAATAAAGACAGTAATTTATCAAGTAAATAAAACTAAGAAAGAGTACTTGGATCAATATCCTAAATATACTGTAGAAAGGTTAGACCATACAGAAGAAATAGTGGGAAATTATAACAAGAAAACTTTCTATGTTGACGAGCCACAAAAAGATGGAAACCAGATAGTTATTTTATCATTTGGAAACGATAAAGTAATTATTAATAATGGAATACTGATAAATGATGAAGTAAAAATTACAAAGAAACCAACACCATTTCAATTTAACACAATATATGCAGATAAAGAAGTAGAATATAAAGAATTTGAATATACACCAAACTTTAAAAGGGCTATATCAATTATAGATCCTGAAACTACAGAAGAAGTAAAGCCTGTACTTTATTTTGATGAAGCAACAAATGAAGTAAAAGGAAAATGCAAATTAAAACCATATAAATCTTATTTCACATTTGAAATAAGAGAAAGTAAGTAGGAGGATAATGTTACTATGTCTAAAAAAAGAAATACGCAAATACCTGAAGAAGCAATTCAAGGAGCAGCAACTATAAAAGATAAAACCGAAATTTATGCTTCTTCTACAGAAATAATGTGCAATAATGATGTGATAAAGCCAAATAAGAATAATTCAAAAACAGAATCTACAAATAGTGTATCAAGACCAATATTATTAAGTACAGAGTTAGCAGAAGGAATGTCAATTAAAACAGAAAATACACCGTCAGCTGAACAAGGTAGAGAATAATATAAATATAATTAAAATACAAAAGAGTAGGTGAATTATATGAACTACAAAATAGAAGGTGCGATAAAAAGAAATAGAAAAAGTTTTATAATATTTGCAATACTATGGTTATTTATAGCCATAGTATTTGTTGCGCCAATAAGTTATAGTTGGCATATGGCAAATATAACAGGAAAATTAAATTTAAATGAATTTATAAATACACTTATACCATCAGCAACTAACCCATTTGCAACATTTGGAAATATATTTGCAAATAATGTAGGAGGAGCATATTTTTCAACATTGTTGGTAGTAACTATATTTTATTCAATATTTTTCTTTATAGGATTCGTAAGATCAGCTCCTAAAAATGAATATACAGATATAGAGCATGGATCAAGCGATTGGAGTCAAAGAGGAGAGCAATATCAAGTTTTAAGTAAAAATAAGGGAATAATACTTGCAGAAAACAATTATTTACCAGTAGATAAAAGAGGAAACGTAAATGTATTAGTAGTTGGACGGATCAGGTTCTGGTAAATCAGCATCTTACTCAATACCAAATGCATATCAATGCTTAGGGTCATACGTATTTACTGATCCTAAAGGAGAACTTTATGATAGAACTGCAGGATATTTAAAATCAAAAGGATATGAAATAAAGGTATTAAACTTAGTTAGACCTCAATATAGTGATGGATATAATCCTTTAATGCATATTTCATCAGAACTAGATGTTGATGTTATCGCAAATACAATAGTAAAAGGACAAAAATCAGAAGGTGGAAGTTCTGATCCATTCTGGGATGACTCAGCAGAAATGTTATTAAAGGCTTTAATATATTATTTAATTGCTACTAGACCTGAAGAAGAACAAAATTTAGCAAGTTGTGCAGAATTGGTAAGGGCTGCAAATAATAAAGGTGGAAGCAATTTACTTTCAGAGTTAATGAGTAAACTACCATATGATCACCCAGCAAGAATGAACTATAAATCAATTGAAATAGCACCAGAAAAAACATATAGTTCAATTTTAAGTACATTGCAATCAAAACTAGGAAAGTTTGACTCAAAGGAAATAGCAGAATTAACATCAACAGATACTATAGATTTTGAGGAAATAGGAAATAAGAAAACTGCAGTATATGTAATATCTTCAGATACACATACAGCATATGACTTTTTACTTACAATATTCTTCTCACAAATGATACAACAATTATATGATTATGCAGATCAAAATGGTGGAGCTCTGAAAGAGCAAACATTCTTTATATTAGATGAGTTTGCAAATATAGGAAAAATACCAGACTTTGATAAAAAGATATCAACATCAAGAAGTAGAAAAATATCATTTAGTGTTATTTTACAAAATGTTGATCAATTAGAAGCTGTATATGAAAAATCATATGAAACAATTATGGGTAACTGTGACACACACGTATTTTTAGGAAGTAACTCATATAAAACAGTTGAATATTTCTCAAAAGCATTAGGAGAAAAAACAATAGGAAGAGATAGTGTATCAATAAATAGAGATAGACAAAACTGGAGAACAGGCAAATCTGTATCTGACCAAGTAATGGCAAGAGCACTTATGACTCCAGATGAGCTTAGAAGACTAGATAATGATTTATGTATTATTTATGAAAAAGGAATAAAACCAGTAAAAGCAAGTAAATTTTATTATTTTAAACATCCAATGGCAAGAGAAATGGCAGGATTAGAAATAAGCCATAATGATATAGGAGAAATTGAAAGAGGTAATTGGAGAAAATATAATCCATATAATCCTTATGTTGAAGATAAGACTGAAGAAAGAGCAAATGATTTACAAGTAGAATCATTAGATGATTTATTTGGTGATGAACCTCTAGAAAACAGTGAAAAAGCATCAGAACCAAATGTAATTAATAAAATACCTGAACCAGAGAAATTAGATAACTTAGAGCAAAATGATTTAAAAGTACATAATAATGATGCTCCAATATTACCACAAGATTTTGAAGAAGATGATACATATGATTTACAAAAAGAATTAGAGGCTAAATTTGATGAATTATTTGGACCAATAGATGAAGAATAGTAAATATAAAATGAATAGAGCGAAAACCAAAAAAGTTTTCGCTTTTTCTATTGCAAAAAATAAAAAAGTATAGTAGAATACTTGTTAAGATAATAAGGTAAAATTCAGAAATGCTAAATTTTAGTAAACCTAAGTGGTAGTCACATTTCAAGTGATTAATCTTATTATCTATAAATATTAGAGCATAATAAAATATTATTTTCAATAAAAAGGAGAAAAAAATGAAATTTGTACATATTGCGGATATGCATTTTGATAGTCCATTTATAAACTTATCTCAAAAAGATACATTAGGAGACTTAAGAAGGCTTGAACAAAGAAAAGTGTTTAAGAAAATAATAGAATATATAAAAGAAAATGATATAGAATATTTTTTTATTTCAGGTGATTTATATGAAAATCAATATGTTAAATTATCAACTATCGAATATATAAATAGCTTATTTCAAGAAATACCTGAAACAAAAATTTTTATAGCACCAGGAAATCATGATCCATTAATTAAAAATTCTTACTATAATAAGTTTAAATGGAGTGATAATGTAAAAGTATTTAGCTCAAAAATAGAAAAAATTGAAACAGAAGATGCAAATATATATGGATATGGATTTGACGATTTTTATTGTTATGATTCTGGATTAAAAGAATTTAAATTAGAGAATAGTGAAAAATTAAATATATTAATCATACATGCCAGTTTAGATGGTGGATGGGATGACGAAAGAGTATATAATCCAATATCTTCTAAATTATTAAAAGAAAAAGGATTTGACTATGTAGCATTAGGGCATATTCATAAATTGGATTATAATTCGTATGAAGGACAAAAAATTATATATCCAAGTTCTCCAATAGCCCTAGGCTTTGATGAAATTGGTGACCATGGAATGATAGTAGGTAATTTAGAGGGGAAAGATTTAAATTTACAATTTGTTAAGCTTGATAATGAAGAATTTATAAAAAAAGAAATAGATGTAACAGATGTTTTTTCAAAAGAAGATTTGATAGAAAAAATAAACAGCATAAATGTTAAAGATAATCAATATATAGAACTTATTTTAATTGGAAATAGAAACTTTGAAATAAATAAGTATGATATATTAAAATTTATATTAAATGAAAGAATTATAAAAATAAAGGATAATACTAAAATAGCATATGATTTAGAAAAGATTGCTAAAGAAAATACTTTAAAAGGTATATTTACAAAGCAGATGTTAGATAAATTGAAAGATGAAAATATAACTGATGAAGAAAAAGAGATAATTGAAAAAGCAATAGAAATAGCGTATGGTGCGTTAGAATAAATATTATCCACAAAATATTAACGAAATGAGGAAAAGTATTTGAAAATAAACAAAATAAAAGTAAATTCATATGGAAAATTGAAAGAAAAAGAAATTAATTTAAATGATGGTATAAATATTATATATGGTAAAAACGAAGCTGGAAAATCAACACTTCTAAAATTTATAATTAATACTTTTTATGGTATATCAAAAAATAAAAAAGGAAAAGAGTATTCAGATTTTGAAAAATTTAAACCATGGTTTGGGGAAGAGTTTTCTGGAAAAATAGAATATGAATTAAATAGCCATCAAAAATTTGAAGTATATAGAGATTTTAAAAAGAAAAATCCACAAATATATAATAAAAATAAAGAAGATATTTCAAAAGAATTTAATATAGATAAAAATAAAGGAAATGAATTCTTTTATGAACAAACAAATGTTGATGAAGAGTTATTTTTATCAACTTTGGTTGTAGGACAAACAGAGTCTAAGCTTGAAAAACAAGAGCAAAGTATGTTAGTTCAGAAAATTTCTAATTTAGTTGGAACGGGGAATGATAATGTTTCTTACAAAATAGCAATTGATAGAATAAATAGGCGCAGATTAGATGAAATAGGAACAGATAAATCTAGGGAAAAGCCAATTAACATATTAGAAAGAAAAATACAAAATTTGGAAAAAGAAAAAGAAGAATTAGAAAAATATGAGAATTTAAAGTATGAAATTGAAGAAAATAAAAATAATTTAAAAGAAGAAATAATAAAATTAGAAAATGAAAATAATTTATTAAAAGGAATAAAAATTATTTTTGAAAAAGAAAATTTAGAAAAAGAAAAAATTAAAATAAAAGAAAATATAAAAAATGAAAATAATAAAAAAATAAATTTAATAAAAAATGAAATAGAAAATATAAAAAGTGAAAATAAAAATATTTTAGAATTAAATTCTGAAAATATAAATTATAATAAAAAAATAAAAGAAAAAATAAAAAAAGAAAAAAATAAAATAAATAAAAAAATAATTTTAATATTTTTATCTATTATTTTATTAAATATTTTACAATTTATTTTTATAAAAAATCAAATATTTAATTATATTTTTCTTCTTACAGTACCAATGGATTTAATTTTTTCTGTTTATTATAAAAATAAAATGAATAAAGAAATAAAAAATAATGAAAAAAATAATTTTAATAATTTTAATGAAATAAATTATGAAATAAAAAATAAAGAAAATGAAATAAATATATTAGAAAAAAATAATATTGAAATAGAAAATGAAATAGCAAATATAAAAAATAAATTAATTTTAAATATTAATTTAGAAAAAGAAAAAATAAAAAATAATTATATAAATAAAATAGAAAAAAATAAATTAAATAATATTATGAATTCCGAAAACATAAATTTAGATATAGAAAATTTACAAGAAATATTAAATGATAAAAAATTAGAATTGAATTCTTTAAATTTAGAACAAAAAAATATAGAACCTAAACTTGATAATTTATCAAAATTAGAGGAAGAATTAGTTAACGATAAAGAAAAAATGTCAACCTTAAAAAAAGAAATTTTGAGTTTTGATTTAGCAAAAGAAATTTTAGAAGCATCTTATGAAAGAATGAAAAATTCGATAACCCCTAAGTTTACACAAGAATTATCTAATGTAATATCAGAAATAACAGATAAAAAATATAAAAATGTTACATTTAATGATGAAGAAGGTTTGATTATAGAACTAGAAACTGGTAATTATATCCCAGTATCTAAATTAAGTATAGGAACTATTGACCAATTATATTTATCACTTAGACTTTCTATGGCAGAAGAAATATCTAATGAAAAATTACCAATTATATTAGATGAAGCTTTTGCATATTATGATGATGAAAGATTAAAAAATATTTTGGAATATATTAATAATAAATTTAGAAATCACCAAGCAATTATTTTTACATGTACAAATAGAGAAAAGAAAATATTAAATAATTTAAATGTAATGTTTAATTATATTGAATTATAATAAAATAAAGTATAGACTTTATGGTAAGTATATGTTATAATGTGAATACTAAATTTTAAGGAGGTAATCTTCGTGGGTAAAAGACGGAAAGCATTAGAAAAACAACGTAAGGCAAACACCGTAAAAGCAAGAGCAAAAAGAGCAAAAAAAGCTTATTATCAATCTCCTGAGGCAAAACAAAAATGGGAGGAAAAAAAGGCAAAAAAAGCTCAAAGTCTTGATGATAGGGTGGATAAAAACCTCTAAATCCGATATAAATGTATCGGCAAGCGCATATATCAATTAATTTTGATGTATGTGCTTTTTAAGTGTAAAATATTAGATAATGATATTGTAAATACTTTAAAAATATAGTATAATACCTAAAGCATATAAAAAGAAAGGAAGAAAACAATATGTTTGAAAAATTAGAGGCTGTTGAAAAAAGATATAATGAATTAACAAAAATGATTGCAGACCCAGAAGTAATAGCTAACCAATCAGAATGGCAAAAACTTATGAAAGAACATGCAAGTATAGAAGAAATAGTATTAAAATTTAGAGAATATAAAAAAGTAAAACAATCTATGGAGGAAGCAGAAGAATTAATGCAAGATGAAGATATGAAAGAACTTGCAGAGGAAGAATATTATAGTTCAAAAGAACAATTACCAAAATTAGAAGATGAATTAAAAATATTATTAATTCCAAAAGATCCAGATGATGATAAGAATATTATGTGTGAAATAAGAGCTGGTGCAGGAGGAGAAGAAGCAGCACTTTTTGCGGGAACATTATTTAGAATGTATTCAATGTATGCGGAAAAAAGACATTGGAAATTAGAAGTTTTAAATGAAAACGAAACAGGCTTAGGTGGTTATAAAGAAATATCATTTATGATAACAGGAAAAGGTGTATATAGCAGACTAAAATTTGAAAGTGGTGTCCATAGAGTGCAAAGAGTACCTGATACAGAAAGTAGTGGAAGAATCCATACTTCAACAGCAACAGTTGCAGTACTTCCAGTAGTTGAAGATGTTGAAATAGAAATAAATCCATCTGATATAAAAATGGAAGTATTTAGGGCTTCAGGGGCTGGAGGACAACATATTAATAAAACATCATCAGCCGTAAGACTAATACATGAACCAACAGGTATTGTTGTAGAATGTCAAACAGAAAGATCACAATTTCAAAACAAAGATAATGCAATGAAAATGCTTAGAACTAAACTTTATGAAATAGAAAAAGAAAAGCAAGATAGTGAAATTGCAAATAGTAGAAAGTCACAAGTAGGCTCAGGAGATAGAAGTGAAAAAATTAGAACATATAATTATCCTCAAGGAAGAATAACAGACCATAGAATTGGGATGAGTATATATCAAATGGAAAACTTCTTAAACGGTGATATTGATGAAATGATAGATAATTTAATTGCAGCAGATAGAGCTGAAAAATTAAAAGGTGAAGAATAATAAACTAAAAATATCTTATGAATAAAATAAAACTCCTAAAAATAGACTTTAATAAAGTTGATTTTGGGAGTTTTTGATATGAGTGAGATTTTAAAAACAACAATTTTAGGATTATTTTTTGGAACTTTTGGAACTACATTAGGAGGAATAATAGGAGTATTAATAAAGAAGCAGTCAAATAAATTTCTAGGTTTTATACTATCATTTGCATCAGGATTAATGATGTCTATAATATGTTTTGATCTAATACCAGAAGCATTAGAAATTAGTGATATAAGTAAAGTTATAATGGGAATTATACTAGGAATTCTCATTATGATTTTTTGTGATTTATTAGTACAAAAAAGATTTAATATTAAAAATAATTCTGAAAAAAATAGAATAAATAATAATTTATTAAAAGTCGGAATGGTTGTATCAATTGGTTTGGCAATACATAACTTTCCTGAAGGATTAGCAATTGGCGCTGGATTCGAAGCCTCTATTAAATTAGGGATAAGTTTAGCAATTGCGATATGCTTCCATGATATACCAGAAGGGATATCCATGGCAGTGCCTATGAAAAATGGAGGCATGAAAA
The DNA here is from genome assembly GCA_946411515.1 of uncultured Clostridium sp. Lineage (GTDB taxonomy): Bacteria > Bacillota > Clostridia > TANB77 > CAG-508 > CAG-269. The sequence goes on from CAMKEH010000004.1 coordinate 33,114, forward strand.
AGAAAAAAGTGATTTTATATGTTATATTGTCTGGAATAACAACAGGTATTGGTGCATTTTTTGGAGCTTTAGTTGGTTCTATATCGAAAGAGGTAATTTCTATTTGCCTAAGTTTTGCGGCAGGTGCAATGTTATATATAGTCTCACGGAGAATTAATACCAGAATCTAATAAATTATATAATGGCAGAATGACAGCTATTGGTAATATGATAGGATTCTTAATTGGAATTTTTGTTATGAATTTATAAAAAAATTGTAGTGTTCGCTTGTTTTTTTTATTAAAGGTAAGTATAATCTTTACTAGAAGATGAGAGAAGCAGAGTGTGGCAAACCGTTTATCCTACATATGAGAGGAGGCGGTGCGTATGTTATTAGAACAAGTTTATATAGTATTTATTTACATATTATCATTTGAACTTGCAATAGTAACAGTTGTCGCTATTGCCTTATTTGTAGCATTATGTGTTACAGTAAGAAAATTAGACAACAAAAAAACATCTCTGCCTGAACCTTAGAGATGTTTTTTAAAAATATTTCAAAAGGTTTGCCACACTTTTGTGGTATCTCATTTTCTATGATTATTATACTTTAAATTTTTAAAAAAGTCAATAGTAGTATTTTAAATGGAGAAAGGAAAAACAAATGAAAGAGATATTAAAAGGATTAAATGATAAACAATATGAAGCAGTAGTAAATACAGAAGGACCATGCTTGGTGATTGCTGGAGCAGGAAGTGGAAAAACAAAAGTATTAACACATAAAATAGCATATATAATAGGAGAAAAAAAGGCATATCCATGGGATATTCTGGCAATAACATTTACAAATAAAGCAGCAAATGAGATGAAAGAAAGAATAGCTGGTTTAATTGGAGAACAAGCAAAAGATATATGGATGGGAACATTCCACTCTATTTGTGTAAAAATCTTAAGAAGATTTATAGATAGAATTGGATTTGATACATCATTTATAATATTTGATACAACAGATCAAAGGACATTAGTAAAAGGATGCTTAAAAGATTTAAATATAGATGATAAATTATTTACAGATAGAAGTGTACTGTCAGAAATTAGTAATGCAAAAAACGAAATGCTAGAACCAGATATGTATATTGCAAAAGCAAATGGAGATTTTAGAAAAGAAAAAATAGGAACAGTTTATGAATTATATCAAAAAAGATTAAAAGAAAATAATGCAATAGATTTTGATGATATCATAAACTATACAATAAAAATATTAATGGAAAATCCAGATATACTAGAATATTATACAAATAAATTTAAATATGTTTTAGTAGACGAGTACCAAGATACAAATAAAGCCCAATTTACGTTAGTAACAATGCTTGCTTCTAAAAACGGGAATATCACAGTAGTAGGTGATAATGATCAACGGCATTTATTCTTTTAGGGGGGCAGACATTTCAAATATATTAAACTTTGAAAGAGATTTTCCAGGAACTAAGATAATAAAACTAGAACAAAATTATCGTTGTACTGGAAATATATTAAAAGCTGCAAATAGTGTTATAAAAAATAATGAAGTTAAATATAAAAAAGAATTATGGACTAAAAACGAAGAAGGAAATTTACCAAAAGTATATCAAGCAGATAATGAATATGATGAAGGAACATATATTGTAGAGCAAATAGAACATTTAAGAAGGGAAGAATATTATAAGTATTCGGATTTTGCCGTTCTTTATAGAATGAACACACAATCAAGAGCAATTGAAGATATTCTAAGAAGAGAAAATATACCATATAAAATTATAGGTGGTTTAAAATTCTATGAAAGAAAAGAAATAAAAGATATAATTGCATATTTAAGATTAATTCAAAATGGTAATGATAATTTGAGCTTAAAAAGAATTATAAATGAACCGAAAAGAGGAATTGGAAAGACAAGCTTAGATAAGATTGAGCAAATTGCAAATGCGAGTAGAATTTCAATGTATGAAGTTATAAAAAATGCTGAGCAATTCGGACTAAATAGAGTTTACTTAAATTCAAGAGAATTTGTTAATTGCATAGAAGAGTTAAAAGCAAAAAAAGATGAATTAACAATTTCAGAACTTATTAAACAAACACTTAAAAAATCAGGATATACTAAAGCTTTAGAATTAGAAAATACAGTAGAGGCAGAAAATAGAATAGAAAACTTGGATGAATTTTTAACAGTTGCAATAGAATTTGAAGAGGAAGAAGCAGAAAATGAATTAAGTAACTTCTTAGAAGGAATAACTTTATCTAGTGATATAGATGATTTAGAAGAAGGAGAGGAGTATGTCACTTTAATGACTCTTCATAGTGCAAAAGGATTAGAGTTTCCAGCTGTGTTCTTAGTAGGAATGGAAGAAGGTATTTTTCCAGGATATAAATCTATATCAGAGCCAAAAGAACTAGAAGAAGAAAGAAGACTTTGTTATGTTGGAATAACAAGAGCAAAAGAATATTTATTTTTAACATGTAGTAAACAAAGAACAATATTTGGCTCAACAAGTTATAATCCAACATCTAGATTTTTAAATGAAATACCAAAAGACTTGTTAGAGGGCTATGAAGAATCTTTTGGAGAAGTAAGTAATAAAGATAGTATGTTTAAAAATTCCGTATATAGTTGGAGTTATGGAAGTAAAAATAATAGTAATATAAAAACATATAAGATTGAAGAAAAGGATCCAGTGGTGGCAGCAGCAAGTAGTAAAAATTCTGGTTTTGCATTTAGAACAGCAGAAAGCTTTTTAAGTAATTTATCAAAGAAAAATACAAATAATGTAGATTTATCACAATATAAAGAGGGAGTTAGAGTATTTCACAAAAAGTTTGGCGAAGGAACTATAAATAAAACAGAACCAGAAGGAGAAGATTTAAAAGTAGATATTAACTTTGATAAAGTAGGACATAAAAGACTTATGGCAAAATATGCAAATTTGGAAATTATATAATTATATAAAATATGGAAGATAAATATTTATTTTCCATATTTTTTGTATAAAGAATAAAAAACTGGAAATAATTTAATCAGAATAATTAAAAGAAAGGAAGGATAGAAATGCCAGATTTAAACCAATTAGAATTACAACATTTAAGACACTTAATAGGAGCTCATGATACAGCATATCAAAAGTTAAATACTTATTCTTCACAAGCTGTAGATCCACAAATTAAACAATTATTTACAAAATCAGCGCAAGATGCGTTAAACACAAAACAAAAATTAATGAGTTTTTTAAGTGAATAAGGAGGATATTTAAATGGATGAAAAAACAATGGTAAATGACATATTAGCTGGAGTTAAATCAGATTTAACAGCATATCAAACAGCTATAACGGAAGCGGAAAATATGCAATTAAGACAAGCTTTTCAAGAAATAAGAAATAGTGATGAAAGCTTCCAATTTGAATTATTTAAAGTAGCAAAAGCTAAAGGATATTATAAACCAGCTGAAAAAGCTACTGTAACAGAAATAAACACAGTAAAATCAGATTTACAATAATAGAGTAAAACTAGAAAGTATAATAATTTTTTGTACTTTTCTAGTTTTATTTTTTACTATCTAAATTTATAATGAAACACAGCAATCAGTTGACATAAATGTGAAAATATGGTATAATAATATTGTTAAAACTGGCAATATTACTGGTATAAGAAAGGATGATTTCAATGACTAAAGAAGAATATGAACAATTACGGAAAGAGCTAAAAGAACTAAGAATAGAACTATTGACGGTCGTTTGTTTAATGCGTGATTTAGGTGAATCATTACAAAAATATTTAGATAATACGGAAAATATCACAACTAAGAAAGAAGAACTTTTGGAACAAAATGTGGAAGACTTTTTAATAAGACTTGGAATATCTCAGGAAAAGAAAGGTTTTATCTATTTAAAAACTGCAATTTTAATAGGGTTAAAAGAAGGCGTAAAGAGAAGATCGCTTTATTCAAGAGTTATGCAAGAATCCAATGCTACATATGATGCAATTACAGGAGCTATCCAAATTGTAAAAAAAGAAGCAATAGAAAAAAAGACAGACACATTTATAAATGTTTTCGGTGATAACCACGGACAAATGCCCACGATGAGTTTTATATTTAGAATTGTTGATTTTCTAAAAAGCCAGTAGAAAGAAGTAGGGATTTTCCCTGCTTCTTTTCATGAATATTGAGACGTAGAGTTTATTAATTTTTAGTTTATTATCTCTTAAAATCTTAAAAATGAAAATGAGAGAATAAGTTAGAAAAAAAGAGATAAGCAATAGAAAAAGAGAGAAAATTGAAATTGTTAAACTTGTACTATCTTTGCAAAAAATGAAATATTACAATATTATTACAAAAAAGGTAAAAGGATGGAAAAATACAAAGGAGATAGGGATACATGTTTAAAAAAGTATTAATACATACGAGAAGGGGATTTAAGTTTATAGTTCTTTTTATTCTCGCAGCTTTTTTAATAGTAGCGGCAATAACATTTCTATATAAACCAACATATAGTGTATTTATTGATGGACAACAAGTAGGATATACAGAAAATAAATCCGAATTACAACACAAAATTAATGAGTATGTTGAAAATGGAGATGGAGAAAATAAAAATGTTGCATTTGTGCAAATACCAGATCTTCCAGAATATAAGTTATGCTTGCTAAAAAAAGATATTATTCCAAACGATGATGAAATATTTGAAAAAGTAAAAGAAGAAGGAACAACATATTATAGATATTATGCAATAGCAGAAGGAGAAGAAGAAAAATACTATGTAGATAATTTTGAAAATGCAGAAAAAGTAGTAGAAGGTCTAAAAGAAAAGAAAAGTACTAATATCGAAAAAATATCTATTATAGAAAAATATGAAACTGAAATGAAGGATTTTGTACAATCAGAAGAAGCAATATCAAAGTTATATGTAGAGCCCGTAGTAAAAAAGGTAGTTGCTAAAGCTTCAAATTCTTCAAAATATGCTGCAACAGGAAGCGTAAATACATCACTTACTACTTCTTCAGCAAAAGCAAATTTGGGAATATCACTAATTAGACCAGTATCTCGGAATAGTTACTTCAAGATTTGGAGCTGCTAGTGCAATTAGAAGATCATCGCATACAGGTTTAGATTTAGCAACATCTACAGGAACACCAGTAGCTGCAGCTGCATCTGGAACAGTAACATTTTCAGGATATAAAGGTTCTTATGGAAATTTAGTTGTTATAACACATGCAAATGGTGTACAAACATATTATGGACATTGTAGCCAATTATATGTAACAGCAGGACAATCAGTTTCACAAGGACAAACTATATCAGCGGTTGGTTCTACAGGAAATTCAACTGGTCCACACTTACATTTTGAAGTAAGAGTTAATGGAGTAGCATATAATCCAGAAAATTATGTATAAATAGTATAAGCGCTAATCCCTAGCATTTAAATGAAAATCAATTATAGATGTAACAAAAAAGAAATAAAAACTTAACAAATATGATATAAGACATAAATGTATAACCTGCGTAAATAAATAGGAAATCAGCTTAAAACAACAGTAAAACTAACTGTTGTTTTTTTTCTGGTTTTAAAATATTATATAAATAAGGAAATATCGCTTAGATTTAAAGGAGGATTTTAGCATGAAAACAATAATTAAAATAATAATTGCTTTATTTACAATGTTAATCATGATAGTTAGTATTAATAATTTTAGTTTTGCAGAAGAAAATCTTCTTGCTTCCATTTCAGAAGAAGAGGAAAGACAAGTAGAAGAATGTGATGGAAGTATTGGTGGTTATACATCAATATTTACAAGCAGAACAACAGGAAGACAATTTAAAGAATTTAAACAAAATACAAATTATAGTTATCCTGAAGTATATGGAACTTATTGGGAACAAGAATGTGGAACTGTAGTAACAGGAATTGTAGGAAGTGGATATAAAAATTTAACGATGCAAGACTTAGCTGATGAATTAAATAATAATGCATCACAAACAGATTTCAATAAATTTTTAGGAGATTTTACTGGACAAAGTGTACAAGCAAGTTCAGTATCATCAATAGATGAATTTAAAAATGCCTTATTAAATGGAAGTGTAGCAGTAATACATGATTATGGATATAATTCAAGAGGACATTATTTAGCAGTATTAGATATAAGTAAAGACAAATCACAAGTATATGTATCTAATCCTGATACATATGCTAATGGATGGGACGGAATGTCAACAGGATGGATTTCTACAGATTTTGTATATAATGCAATAGAAAAGAATGAGATTTATTTTGTTACAAATGATCAATCAGGAGATGGATGGGATAGTACAACTACAGTAAACTATCCAAATAATGAAAAAAGAACATATAGAAATTATAAACAATACGAAGGAACATATTCTACAAAAACTTATTGGGGTGGAACTATAGCTACTTCAGGATGTGGACCAACATGTATTTCAATTATATTGAGCGGATATGGAATTGATGCAAACCCAGGAAAAGTAGTAGATGTGTTTACTGAATTAGGTTATGAATATACAAGCATGGAAAACATAAAAAATGTACTAAAGCAAAAATATAATATAGATTCAGAAATTAAAAATGTCACAGCTGATTCAATAGAAGATATAAAAAATAATTTTAATGCAGGAAGACCAATAATTGCAGGAGTAGAAAATCACTTTGTTACATATCTAGGAGAAGATTCTGGAGGTAATATGATATTATCTGATCCAGGATATACTGATGGGAGAAATGAAAATACTGTAAATGGATATGTAAATAGTCATAATGGATATCAAATATTATTAATAAAAACAGATAAAATTATATATGAAAAAGGAGATGGATGGGATAGTACAACTACAGTAAACTATCCAAATAATGAAAAAAGAACATATAGAAATTATAAACAATACGAAGGAACATATTCTACAAAAACTTATTGGGGTGGAACTATAGCTACTTCAGGATGTGGACCAACATGTATTTCAATTATATTGAGCGGATATGGAATTGATGCAAACCCAGGAAAAGTAGTAGATGTGTTTACTGAATTAGGTTATGAATATACAAGCATGGAAAACATAAAAAATGTACTAAAGCAAAAATATAATATAGATTCAGAAATTAAAAATGTCACAGCTGATTCAATAGAAGATATAAAAAATAATTTTAATGCAGGAAGACCAATAATTGCAGGAGTAGAAAATCACTTTGTTACATATCTAGGAGAAGATTCTGGAGGTAATATGATATTATCTGATCCAGGATATACTGATGGGAGAAATGAAAATACTGTAAATGGATATGTAAATAGTCACAATGGATATCAAATATTATTGATAAAAACAGGGAACAATCCGTTAATAACAACTATAAAAAAATATGAAGTTAAAGAAGAAAATAATACAAAATATTTAGAAAATATACAAATAAATACAACAATAAAAGAATTAAAGAATAATATACAAACAAATGGAACAATAGAAATATATACGGGTAATACCAAAATAGAAGATGAAAATAGACTTATAGGAACAGGAATGACAATAAAGATAAAATTAGACAGCAAACAAGAAATATATAAAACAGTAGTAGTGGGAGATGTAACAGGAGATGGAAAAATTAGTATAGCAGATGTATTAAAATTAGCAAGATATAAGGCAGGTTCTGATAAAAATTTAAAAGAGGAATACTTTAAAGCAGGCGATATAATAAAAGATAATAAAATATCAATGCCAGATGTATTGAAACTAGCAAGAGTATTAGCAAAACTAGATGAAATAGAATAAAAAATATTTAAAAATTTTATAATGTATATAAAAAATAGAAAAACACAGCAATAAAAATGTATAAATATTGCTGTGTTTTTGCTATGAAAAATATTTAATTCCCTTTTCAATAGCATCTTTTTTTATAATTACTTTACCATATTCAATAAGTTTATTTTCAAAAGTATTTGAAAAAGATAATGGTTTTCCAAACTCTGAAATTAACGAGTAGAATATTTTTTTATTTTTATAAGAAATATTAATATTTTTTATTAAAAGATAATATGTATTTTTGTATAAATAAAGAGAGATATTTCTTGAAAACAATTTATAATTTAAGTTACTAAATTTACTTATGCAATTACAAAAATTGCAAAACTCATCAAAATCTTCAAATTCATATATTACAGTATCTTTAGAAAAATCGTTTTTTTTCTTTTTTTCTAAAGTATTCTTTTCTCCTTTAAAAGAATACTTTGTTATAGTAAAAATCACAAAATCATTATTTAATGAAAATGTTTCAACTAATAATTTATATCCATCTGTTTCAAAGTCTAGTTCTTTTTTTGCTTTTTCTAAAATACTTACAAAAAATGATTGTTTTTTTTGAGTAAATAATGAATTAATATCCATATTTTCTATTTCTAAATCATCAAAACTTACGACAACGCGAATTTTATTTTTAGTTAACTTTTCTATTTTCATAAAGATAAAAACCTCCTTAAATGCTACTAATTATATTATACTACTATTATTATTATATTTAAATGTATAAATTTTGGTAATTAAATTATCATATATACTTGAAAAATTTACTAATTCAATATATAATACGGTTATGTCAAAAAATGATAGCCGTAAGGAAAAAAGAAATTTTGGAGGGAAGAAATATGGCAACTAAAGAAAAAAACATATGGATATTATTAGTATTTATACTATCAGGACTAGTAGTAGGAGGGTTAATTGGAGAGTTAGCATCTAGAGTAGATTGGCTTTGGTTTCTTTCATATGGCCAAAGTTTTGGATTAGAAAGTCCAATAGTATTAGATTTAAGTGTAGTAAAAATTACATTTGGATTAATGTTTAAAATAAGTATATCAAGTATTATAGGAATGATACTTGCAATATTTATTTATAAAAAAATATAAAAGGTAAAAGGGGCAATAACAATAGAAAGGAATAAATACATTGTCAATAAAGATAAAAGAATTGCCAGAATTAGAAAGACCTTATGAAAAATTAGAATTAAAAGGTGAAAAAGCATTATCTAATGCCGAACTGTTAGCAATAATAATAAAAACAGGAACAAAAGAGGAAACTTCTGTTGAATTAGCACAAAGAATATTAAAACTAAATGATACAAAAACAGAAGATTTAAATTACTTACAAAATTTAAGTCTAGAAGAATTAATGAAGATAAAAGGTATTGGTAGAGTAAAGGCAATACAAATAAAGGCTACATGTGAATTAGCAATAAGAATGTTTCAAACTACAAATTATAAACTGATAAAAATAACAAAACCACATGATGTTGCAAAAATGTTTATGAGTGAACTTAAATTTGAAAAGGTGGAAAAATTAAAACTTGTTTTATTAAATAATAAAAATGAAGTAATCAAAATCAAAGATATTGCAACTGGAGGAACCAATTTTATCAATACATCAATAAAAGACATTATAGCAGAGCCGATAAAAATAGGAGTGCCTAAAATAGTATTAGTCCACAATCATCCAAGTGGTGATTCTACTCCTAGTAAAGAGGATATAATATATACAAATACAATATATGATTCAGCAATGCTAATGGGAATAGAGCTAGTTGATCATATAATTATTGGGAATATGAATTATACAAGTATATTTCAAGAAATATTATCTAAAGATGAGAAAAGTAATTAAGTTATGATTTAAATGAAAGGAAAATTAGCATGAATTTAATGAAATTTTTTAACTTGAGTTCAAAAGATATAGGAATAGATTTAGGGACTGCAAATATTTTAGTGACATTAAAAGGAAAAGGGATTGTATTAAAAGAACCTTCTGTGGTTGCTATAGACAAAAAAACGGGAAATATTTTAGCTACAGGAATGGAAGCAAAAGAAATGCTTCGGAAGAACACCAGAAAATATAAAAGCAGTAAGACCTCTAAAAGATGGAGTTATAGCTGATTTTACAGCAACGGAGTTGTTACTTAAAAATCTTATAGAAAAAGTTGCTAAAATTTATAATATAGGAAAACCAAGAGTAGTTGTTGGAGTGCCTTCTGGAATTACAGAAGTTGAGGAAAGAGCTGTAGAAGAATCTATACTGCAAGCAGGAGCAAGAGAAGTATATTTAATAGAAGAACCAATGGCTGCCGCAATTGGTTCAGGTATTAATATTGGAGAACCTACAGGTAGAATTATAGTAGATATTGGTGGAGGAACAACAGAAGTAGCTGTAATTTCACTTGGGGGAATAGTAGTAAGCCATTCGTTAAGAATTGCTGGTGATGAACTAGATGAAGACATAGCCAATTATATAAAAAAAGAATTAGATTTAGCTATTGGAGAAACTACGGCTGAGCAGATTAAATTAAAAATAGGGTGTGCAATGCCACTTATGACGGAAATGTCTATGGAAGTAAGAGGAAGAGATTTAAAAGATGGACTTCCTAAAAATGTTACTATAACATCAGTTCAAATAGAAGAAGCTATGAAAGAATCAATAAGCAAAATTGTAGAAGCTATTAAAATAACGCTTGAGAAAACACCTCCAGAATTAGTTTCGGATATAGTAGAAAAGGGAATTACTTTAGCAGGAGGAGGAGCTCTTATAAAAAACTTAGACAAATTACTAAGTAGTGAAACAGGTATATCTGTATATGTGGCAGACGAACCATTAGATTGCGTAGTCAGAGGAACAGGAAAAACATTAGAAGATATTGAAAAATTAAAGAAAATTCTTATAAATTCTAGAAATAGGAGATAGGAGATAAAATGTATAAAAATAGAAAAAGTGGAGTAATTGGAATCATTATAACAATTATAATATTGATTTTAATTGTAATATTGTCAAATGGAGAAGATAATAGTAATTTTTTACAAAATGCTGTAACTAATTTAATAATGCCAATACAAAATGGTTTAACATATTTGAAGAATGGATTAAGTGGTAATAATGCATTTTTCTCTGATATCGACTATTTGAAGGAAGAAAACAAACAGTTAAAAGAGAAGAATAGTGAATTAGAACAGTCTTTAAGGGAATTAGAAAATATAAAAACAGAAAATGAAACATTAAAAGAATATATGAACTTATCTGAAAAATATGGAGAATATAAGACAATACCTGGATATGTAATAAATAAGGATATAAGCAATTATTCAAAAACAATAGTAATTAATATAGGTAAAAAAGATGGAGTAGAAGTAAATATGACTGTAATAGGAAATGAAGGATTAGTGGGACATGTTATTTCTGTTACAGAGTCAAACGCAAAAGTTCAAACAATAATAGATACAGCAAGTTCAGTTAGTTGTTCTATGAGTACGACAAAAGAAGCAATAGTATGTAAAGGAACTTTAGATGAAAAATCTGCTTTAAAAGCAATGTATATACCGACAGATGCAAATATAATACAAGGAGATAGTATAGAAACATCAGGTATTGGAGGTATTTATCCAAAAGGAATTCATGTCGGAACAGTAAAAAAAGTTACAAATACGCAGAATTTAACAGATAGATATGCTTTAGTAGAAGCTGCTATTGATTTTGATAAACTAGATGCAGTACTAGTAATTACAAATAAATAAAGGAGGAATAAGTTTTGAAAAAGACTATAATTAATATTGTTCTAATTATAGTAGCAATTATTATATATTATCTGCAATCAAACCTTTTCGAATGGTTTAATATTGCTGGAATTAAACCTAATTTATTTGTGATTTTGGTTTTATTTATAGGATTATTTGTAAATAGGACAATTGGGACAGTATATGGTATAGTAATAGGGCTAGTAATAGATTTTTTAATTGGTGCTAAAATAGGAATATATGCATTATCTTTGGGATTAATAGGTTTTTTAGCAGGATTATTTGATAAGAATTTTTCTAAAGATAGTAGAATAACGATAATATTTATGGTAATTAGCGCAACTGCAATATTTGAAATATTAAGCTATATTTTAAATTATATGGTATCAGGAATTAATGTGGAAATACTAAATTTCATAATTATATTAGTTGTTGAGATTATATTCAATATTATATTAACAATAATTTTATACCCATTAATTCAAAAATATGGGTATTATATAGAAGATGAATACAAGGGAAATAAAATTTTAACAAGATATTTTTAAAAAATCAAATTAATAATTATCAATAGAGAAAGAAGATGATAATTTGACAAAAAATAATAAAAAAGTAAATACTAATTTAAGATTTAATATTTTAACTGTAATAATTTATATTATAGGAATTATATTAGTTATCAGATTATTTGATCTTCAAATTGTACATGGAGCAGAATATAGGGAACAGTCAAATACAAGGCTCACAAGAGAAAGTGTTTTAGAAGCTTCTAGGGGCGCTATTTTAGATAAAACAGGAGCAGAACTTGTAACTTCAAAAATGGAGTTTTCTTTGGAAATGTATAAAAGTAAAGTTGATACAGATACTCTAAATGCCGATATACTAAACATGATATCAGTATTAGAAAAATATGAAGTTTCTTATGTAGATTCTTTTCCTATAAATATTAATCCATTTGAATTTAGAATTTCAGATGAGAGCTTATCTTCTTGGAAGAAATCTAATAATTTGAGTGATAATATTACGGCGGAAGAAGCATTTTATAAATTTAAAAACAAGTATAAAATTCAGAATACTGATGATATAGAACAAATAAGAAAAATAATAGCAATAAGGTATGAATTAGCTCAAAAAGGATATAGTAGTACAAGAGCAGTTACAATTGCAAAAAACATACCAAGAGAAGCGGTAGCAGAGTTTAGTGAGAGTTCTGAAAAATTTACAGGAATAAATGTAGTAGTAGAACCAGCACGACAATATTCATCAGGTAATTTAGCATCTCATATTTTAGGATATGCATCAAGAATAAATGAAGAAGAATATGCAACAAGAAAAAACACATATACTCCAAATGATATTATAGGAAAAACGGGTATAGAATACGCGTTAGAAGAGTATTTAAAAGGTAAAAATGGAATAAAGCAAATTGACATGAGTGTTGATGGAACAGCTACTGCAGAGTACATCTCGCAGGAAGCAATTGCAGGTTCTGATATAGTGCTTACAATCGATGCGAATCTTCAAAGAGTAACTGAAACAGCACTTGCAAACAATATACAAAAAATTGCAAATGGTGGATTTGGAAAAGTCTATAATGCTGAAGCAGGAGCTTGTGTAGTTATGAATGTAAACAGTGGAGAGATACTTGCTATGGCCAGTTATCCAGATTATAATCCAGATGATTTTGTAGGTCGGAATTAGTCAAGATACATGGAATTACTATGCAAATAATGAAGCAAAACCATTAGTAAATAAGGCTATACAAAATTCATATTCACCAGGATCAACATTCAAGATGGTAACAGCAATAGCTGGACTGCAGACAGGAGTTATTAATTTAAATACAAGAATTAATGATACAGGTGTATATACAAAATACAGAGATTATCAACCAAGATGTTGGGTATATACAGATTATCACAGAGGACATGGATATTTAAATGTATCACAAGCAATAGAAAAATCTTGTAACTATTTTTTCTATGAAACATCAGATAGAATGGGAATAGATAATTTAGTTAAATTTGCAAAATATTTTGGTTTAGGAAGCAAAACAGGAGTAGAATTACAAGGAGAAACAAAAGGAGTAATATCTAGTAAAGAATCAAAAGAAAAATATCATAATGGAGAGCCTTGGAGTGCAGGTGATACTCTTCAATCTGCAATAGGACAATATGATAATGAATATAGTCCTGTACAAATGGCTAGATATATCAGTATTTTAGCAAATGGAGGAAATAGAATAAATCCAACTATAATAAAGACTATAAGAAATGCTGATGGTTCAGAAACTTCAAAAGAAGAAATAGAAAAATTTATTAATAATAAGTTGAATATTCAGCAAGAAGAAGTAGAAGATATTGGAATAGATAGAAATAACTTAAATGCAATTTTAGAAGGAATGAGATCTGTTACTAGTGATTCAGGAGGAACAGCTTATGTAAGATTTAAAGATTTTAACATAAGCGTAGGAGGGAAAACAGGATCTGCAGAAGCGCCAGGAAATAAAGTACATGCATGGTTTGTTGGATTTGCTCCATTCGAAAATCCCGAAATAGCAATTGTGGTTATGGTAGAAAACGGAGGACATGGAAATTATACAGCAGAAGTTGTAAGAGATATTATGGCAGAATATTTTGGAATGAATACACAAAATATTGAAGAAGATATGACAGCTATTCCATATGTTCAGATATTAAACTAAATAAGGAAGGATGTAAAAATGAAAAACAATAGTATTAGTATTAATTTAAAGAAAGATGAGATTTTAATAAAATTAAATGATAAAATGAGCCAAGAAGAGATAATAGAAGCATTAAGAAAAAAACTACCGGAGCTTAAAAAATTTTACAAAGAAGAAAAAAATCCTATTAAAGTAACAGGAAAAATTCTAAAAAATAAAGAAATAGACCAAATAGAGAGTTTGATAAAAGAAAAAATAGATGTAGAAATTGACTTTGATATGCCTAAAAGCCTAGGGCTATCTGGCATTAAAAAAACTTATGATAAAGAAATTGCAATGTCAGAAACCAAATTTCATAGAGGATCTTTAAGATCTGGACAAAAAATAGAAGTTGAAGGAAGTCTTGTTATCTTAGGTGACGTTAATTCAGGGGCAGAGGTTGTAGCTTCTGATAATATAGTGGTTTTAGGTGCATTAAGAGGATTAGCACATGCTGGTGCAAAAGGTAATAAACAAGCAATTGTAGCAGCAGGACTTTTTGATGCAGTACAAATTAGAATTGCAAATATTGTAAAAGAAATAATTCATGATGAAGAACCATTGCATAAACAAGCTTGTATAACTATAGTTGATGACAAAATAATTATTGAGTAGTATGTATATATCTAAGTTAACAATAGCAAAATAAGAGACAAAAATAAAATTTCGTCTTTAACTCCTTCATTATAAAGTATAAATAATAATCCAAGTATAATAATATCATCTAAATATAATTCAATTCCAAAGATTTCAAAAATTGGGCCATCAATGTTGCCATTTAAAATATTATTAATGAAATCATATGGAGAAAAAGAAGTGTATTTAGGTGGTGTTTTTTTATAATTGCTGGTATTTTTATATGCTTCGTCTTTTGGTTGATAATAATGATTAGTGTTTTTTACTAAACTATAATCATTATTTCTTTTTATATAATTAGTATAGTAAGCAGAATAAAAGTTAAAAAAGGGCAATCTAAAAAAAGGAAAACTAGGCATTAGGGTTCTCCTTATTATCATTTTTTAGCAATTCAGCAATTTTAGCAAAATTAAGTAAATTAGCATACTGATCTATTTTTTCTTTTCTACTACTTCTTAAATAGGGCTTTAAAGAATTAAGCAAATTAGACCTAGGATCATTACTATTATTCATGTTATCCATAACAGATTTTATTTTTAAAATTGTGTTCATATCAATATTGTTAAAGTTAATATTTGAATTGTTAGATGAGTTTTTAGTAGAATTATTAGAATTGCTAGAAGAAGTGCTATTATTATCATTATTGCTATTATTTATCGAAGAAGAAACATTTTTAATCGTTTCAGGAGGAATTTGAGAAATAATATCGTTTAAATCCCCGTTATTAATCATATTTTTAAGGTTATTTATTGTATTTTCATCAAAATTAAAATCACTCAAAATCATCACCTCTAAAATAAATATATTCTAAAAAAATTAATCTATGTATTATAATATGTAATAAAATTTGATATGTTTTAAAATTGTAATAAAAAAAACATATTATTGTAATATTTAATTTTAAAATTTTGAAATTAAGCTTCCGTAAAAGAAAATTTGCAAAATTTTTCAAAAAAACAAAAATTTACATAAAAAGTATCAAAAAATACAATAAAACCATTGAAAAAGTTGGAAAAATAAGTTATAATATTGAATAGAGGTATTATAATCTAAGGAGGATTACTATGAAAAGAAAAATTTTAAAAATAGTAACAGTTATATTATTATTAGCGTTACTTACTATGCCTAATTTTATTTATGTTGGAACAGGGTTAGTAAGTTATGCAGTAGATAGTATAGCTACAAATCATCAAAATGTAGAATTTGATGCAAAATTAAAGGAAGGAAACATATTAAGTGTATTTCTTAATGTTAAAAAAGAAGGATATTTTAATGGGGAAATTAATTTAGAAAACAGTAATTTCACATTTAAATTAAATCAAGAAAATCCTTATATTAACAAGCTAGAAAGTAATAAACTAGTGTTAAACCAAATAAATAGTGGATCAAATGTACAAATTGATTTACAAATACAACCTATTACAGATGAAGTATTTGATATAGGTTTATTAAATGCATCTAGTAAAGTTAATATAGAAGGTATTTATAGAGATAGCACAGAAAGAGATATTAGCATCAAAGCAACAAGAGAAGTAAAACTAGAATATACAGAAGATAATACCAATGAAAATATAGAAAATACTACTAAAGTTATAACAAATAAAGTTATAAAAATATCTGGAGAAGATAAAAGAGTAGTACAATTAGAAATGAATTTAGGATTAAAGGGAAATAATTATCCTATTCAAAAAATTAATTCTATTGTAACAGTACCAGAAATAGAAGGTAAAAAATTAGAAATTGTAGATAAAGTTGATTTTAATACAATGAGAGATTTTACCTATAATTTTGATGGAAAAAATAAAATAGAACTAACATTTAATAATGAAGCAAAAGAAGAAAATGATAATAAAATAATTTGGAAGAAGCAAGGAAATGAAAAAGTTATTTTAACTTTAATTTATGATAAAGATGTAACATTAGAAAATTCTGAAATACAATATGAAGAAAAAGTTACATTATATAATGGAAAAGAATTAACAAATTCAAGTAAATTAGTAGTAGATAATGAAGAAAAAGAGGAATTAATTAAATTAACTGAAAACTCTGCAGAAAATACTATATATAAAGGAAAATTAGGTGCTGGAATAGATAGACAATATGAAACAAAAACAAATATAGCAGTTAATTTAGCTAATGCAGAACAATATATAAACGTAAATGAAGGTGAAACAAAATATATAGTACAAGATGGACAAGAAGTATCTGCAAATGCGATATTTAATAAAACACTTATAAATAAAGATTCTTTTAATAAAATATTAGGAGAAAATGGACAAATTACAATATCAAATGGAACTGAAATAATTGCAACTATAAATAATAAGACAGTTGCTGATGAAAATAATAATTTAGTAATTGATTATTCAGCAAAAGAATTAAAATCATTAAATATAAGGACAACAATACCTGTATTAGAAGGAAATTTAGAATTAGTACATATAAAAACAATAAAACAACAAGATGCAAAAATAGTTAAATCTGCAACAGAATTGGTTTCAAAATCTACTTATGAATATAATGAAAATGAATTAAAAGAAGAAAAAACATCTATAAAATTGGAAGAAACAAAATTAGAAACAGGATTAGTTGTAGATAAGGATACATTATCAACAGTAATATCGAATACTGTTGAAATGAAAGCAATTTTAAAAGGAAATAGTGAACAATATGAACTATACAAAAATCCAAGTATTACATTTGAGTTACCAGAAGATGTAGAAAATGCAATAATTAATGATGTAAAATTAGTATATGAAAACGAATTAAAAATTAGAAATTATGAAGTAAATGGAAGAAATTTAACAATATATTTAGAAGGAGAACAAACAGAATATAAAAATCCAAGTATAGAAGGTGCTATTGTTGTAGTAAATGCAAATATTACTATGAACAAAAGAGCTTCAACAAAAGATTCAAAAATTACAATGACAGTAAATAACCAAGAAAATGCGGTAACAGAATCAAAAGCTATAAAAGTAGTTGCTCCAAAAGACATAACAGCTATAAATAGCATTAAAGAATTGAATGTTGAAACAATTGGACAAGAAGAAATAGTAAAAGCTACTCTTGAAAGAGGAAAAGGAGCAAGACAATTAGAAACAAATTTTGAAATAATAAATAATAATGAAAATGCAATAGAAGATGTAAAAATAATTGGTATGTTCCCTACTAGAAATACTACTAATAATATTGATATAAAAATAATAGAAGGAATTAATATAGAGGGAATAGAAAATGCAAAAGTATATTATACAGAAAAAGAAGATGCAACAGAAGATATAGAAAATATAGAAAATGCATGGAAAGAAAAAATAGAAGATGCAAGTAAGGTTAAAAAATATCTAATTATAATACCAAGTATAGCAGAACAATCAAGTTTACAAGGAAGTTATAAATTAGAGATACCGGAATTATTAGAATATAATCAATCAGCTATAGAAGCTTATTCTGTAAAATCTAGAAATTCATTGACAAAAATGGAAAGCGAAGTTAAAGCTACTAGTATAGGATTAGAAACTGGTGTGGGACCTGTACTAGAAACAAAATTAATTCAAACAATTGCTGGATCAGAACTTAAAAATAATGACACAATTAAAAATGGTGAAGTTATAAAATATAAAGTAGAAGTATCTAACACAGGAAGTGAAGAGTTAACAGATGTTTTGGTAATAGGAAATGTGCCAGAAGGAACAACATTAGTTACACCACAAGAAAATTTTGAATATACAGGAGCTTCATATTATAAAGAACTAGACAATAAAACTTATGAAGCAAAAATTGAAAAAATAGCAGTAGGACAAGTAATTACAGGTGAATATGAAGTAAGGGTAAATAATAATACTCAATCTGGAACAAAGATAAACAATGTTGCACAAATAAAATATGGAGATGTTATTAAACAATCAAATGAAACTTCTTTAATTACTGAAAATGGTGATATAAGAGTTAGTGTGAAAAGAGTAACAGATAGAAGCGTAGATTTATATGAATCAGGAACAGTACAATATTTTGCTATAATAGAAAATATATCAGACACTAAACAAGATGATATTCAAATAAAAACAAATTTACCAGAAGGATTAGAAGTAGAAAGATTAAATTTGATTACTGGAATGAAATCAGTAAATATTGCTAACGAAGAATTATATGCAACTAATAATAATGAAAAACAAGAAGAAACAAGAGAAATTACTGAAAATGAATTAGTAAAAAATGATTCAGATAATTCTATAAAATCAGAAGAAATAAAATATGAGAATTCTATAGATATAGGAGCATTAGAAAAGGATGAAACAAAAGTATTAAGTTATGACATGTTAATTAATAAAACAGCTGATTCAGGTAGAAGAGATTTCTCAGTTATAGCTACATCTGCAAACAAAGAGTATAAATCTAATGTATTATCAGATAATATTAAAAAGGTAGATGTATCATTAAATATGGCTACAAATACACAAAGCCAATACATAAAATCAGGAGATATATTAGAATATACAATTACAGTTAAGAATAATGGAACAGAAAGAATAGAAGGATTAAAGATAAAAGATGTATTACCAGAAAGTTTAAGTATAACAAAATTAAGTATAGACAATGAAACAGTAGAACAAAATAGTAATGAAGTAGATATTTCTTGCAATATAGCTGCAAAATCAGAAATGGTAATAAAAATAGAAACCATAGTTAACTATTCAGCAGCAAGAACTTCTGCAGAAGCAATTTCAAATGTTGCATATGCTGAAATGTTAGGAGAAAAAGTTGCAACAACATCAGAAATAAATCATATTATTAAAGCTGATGAGGAAGATATAGAAAATCCAGCAAATGATAATCCTACAGGGGATATAGCAAACGGAAAAGGAACAATAACAGGTGTTGCTTGGTTTGACGAAAATGCTAATGGAAAGAAAGACGAAGAAGAAAAAACGTTAAATAATGTAAAAGCATATTTATTAAATACAGCTACAAATAATTTAGTTAAAGATGCAAGTGGCAAAACCTTAGAAGCTACAACAAATGATAATGGACTTTACGTGTTAGATCACATAGGAAATGGAAAATATATCGTAATATTTGATTATAATAAAACATTGTATACTTTAACAAAATATAAAGTTGAAAATGCTCAAGAGAGTGAAAATTCAAATGTAATGACAAACGAATTATTAATAGAAAACGAAAAACAACAAGTTGCTTCAACAGATATTATAGAAATAAATGATAGTAATGTTTCTAACATAAATATAGGATTAATAGAATTAAAAGACTTTGCATTTAGATTAGATAAATATGTAAGTAGAATATTAATTCAAAATTCAGCAGGAACAGTAGTTAAAGAATATACAAATGCATCTGTTGCAAAAGCAGAACTAGATGCTAAAAAAGTAAATGGAACAACAGTTATTATAGAATATGAATTAAAAGTTACTAATATTGGAGAAATAGGCGGTTATGTAAGAAAAATCGTAGACTATGTGCCAAATGATTTGAAATTCAGTTCAGAATTAAATAAAGATTGGTATCAAGTAGGAAGTGACTTATACAATTCAAGTTTAGCAAATGAAAAAATAGAAGCAGGAGAATCAAAATCAGTAAAATTAGTTTTAACTAAGGCAATGACAGAGAACAATACAGGATTAATTAACAATACAGCAGAAATTGCAGAAAGTTATAATGAATTAGGAATTATAGATAGTAAGTCAACAGGAGGAAATAAAGCTCAAGGAGAAAACGATTATAGTTCAGCAGATACAATTTTAAGTATAAAAACTGGTGAAGAAGTTTATGCGACATTTATAGCAATAGGAATAATATTACTTGGAATTACAACAATTGTAATTGTAAGAAAAAAACAAAAAATAGATGATATAACAGGTGATATAAAATAAGAAGGAAAGGAGGTAGAAAAATGAGTAAAATAAGTAAAATGAAGAAATTTATAGTAGGAATAATAACTACATTAATAGCAATATTGGGAATGTCTAGTATATCTAATGCATATTATGTTGGACAATCAATAATAATAACATATGATGAATATGCAAATAGCAATAATATATTTTGTATGGAACATGGACAAGCCTTAACATATGATAATGCATATACTATAATATCTAATGTAAAAATAAATGGAAGAAAATCAACAGATCACAATGGAAATACAATAGAGGATAAAGCTAATGCAAAACTTGCATACATATTACATTCGGCGAAAAGTAGTTATAGGAGTACAGTAGAAAATGCAGTTTGGAATTATGGACACATATGGATGAGAAATGTAGGAAAAAGACATAGTGGATTATATGAAGGTTTTGCAAGTAATGTAGAAGGAGCATATACAACAGATGTAGAAAGAAGAGCTGAAGATTATGCAAATAATCTAATTAAAGAAAAATCTGCTCCACAAGATAGAACAGATAAAAGCAAAATACAAGTAAAATCAGTTGAAAAGAATAATAAACAATATATTAGAGTTGGACCATTTAAATGGAGTTTTGGTGGAACATTAACTGAAATAAAAGCATATGATCAAAATAGTAAAAATATAGATGGAATAATATATAGTGAATTTACAGGAAACACAGAAAAAACTGTAAGTGTAGGAAGTATAAAATCTGGAGATCCATTTTATATTTCAATACCTGCAGATAAAGGTGTAACAAAAATAACAAAACTTACTGGAAAAGAATCTATTGATAATATAACAGCAAATATATGGTTCTTAGAAGCAAATGCAGGATATAAACAAAATTTATTATTATGTTCTACAGATAAAGGAACAGAAAATATAAATATGTCATTTGACTATAATATAGTATTACAAGGAAATTTAAAAGTAATAAAAGTAAATAAAAACAACGAAACAGTTAAACTACAAGGAGTAGGATTCTATGTTCAAAATAAGGATACTAAGAAATATGTAAAAGTATCAGGAAATACTACATCATATGTAGATAAAAGAGAAAATGCAACAGAATTTATTACAGATACAAATGGAGAGATAACTATAAAGAATTTACTTGTTGGAACTTATGTAGCATACGAAACTAAGAATCCAAATTATGGATATGAAATAATTTCAGAAGGACAAGAAAAAAGTGTTACTGTTGATAAAACAGCAGAATTAAAGATACCAAATAAACAAAAATTTGTTAAGCTATCAGGATATGTTTGGGTAGACAAGATTTCAGGAAAACAATCACTAAGAAATGATTTATATAATGATGGTGATTATGATTCAAGTGATACTTTATTAGATGGAATTACAGTAAAATTAAAAAATAGAGTAACAGGAGCAGTTATTAAAGAAGCTAAAACAGCAAATGGTGGAGCATACCAATTTATAGATGTTTTAGTAGATGATTTAGATAAATACTATATTGAATTTGAATATGATGGATTAACATATACTAATGTAGTACCACATACTGATAAAAATAATGGTTCTAAATCAGCTGAAAATGCACAAACAAGAACAAACTTTAATAATAATTTTACAGTTGTAGAAGGAAAAACATCAGATACAAGTATTACAAGAGATAATGCTGGAAATGAAAAACATACTATTACATATAATGTTGAAAATCATACATCATCAATAGATAAAACAAAATCATATTATGAAATTACAGCAAATACAGATGAAACTGGTTATAAAATAAAAGATCATTTCACATATGGACAAGAAGAAATAAAATATATTAACTTAGGTCTATATGAAAGAGAAATGCCAGATTTAGCGATAATGAAAGACTTACATGATGTTAAAATGACTATAAATGGAAAAGCACATGTATATGAATATGCACAAAGATTCTTGAACGCAGGAGAATATGGTGATGGATTTAATGTTGGTGTAAAATTTGGTGAAAAATATGGTAGCATGTCATATTCAAGAGCTGTTTATAATGAAGATTCTATATATGAAACTGCAGATAAAAGCAAAGAATTAAAAGTATATGTAACATATCAAATAAGTATGAAAAACCAATCTACTAACTTAAAAGCAAAAGTAAATAGTTTAGTTGATTACTATGATGATAAATATACTTTAGCAAAAGTAGGAACAGGCGTAGACAAAGGAAATGTAACAGGAGAATTAACTACTCCTACGTCAACTAAGTATGAAAATACTAAGTATAATAAAGCAATTATAGATACAAGTAGCATAGAAATTGGAGCACAAGAACAAAAAGATATTTATGTACAATTTGAACTAAATAGAGAAGCAGTATTAAATATCTTACATAAGAAAGAAAACTTAGATAATGTAGTAGAAATCAATTCTTATTCTATATATGATAAAGAAGGAAAAGTATATGCAGGAATAGACAAAGACTCAAATCCAGGAAATACTATTCCAGGAAATAAGGCAACATATGAAGATGATACAGATGCAGCACCAGGATTATTGTTAGAATTAGCAGAGCATTCAAGAGAAATGTCAGGTAGAGTATTCTTAGATGAATCGTACTTAGAAAATAATGAAAGAAGAGGATCAGGAGAATATGAAGCTGGAGAAAAAGGAATTGAAGGAGTTAAAGTTGTATTAACAGAAAATTCAGGCTCAGGAAGAAAATATGAAGCTAAGACTGATAAAGATGGAATATTTAAAATACCAGGATTTATTCCAGGAGATTATACTCTAACATATACTTGGGGAGATAATACATATACAGTTCAAAACTATAAAGGAACTATTTGGACTCAAGAAAACAGAAGCGAAAAACAAGCAAATGGAACTAGCTGGTATAAGGTAAATATGGATAAACAATATTCAGATGCAATGGATGATTATTCTTTAAGACAAAGAATTGATAGTGGAGAAGATATAAAAGAAATGAATTCTACAACTCCAGAAATGAATATTGAAATAGAAATTACAAGTACAACTACAACTTCATTTGATGATAAATTTATACCAGAAGGATATAATGTAAAAAATATTGATTTTGGTATTGTAGAAAGAGCTAGACAAAAAATTGATTTAGAAAAAAGAATAAAAACATTTAAAGTTTCTCTAGCAAATGGTCAAGTAGTAGCAGATGTTACAGTAAATAAAGATAAAAATGGAAAGAGAACTTTATCTGAACAAGTAAATCATCTTACTTATATTGAGCCATCAGCTACAACATTACCAAATAACGGATTTATTAGATTAGAATTAGATAATGAATTAATTCAAGGAGCAAAAGTAGAAGTTACTTATGAAATAACAGCAACTAATAATAGTGAAGTTGAATACTTATCTGAAAATTACTATAAATACGGAATTCAAGAAGGAGAAGTAGTTAAAATATCACCAGTACAAGTTGTAGATTATCTTGATAGTTCATGGGGATTTGAAACTACTAAAAATCCAGAATGGAGTGTTAAAACTTTAGATGAGATTAAAGATAAAGTAAATAGTATAGTTTATGAAGATCAATATTCAACTATAGCAAATAAAACAATACTTTACACAGAAAGCTTTAATCAAAAATTAAAACCTACAGAGTCAATATCAAAAGATATGTATGTTTCTAAACAATTAGCAAATTCAGATGAAATATCTTTAAATAACGAAACAGAAATTGTAAAAGTAGAAAAAACAGGTGGAGCAGATATAAGATCAATACCAGGAAATTATGTTCCTGGAGCAGGACATCAAGAATCTGATGACGCTTTAGCTGAAACAGTAATTATAACTCCAAATACAGGTGCTAATCTAAACTTTGTAATACCAGTAATAGTAGGAGTAACAGCATTAGTTATTTTAGGAGTAGGAATTATCTTAATTAAAAAGAAAACATTATAGAATTCTTTAACAAAAAGGGATAACTATTAAAAATAATAGTTATCTCTTTTTTCTTTACGCAAATAAGCAATTTGGGAGAAAGATTAATTAAAACTCAAAAATTGTAACAAAAATGTAAACAAAACTTAAAAATAAACCACTGAAAAACCTTGAAATGACTATCCCTAGCTATAAATCAAATGGTTTTTGTAATATTTGTCTTATATGGAAAAATCTTATATTGATTTTAAAAAATAAACTAAGTATTATATATAGTAGGAAGAGTATTTTATAAATACAGCAAAAGGAGGAACCAATGAAAGAAAAAGAAAATTTCAAGGGGAATAAGATAATTTTATATTTGTTTATCTTTTTTACAGTAGTGGTAGGAATATTTGCTTTTTTTAGAGTTTCAGCAAATTCTAGTTTGGGAGCAGATAACCAAAATATTAATTTAAAAGTTAATCTAGATAAATATATTAATTATACAACCACTCAAGAAGATAATGGAACTTTAATACAATATGATGTAAAAGCTGGTATGCAATACCAATCATTAGAAGATCAGTATATACCACTAAAACAAAGCCAAATAAAACTTGAATTTAATAAAATAGATGAAAAATATCCTTATGCTGTAAAAGTAATTAGCAAAAGTACAAAAATGACTAATGGAAAAACAGAAGATATTGTTGATAACTATGCTTATGACTCTAATCAAGGATTAATTACAATAAATGCTAGTAACCAAGGAGAAAATGGAGAATTAATTAATTCAGAAAAACCAAATGGTGAAGCAAATGATGAATATATTGTAATTGCATATTACGATACATATTCACAAACAAATGAAAACAGAGAATTAGGATTAAAAGTACAAGTAGTTGCAATGATGAATGAAGACGACAGATTAATAACACATGAAGAAGCATTTAAAGAAAATGTTAATGAAAATATAGGAGAATTAACTTCTATTTCAAAAATAACAGAAGATATATATAATTCTTATATTAAATCAAATATTATAAATAATACAGAATATGGAACTCAATATACAGAATTAGAAAATATAGTTGTTAGTAAAAAAGAAGCTCAAGAAAATCTTAAATTAGAAGAAACTAATACATTTATAAGAATAAATAAAAATGAAAATGAAGAAGAAATAGAAACTAATTTAGGAAATAATGGACAATTAATTTATAAGAGTACAAAAGTAAATAGAAAAGATATAGAAAAATTGCTTGGTGAAGAAGGAAAAATAGAAATATTAGATGATTCAGGAAATGTTATATCTACTATTGACAAAAACACAGAATATTCAGAAAACGGATTTTTTACAGTAAACTATGAAAATGGAATAGAAAAATTCATAATAAAAACAAGTGAGATAAAAAACGAAGGAATACTAAGAATAGAACACAAAAAAGAAATAAAAAACACAATGAAAGAAGCTGTTGACACAAAAATAAAAACAATATCTAAA
This sequence comes from uncultured Clostridium sp., assembly GCA_946411515.1. Taxonomy (GTDB): domain Bacteria; phylum Bacillota; class Clostridia; order TANB77; family CAG-508; genus CAG-269. The sequence continues at coordinate 59,287 of CAMKEH010000004.1, forward strand.
CTTATTGGAACAAAACAAGAAACAGTAGAAGAGCAGGCTGTAGAAAAAGAGACCTTTAATAATGAACACAAAAATATTATTGATATAAAAGATACAACAAGTAATGTTAAATTAGAATTAAGCAAACAGAATTGGACAAACAAAGAACAAAATGAAGTAACATTTAATGTATATATAAATTCAAATACATTAAAAGACAATATGTTAAAAAATCCAAGTGTGAGAATAGAATTGCCAGATCAAGTTGAAAAAGTGTTATTACAAAATAGCTCAGTTGCATATGCAAATGGATTAGAGTTACAAAATCCATATTTAGAAACAAATGAACAAGGTAAAATTAGTATTATAGCTAATTTACAAGGAGTTCAAACAAATTATGATGCAAACCAATTAGGATTAGTGACAAATATAAGAATACCTGCAACTGTAATACTAAAAAAAGATATAGAAAATGCATCTGAAAAAGTTAATATGATATACACTAATAATTTCACTTTAGATGGAAACCCAGAAACTATCACTAATGCATACGATTTAGAAATATCAAGTTATGAAAAAGAAGTACCAGTTGAACAAGGAAATATAACAGAAACAAGTGATAAAACTCAAATATCAGAAGTAGAAGGCTTAAAATTAGAAGTTGTACCAGTAAAAGGTGATACTGTATTAAAAGATGGAGATGTTGTTTATGAAGGGGAATTTATAAAATACAATATTAAAGTTACAAATACATCTGATAAACAAATCGATAACATTAAGATAGTAGGATCAATACCAGAAGGTACTACATATGGTGAGCTAGAAGCGGATTATCATAATCCTCCGGCTAAGGATGAAAAAGGATATGAATATAAATATAATGAAGAAATTACTCAAAAAGAAATAAGTATAAATTCTTTAGAAGCTGGAAAAAGTTATGAAGTATTTTATGAAGTGAAAGTTGAAGATTTGGATGATAATGTTACAAGTAAAGATACTTCAAGCAATATAAAAATCTTAGTAAACAATATTCAAGCAATAAATTATAATATTAGTAATATTATAGAAAATGCAGATATAAAAGTGTTTTTAATGACATATCCTTACAGAATAGAAGGAGTTTATTTAGGTGAGCTTAATATAAACAGTAATATTGAAGAAGAGGTTACATTGAGAATACCTTTTCCAAAAGAGTTTCTAGTATCAGATATTAGGAATAAAGAAGGATATGAAGGAGAAGAAGATCCTTTTCTTCATCTAGAAAATGCTATAAATGATAATATAGTGAACGTGAAAGTAAAATTAAAAAAAGGAGATAATAATTATTATATACAAGGAAATATAGATGCATTAAAAACAGAAAACCAAACAGAAAATTCAAAATTGACATTAAAAACAGTTGCAACTGTCACTTTGGCTGATGGTACATCATACAAATCAAATGAAAACAGAATAGAATATGATTATGAAAATATAGCTGTGTCAATGGAATCAAAAAATGAAGGTGAAGAAGTTAAATATCAGGACGAAATTATATATGAAATTAATATAAATAATATTGGAAATAAAAATAGTAATGATGAAATTGCAACAGTAACAACTATTAATTTGAAAGACTATTTACCAAATAAACTTGATCCTATTAGTGTTGAATATACTAATTGGGAAATAAGTAATCTTGAAGAAAGTGAACAAGAAGATAAGTATGATTTGGGACAAGGATATGAAAAAGTTGAAAAAAATGAAAATATAGAATCAAGATCAACTGATGAAAATGGAAACACACTTCCTGAGGTGGATTTAAATTTAAATATACCTTTTGGAGAAAGTACAACTGTAAAAGTAAAATGTAAAGCAGGACTTGTAGATGAAAAAACTAAAATAGAAAATACTGCTACTGTAACAGGAGATTATATTGTTTCCAAAAATTCAAATACTGTTTCACATATAATATTGCCTTATGATTATGTAGAAAATTCAAGTGATCCAACTAATCCAGAAGATCCAAATAATCCCAATAATCCTGACAAAGAAGATAATGACAAGAATGATAGTACAAAACATAGCATATCAGGAGTTGCATGGGTAGATGAAAATCAAGATGGTGAAAGACAAAATTCAGAACAATTATTAAGTGGTATAGAAGTTATATTAGTAGATTCAAATGATTCTAGTGCTATACAACAAAGAAAAACAACAAGCAACAATGGAGAATATAAATTTTCTGATTTGGAAAAAGGAAATTATATTGTTGTATTTAATTATGATACAAATGCATATTCATTAACAGAATATAAAAAATCAGGAGTATCAACATCTCTAAATTCAGATGCTATGAGCAAAGAGATAACATTGTTAGGAAATAAAACAAAAGTTGGAATAACCGATATTATATCTTTAGATGCATCTGTAAATGATATAGATATAGGATTAATAAAAAATAAAATATGTGACTTAAAACTTGATAAATATATATCTAAAGTAACTGTAAATACTTCTGGTGGAACAAAGGAACAAACTTATAATCAAAGTCAATTAGCAAAAGTAGAGATAAAATCAAAAGAAATACAAGGAGCCTTGGTTGTAGTTGAATATAAAATTATAATAACAAATGAGGGTGAAATACCAGCAACTGCAAGTAAAGTAGTAGATTATATTCCAAGTGGGTTAGAATTTTCTTCTGAATTAAATAATGATTGGAGTATGAGCAGAACAGGAGAATTAATTAATACAAGTTTAAGTGGACAAAAGATAGAACCAGGTAAGAGTGCAGAATTAACATTGTTACTTACAAAATATATGAATTCAAATTCAACAGGAACATTTACAAATATAGCAGAAATAGGAGAAATAAATAATTCATTAGATATAAAAGATACTGACTCAATACCTGGAAATAAATCACAATCAGAAGATGACTATTCAAAAGCTGATTTAATTATATCAGTAAGTACAGGTATAGTTACATATATATTTATAATAACAGTAATATTAATAATAATAGGATTTATTATATTCTTAAATTTAAAATTTGGATTTAAAAAGATAAGTAGAATTTCTATGTTTGTATTTGTATCAATTATTACTGTAGTATTAAATACAAATATGTCATTTGGTTATGCTAAGTGGTCTAGTTTGCCAACATGGGATTATTGGTATGAAACTGGAAGTACCTATGAAGGATATGCTGCATTTGAAAGTTATGATGGCATTGAGGGATCTTGTGCTATGGGAACCTTTGATAGTTCTACAAAATCAGGTGATGCTAGAAAATTAGATAATAAAGATGGAGATGGGGGCAAATTTGCAACAATAAGAGTTGGTAATGGTTCAAATACTAGTGAAGAAATCAAATTTAATAAAGAAAATACAGATAATGATATATTAGTTACTAAAAACGGTAGTAACTTGGATATAGGACCTTTTAAAACAAGTGGTAATGTAACAAGTTATAGCTATGAAATAATAGGGGAAAATAGAACTTATACTAATCCAACTAGAGTAAATCAAACAACGACAAAAGGAATTACAAGTTTTTATTTGAGAATACCAGATAAAGGAGATAGTATAAAAACAATAAAAATTACAGGATATAAAAATGTAAAGATAACTAGTAAAGTTTATTATGCTGCATACGGATATTACATTCCATATGAAGGAAACACTACGGGAAATATGACTGTTGAGCATGATTGTAGATTAGGACATACTCATTATGACTGGCCTGCAACAAGTTATTATCATGGTTATGCAATCCAAGATATCTATACAGATGATAGATATATGTGGGAAGAAGAAAGTACTACAACGAGAAACGAAAATAAGGCATTGACATGGGTGGTAAAAAATGGTGATTTAGAAGTAACAAAAGTTGATGAAGATAATACAAGTATTGTTATGCCAGGTGTAAAGATAAGGATATATTGCACAGCTACAGGATATGATCAAACATTTACTACTGATGAAAATGGAAAAATTACAATAAAAGATTTAAGACAGGGAAATTATACAATCCAAGAATTATCTAATGATTATTATGGATATTATGTAATGAAAACAGACACTATTCAGTTAAGACCTGGAATGACTAATAAGTTCTCTTTGAAAAATACAAAATATACTGGTAACCTAGTAATACAAAAGAAAGATCCAGATGTTGATAAAACTATATCAGGAGTAGGATTTAGAATAAAAAGGACAGATAATAATGATAACTTCAATGGTTATGTAAAAATAAAAAATGATACTGGAAAAGTTGATACCATTACCGGTCAGATCCATGTAGACGATACAAATATGGAATATGTAGAAAATATAGATGATGCAACTAAATTTATAACAGATGAAAATGGAAGAATAGAAATAAATAACATTTTAATAGGTGGGTATGAGGTAGAAGAAGTAGATGTAGGTAAAGCCAAAGAGGAAGAATATTATGCATATGAATTAGATGAAAATTACATTTCATGGGAATATAATTCAAAAGGATACGGTGATCATGAAAATTCAACTAAGGAAACACCTAAAATAGCTGAAATAGAAGTAAAACTAAGAGATTCAAGAAATACATTAGAAATTCCACAAGTAGAAGATAGAGATGATATAGTAACATTTAAAAACAGGAAGAAGTATACAAAAATAAAAGGATATGCATTTGAAGATATAGGAGAAGGAAAGGATTTAGTAAAAGATAATCTATATAAAGAAGGAAATGACAAGAGAATACCTGAAGTAAAAGTTCAACTATATAAAGAGGGTACAGTATTACCATTAGCAGAAACAACTACAGATAAAAACGGAGAATACTTATTTGAAAGTTACACAGATGAACAAGGAATGGTACACAAAATTGAAATTGATCAATTAAAGAATATGTATATACAATTTGTTTATAATGGAATGATATATGAAACTACTGATATTGTTGAAAATAGCGGAGCAATAAAAGATGAGAGCGGTCATGTAAAAGAAAGTACATCAGAAAGAGCAGCATTAAATCAAATGTATACTAAGATAGATAAAAATAGTGATTTGGAATATAGTACTTCAAATCATGTTTCAAAATTAAAATATACCAATGATAAAAACGAAGATGTAAATAATCCACCAGTATCAAATATAAAAGATCAATTTAAAATAACAGCAAATACAATTGATGCTCATAGTAGTAAAATTAATCAAGAAGGCAAACCATACATATTATCATTAAATATTACAGAAGATGAAATAAGGCAAAAATCAGGAGAAAATGGAGATACAGTAGAAAATATTAACTTAGGATTAAGAAAAAGAGAACAACCAGACTTAGCGATAATGAAAGATTTATATAATGTAACATTATCAATAAATGGTAAATCACATACATATGGATATAATCAAAGAAACAATAAAAACAATCAAGAAGTATATGTTAAAGAACAATTTGACAAAATCTATGCTGGACAACAACGTTATAGAATAGATAAAAATGCAAATGGAAATGTTATATATACAGAAGATAATGAAGGTGATTATATATATGATGAATCAAAAAATGAATATGAGTACATTGGTTTATTTAATGTTGGTGTAAAATTTGGAAACGAATATGGAAGTATGTCATATTCAAGAGCAGTATATGAATCAGATTATGTGTATGATGATGGCACACAAGAAAAAAATAATAATTTAAAAGTATATGTGATATATCAAATAAAAATGAAGAATCAAGCAAATACATTGAATGCAACAGTTAATAGTATAGTTGATTATTATGATTATAGATATACATTGCTAAAAGTAGGAACAAAACTAGATGAAAATGAAGATATTTCAGAAGATGGAAAGATTGATTATAAAGAACCAGACAATCCAAATAAAATTGGAAATTATAAGGAAGCTATAATTAATCTAAATACAAATATCGAAGCACAAAAAGATAGTGATGTATACGTAAAATTTGAACTAGATAGGAGCAACTATAATATAAATAAAGATAAAGATAAAGATAACGAAGATATTCTTGATAATGTAGTAGAAATAAATTCATATACGACGACCTTAAATGGAGAAGCATATGGAGGAGTAGATAAAGATTCTCAGCCAGGAAATGCAACAGCAGGAGATAAAGATTCTAAGCCAGAAAATGCAACACCAGGAGATAGAGATAAAAGAACATATGAAGATGAAGATGATACAGATGCAGCACCGGCATTTAAATTAGAATATGCAAAAGGACCTAGAGTAATAACTGGAATAGTATTTTTAGACGAATCAAAAGTTAATGAAGATAATACTAGATCAGGAAATGGAAAATTTGATGAAAAAATTAATGAACAAGGAGAAAATGAACAAGGAATAAAAAATGTAACAGTAACTCTAAAAAAATCAAATGGCCAACCTGTACAAATATATGATAAAGAAAATAAACAATGGAAAGAAGCAAAAATACAAACTACGAATGATGGTGAATTTGAAATAGAAGGATTTATACCAGGAGATTATACTTTAACATATACATGGGGAGATGAGACATATACAGTTCAAGACTATAAAGGAACTATTGTTAAGCCAGAAATATGGGAGTCAAATTCAAAAAATGATAAATGGTATAAAACTGAAAATCCAAGATATTCAGATGCAATAGATGAGTATTCATTAAGAGAAGAAATAGATGCAGGAGACGAAAATGGCCCAATGATATCTACAACACCTAATATGAATTTTGAAATAGAAAAAACAGATGGAACATTTACTTCATATGCAGAAGAAAATAAAGAGACAGACAATGGAAAAATAGAATCTATATTCACATATGATATTTCAAATATAGACTTTGGTATAGTAGAAAGAGCAAAACAAGTAGTACAAATTGATAAAAGAGTAACGAATATAAAACTTGCTTTAGCAAATGATCAAACATTAATAGATACAGATGTAGTTTATAATCGTGAAACAAAACAATATGAATTCACTAATAAAGATGTAAAAGGATTAACTTATATCCCAGGAGCACCAGGAAAGATAAAAGCAGAACTAGATAATGAATTAGTTCAAGGTGCAAAACTATATCTTACATATAAAATAACTTTAGAAAATAAAAGTGAAATAGATTATGAATCAAAAGAATATTATCTTTATGGAACAGATAAAGATGAAAATAAAATAATAAAACTAAAATTAAAGAATGTATATGACTATTTTGATAATGAATTATCTTTTGATACAAATAGTAGTAATGAATGGAAAGTACAAACACTTATTGACTATAATAAAGAAAATGATGGTAGTACAATGTATGAGGAAAGCCAAGCTAAGGATAATAATGAAGAAACTTCATCTATAAGAGAACTTAAATTAAAAGATAAAGGCATATTGAAATTAGAAAACATGGAAAATAAGGAATTATCACCAGGAAATAAAATTGTAATATCAGATGAAGATGAAGATGAAGATGAAGGTGGATTAGTATTTTCAAAAGTGTTAGCAACTGCAGATGAAATTGATTTATTTAATGATTCAGAAATCACAAAAGTAATACAAAAAACAAATGACCCAGAATCAGAAAAAAGACTAAAAGGAAAACAATTATCATTAAGTTCAAAAGTTTATGCTAGTAGTGAGGAAGTAGTAATTACGCCTCCAACAGGAAAAACAGATAATACTATAGAAATTATACTAATTTCAATGTCAGCACTAATAATTATAGGAACAGGAATAATCTTTATTAAAAAGAAAGTTTTAAAATAAAAATAATATTTTATAAAGACTGAAAAATTTCAGTCTTTATTTTTTGATAAAATTTAAAAATCTACATACTCACATATTGCAATTTTAGACAATATGTAATAAAATAAAAATCAATATATAGGGAAATAAGAAAAATATAAAATAAAAAGTTAGATAAATGTAAAAAAATTTTTTTAGTTAGAATACTAAAAAAGACAAAAACCACAAAGGACAAGTAGTAAAATAAGCCTATAAAATTAAAGAGGTGGTAAGGATGTTCCAAAATATAAATGAAGATACAATAGATTTAGATAGCAAAAATACAAGAGAAAATATTAAAAAAGTAAACATATTTGTAAATGTATTTGATAAAAATAATTTAATATTATATCTTGTATCATTTATGCTATCTTTTGTTGGTTTAGGTGGAGAATTCTCAATATTTAGTATTAGTATGTTAGGTGCTTGTTTTGCATCTTCTGTACCTGTACTAGGAATAATTGCTTTTTCTTTGCTTGGAAATTTTATAAAATTTGGTGTAGATGGACTTCTTGGTTATTTTATAACTTCATTAGTGTTAACAATCAGTTTGTTTATATTTAAACCAAGATATAATCAAGAAGAAAGAAATGAAAGAATAAAGCTAGGGAAAAATATTTTTATTTCAATAATTTTGATACAAATATTTAAATTTATGATATCTGGATTTACTATATATGATACTTTAGCAACAATTACAATTGCTATGATAGCATTAGTATTTTATAAAATATTTGTAAATTCAATTGTTGTAATACAAGAATTTTATAAGAAAAGAGCATTTACAGTTGAAGAAATAATAGGAGCAAGTTTGCTACTTGCAATTTCTGTAAGTGGATTTGGAGATTTAAATATATACGGATTTGGCATTAGAAATATATTAAGTATTTTAATTGTAATGATACTTGGATGGAAAAATGGAATACTAATTGGAACTACATCTGGAGTAACAATAGGAGTTACATTAGGAGTAATATCTGGCTCAGAGCCAATTATGATAGCAGCATATGCAATATCAGGTATGATAGCAGGCTTTTTAAATAGATTTGGAAAAATTGGGGTTGTAGTTGGATTTGCTTTAGGAAATGTAGTTTTAGCATATGTATCAAATGGATATACAGTAGAATTAATCCATTTTAAAGAGATACTAATTGCATCAATAGGACTTTTAGCAGTACCTAAAACATTACATATTGATATAGAAGAATTTATAGGAGACAAAAAGTTGCTTCCTATATTTCCAAGTAGAGCTTTAAATAAAAGCAAGGAAATGGCAGAGAGCTTAAATAATGTATCGGAAGCAATTAAAGAAATGGCAACAACATATAAAAACACAGAACATGCTACGTTTGATGAAAATACAGAAAATATCGAAAATAAACAAATATTTATAGCTGAATTATTGAATAATTTAGAGCCCTATAAAGATAATATGCTATATGATGATATGTCTGATACAGATGGAAAAATAGTAGACAATATTTTCAAATTTTTATTGGATAAACAAGAAATTAGTAAAGAGGACTTATTAGAAATTTTTGCTAAATGTAATAGTTATATAGTAGGTTTTGATGATAGGCAAATAAGTGCTTACTTAGATGAAAACATTAATCAAATGGTAAGAATAATAAATATGTCATACAAATTAAGTAAATCAAACTTCATTTGGAAAAAGCGTGAAGAACAAAATAAAAAGAATATGGGTAAACAATTAAATGAAGTATCTAAAGCCATAAAAAGTATGGCATTAGGATTAGAAAATGATTTAGAACAAGAAGAAACATATAAAAATGAAAAAGCTCAAATAATGGATGAATTAAGACATAGTCAGATAGAAATACAAGATATTGTAATAAAAAAACAGGGAAGATTTGTAATAGAGCTATATCTAAACGAAATATTAGAAACTTTTAAAATACAAAAAATTGAAAAAATACTAACTAATATCTTAAAAGAAGATATTGTACTAAATAGTGAGGCAAGTATTGGAAAAAAATTAAATTTCTTATCTGATGATAAATATGTAATGGCACTAGGAAAAGCAGAAGTCACTAAATATAAAAGTGAGCAATCTGGAGATAGTAATTTAAATATAAGACTAAAAGATGGAAAATACTTAGTTGCTATAAGTGATGGAATGGGAAGCGGGAAAGATGCTAAAAAAAGTAGTATGCAAGCATTAAAATTATTAGAAAATTTATTATTATCAGGATTTGATAAAAATATATCATTAGATTTGATAAATAGTAGCTTAATAAATCAAAATAAAGAAATATTTGCAACATTAGACATTGCAATAGTTGATTTATATTTAGGCACAATAGAATTTATAAAAAGTGGAGCTTGTCCAACATATATTAAAAATAAAAAAAGAGTTCAAATAATAAAAGCAAATTCTTTGCCTACTGGAATTATTGAAGATAGTAAAATTCAAACATTTGATAAAGATATAGAGTCTGGAGATATCATGCTGATGTGTACAGATGGAATTTTAGATTCCAACATAGAATACAAAAACAAGGAATTATGGGTTAAATATATGTTAGAAGATATTGAGACAAATAATACACAAAAAATAGCAGATATCATTTTAAATGAAGCAATAGATAATAATTTTGGGACTGCAAAAGATGATATGAGTATTGTTGTTTGTAAGATTATGAAAAAATAAAATGTAAAAATGTCACTTTATTAAAAAATAAAGTGGCATAAATTTTTTAATAAATATAAAATTTAATATAAACTATAAATAATATTGAAAATCTTACAAAATTATACAAAAAAAGTTGAAATTATTTGAAAATGTTGTATAATCATTGTATAAAAATAATAAAAATATAATTTATAAAACTATTTATTCATTATAAGGAGGAATAGAAGAGTGAGTAGAGGAAGAGGAAGAAGATATAATGAGCCACAATTAAATAAAACAAAAGTATTAGCAGTTATAGTAGCAATTGTAGTTGTTATAATGTTTATATTTGTAATTGGTGGATTATTTAAAAATACTAATAACCAAGGTAAAATAACAAGCAAAGATTATGTAGTAGCATTTAAAGATAATAAATGGGGAGTAATAGATAATCAAGGAAATACAGTAATTGATCCAGCTTACCAAGAAATGATAGTAATTCCTAACAGTAAAAATGATGTATTTTTATGTACTTATGATGTTGATTATAGTTCAGGAACATATAAAACAAAAGCTTTAAATAGTAAAAACGAAGAAATTTATACAAATTATGAAAAAATAGAAGCTATTCAAAATATGGATGAAAATTCTAATGTATGGTATGAATCAAACGTAATAAAAGTTCAAAAAGATAATAAGTATGGATTGGTTAATTTATCTGGAAAAGAAATACTTCCATGTGAATATGACGAAATTTCTGCTTTGACAGGGGTAAAAAATGTTTTTAAAATAGTAAAAGACGGAAAAATTGGAATAGCAAATGATGAAGGGAAAATAGTATTAAAACCAGAATATGCAGATTTAACAAATTTAGGCAAAGATAGTAAAGATGGATTTATTATAAAAACAGAAGAAGGAAAATATGGAGTAACTAATTCTTTAGGAGAACTTGCTTTAGATGCAGTATATGATGAAGTTTTGAAAGTGCATTCAAATGATATGTATGTAGTAAAAAAATTAGGAAAACAAGTTTTAGTAAAAAAAGATGGAACTGAAATACTTAATTCAGGATTTGATGAAATAACAGCTATTTTAAAAAATAGCGAAAATGGAGTTATAATTAAAAATCAAAACAAATATGGTGTAATTAAACTAACGGGAGAAACAGTTGTAGATGTAAAATATGATGATTTAAAAGAAGGAAAATCAGGAGCTTTAATTGCTAAAGATAATAATAAATATGGAATAATTGATTTAGAAGGAAATCAAAAAATAGAATTTAAATATAATAGTATTTCATATAATGAAGCTGCAAATATTTATATAGCAGAGAATGAAAACTTTAATAATGATATATTAGATAATGAGTTTAATGTTAGATTATCAGGAATATTAATAGATTTAAGTGAAGAAAAAAATTATATGGAATTAAGACAAGGTGATGAATACAAATATTATAATTTTAAACTAGAAGAAAAAGCACAATCTGATATATTTACATCAAATACACTATTTTTAAGTAAAAAAGATGGCAAATATGGATTTATTGATAAAACAGGGAAAGTAATAGTCGACTATATTTATGATGATGCAACAGAACAAAACGTGTATGGATATGCAGGAATAAAGAAAGAAGGAAAATGGGGGTCTATTGACAGCAAAGGAAATATTGTGCAAGAACCTATATACAATTTAGAAGATTATTTAAAAATAGACTTTATTGGAAGATGGCATTATGGAAAAGATATAAATATGAATTATTATAATCAATTGTAGTTGTAATTAATTACTATTAAAGCGAGGAGATAAAATGGAACTAAAGACGAATTACCAATATACTTATTTTATCCATCCCTTCGTAATAAGGGATGGAAAGTACCAAAAGTATATTATTAAAATGTTAAAAGATAAAAATTGTAGATTAAAAGTTTTTCAAAAAGAAAAAGATTTTAGAACTTATAAATATTTTTTACCTAAAACTAGAGATTTTTTGTTTTCTAGTTTTAGTTTTGGTAATAGCAAATTAAAAAAGCTAGAAGACCTTCCAATAGATACAAGAGCAGCAATTTTAAGTAAATATCCTTGTAATATATTTGAATATATTCTTCCAAAAGACATTCAAGGCAAAATAGATGATAGACAAGGAATTTTCTTTACAATAAGAAAAATAGAAGTTATATGTTTTAATACAGGTATATGTTTTTTAGTTTTTAAAACAACAATAGAGGATTATGCAAGTTTTTCAAATGTATTAAACTTCAATTATAAATTTAGAGATATCAATCAAGAATTTTTAGGCTTAGATTCCTATGATAATATTAGACTACAAACAAGTAGTTTTGATGAAGTTGAAACATTTAGAGAGTTTATAAGAAATGTTACGGGAAGTAATTTAGATGCATTAAAATTAGATATAGATACAGAAAGATTTCTAACATATTCATATGTTTGTGTAGATCAAGAAGCGTGGAATATGAATAATAGTTTTGATAAAATAGAATATAACTTTATAAAGTATGCTAAGTTTTTACCTGCAGATAATAGTAGAGATTTTATAGAAGAAAAAATAACAACAATATCAAAATGGAAATATGCAAAACTAGGATTAACTAAACTTGGGTGCACATTATTTTCTTCAAGTAGTGATATGAACAATTATACAATACTTCCTGATGAATATGAAAATCAATATTTCTATACATACATATTAAATTTATATAAGAAAATATATTTAAAGAAATTACAACTAAAATTTAAAGATCATAAAAAAGTTAAAAATGCTAGAAAAGAATTTATTGATTTCACAAAAAACATGTGGATTCAAGAAATAACAGAAGATGAAATAGGAACAATTATAAATCATAAAATGCAAGAAGTTTTTGAGTTAGAAAATTTATATAACGAAACTAAAAACAAATATGATATTTTGTACAAAGATTTAAATATTGAAAAAAATAAAAAATCAACAATTATAATTAGCATTATACTTATTGCTTCATTAATATTTAATGTACTTAATTTTATAGCACTAATGAGAAAATAATATTATAAGTTATCTTAATTAAAAGACAAGGAGATGTTTAATGAAAATTGCTTGTGGTACAGATATTATTGAAATAGATAGAATAAAGGAAAGTATTGATAAATTAGGAGACAAATTTATCAACAGAATATTTACAAAAAAAGAAATAGATTACTGTGAAAGTAAACAAAAACAAAAATATCAGCATTATGCTGCAAGATTTGCCGCTAAAGAAGCAGCATTTAAAGCACTTTCTTGGAAAATAGAAAATAAATATAATGTTTTGTGGACTGACTTTGAAGTAACTGTAAATCAGCAAGGAAGACCCAGTATAAATATATATAGAATGGATTTAAGTGATATTGAAAATATAGATATAAGTATATCACATTGTAAAGCTTATGCAGTAGCAAATGTAACCGTGCTAGGAAGGTAAAATAGTATGAAATTTTTTGATAACCATTGTCACTTGGATGATGAAAAGTTTAATGAAGATAGAGATGAAATAATTAAAAAAATACATCTAGATGAAATAGATAAATTAGTCTCAGCGGGATATAGCTTAGAAGGAAGTAAAAAATCAATAGAACTTTCAAAAAAATATGATTTTATTTATTCAACTTGTGGGATTTCTCCAAATGACATTCCACAAACTGAAGAAGAATTGTGGAAAGCTCTTGACGAAATCAAGAACTTAGCTAAAAAAAATGAGAAAGTTGTAGCCATTGGAGAAATTGGATTAGACTATCATTGGAATACTGAAAATAAAGAATTACAAAAAAAGGCTTTTATAGAGCAAATAAAGATTGCAAATGAATTAGAATTACCAATTCAAATTCATACTAGAGAAGCGGTTATGGATACATTAGAAATATTAAAACAAAATCCAGTAGAAAAGAAAGGAATATTTCATTGTTGCCCACTAAATAGAGAACTTGTAAAAGAAGGATTAAAACTAGGATTTTATATTTCGTTTGCAGGGCCAGTAACGTTTAAAAATTCAAAAAATGCAAAAGAAATAATAGAAATGGTTCCAAATGATAAAATGCTAATTGAAACTGACAGTCCGTATCTTTGCCCTGAACCATTTAGGGGGAGAAGAAATGATCCAAGAAATGTGAAATTAATTGCTAAAAAAATAGCTGAAGTTAAATGTTTACTATTAGAGGATGTGGCAAATATTACTTATAAAAATGCTATAAAAATATTTGATATATAAAATAAAAGGAAAAATGGCGCCCATAGTGTAGGGCGCCATTTTAAGGATCGTTTTAAATTTTTTCTTCCATCATTGCAAGAAATTCACCAATGAAAGGAGTGCTTGAACAACTTATGAATGCAGAACTATTATCTTCTGCTATAAGACTTGCAGCTATGGATTCATCTGAGGTAGGTTGAGCAATAATTTTATAACCTTTCTCAAGAATCAATTTATCAAGTCTAGATTTGGTAGAAAGACAAATATCTGGCATACTAAAGTGTGCAGTTCCGCCAATATAAGATTCAGCCCGCTCTAAAGCTACGCAAATGGAAGATCCAGTTGCTAAGACTATAACTCCATCGTTACGGAATAATCTGACAAAAATCAAATCTCTTTTCCGGAAAATTTCTAACTTGCAATCTTTAAAACTTAGAAGACAATTTTCAATGTTTTCACATTTTAAATCTTCAAAAATGTTAATCATTTTGCTAACCTCCTTAAGTCAACAAAGAATAGTGTATTGAATACAATCAATTATACAATATTTTTTCTAAAAAGTCAATTTTTATGTATATTAAAAGAATTCAATTTTTAAAGCGAATAAAAATATATAAACATTAAAAGTTTGTTACAAATTTTGGTAATAATTTATAAATTGATTGCATATAATAGATTTAGAGGACAAATCTTAAAATTTGACAAATTTAGAAAAAAATAGTATAATATAGATGTTGCCAAAAAGGAGGTAATAAATTTTTATGAAAAGAGAAGAAAAAGCTTCGATTTCTATAATAAAAATAATATGTGTAAGTATAATTTTAATTTTAACATCAGGTATAGGAGTTATGGCTATAAATAATAATTCAAAAGATGTAAAAATTATTCTTGAAAATGGTTATGAAATGTCAGTTCTTACTAATAAAGAAACAGTTTCAGAAATATTAGAAGAAAATAATATAGTGCTAAAAGAAGAACAAAAAACAATACCAGATATGAATCAAGAAATATCAGATGGCCAAATTATAAAAATAACAGATAAATCATATACAGAAGTTCAAATTGCTAAGATTTCAGAAGAGGGAGTAGAAACTTCACTAGAAGAATTACTAAAAAATTATGCTCCTATTACTGAAAAAATAGTAGTAGAACAAGTTGTAATACCTTATGAAACAATAACAAAAAATGCAACAGGAACAGATAGCGATACAAGCAATAAAGTTTTACAACAAGGAAAAGATGGACTAAAAGAAATAACTTACAAGATAAAATATCAAAATGAAGTAGAAATTGAAAAAACAGTAATATCTGAAAATATAATACAAGAACCAGTAAATAAAATTGTTCAAGTACAAAAAAATGTGCAAACATCAAGAGCAGAATCGCTTCCAAGAACATCTACAACAGCAGTTATAGATGGAGAAACTTATAAAATTACAGCTTATTGTTCTTGTAGTAAATGTTGTGGAAAAACAACAGGTAGAACTGCATCAGGAACACAAGCTACAGCAGGGAGAACAGTTGCTGCATCATCTAAATTTGCGTTTGGAACAAAATTAAATATTGGTGGACATACATACACAGTCGAAGATAGAGGAGGAGCAATAACAGGAAATAGAATAGACATATATGTTGATTCACATTCAGCTGCATTACAATGGGGAGTAAAATACTTACCAGTAAGTGTACTAGAATAGAAAACAAAAATACATTTAAGTAGCAAGTAGAAATACTTGCTATTTTCTTTTGTATATAGTAAAATAATTCTGATGAAAGAAGGAAAATTATGAAATTAATATCATGGAATGTAAATGGAATACGTGCATGCGTAACTAAAGGGTTTAAAGAATTTTTTAAAGAAATAAATGCTGATGTTTTTTGTATTCAAGAAACAAAATGCCAAATAGGACAAATAGATTTAGAATTTGAAGGTTACAAAAGCTTTTGGAATAGTGCTGAAAAGAAAGGATATTCAGGAACAGCAATATTTACTAAAAAAGAGCCACTTAGCATAAACTATGGAATTGGAATAGAAGAACATGATAAAGAAGGAAGAGTAATTACTTTAGAATTTGAAAAATTCTACATGGTGACAATATATACACCTAATTCAAAAAGAGAATTAGAAAGATTAGACTATAGACAAATCTGGGAAGACGAAATAAGAAAATATTTATTAAAATTAAACAAAACAAAACCAGTAATTATGTGTGGAGATTTAAATGTAGCACATAAAGAAATAGATTTAAAAAATCCATCTACAAATCATAGAAGTGCAGGATTCACGAACGAAGAAAGAAATAAAATGACAGAACTTCTAAATGCAGGATTTACAGATACATATAGATATCTATATCCGAATCGAGAAAACGCATATACATGGTGGTCATATATGAGAAAAGCAAGAGAAAAGAATGTGGGATGGAGAATAGATTATTTCATAGTATCAGATGATATAAAGGAAAAAATAAAAGAAGCACAAATTCATGATAGTATATTGGGTAGTGATCATTGTCCTGTAGAATTAGATATAGACATTTAACAATAAAATATAGTATATTATAGTGAAAGGAATAAAAAAATATGAATGAGGTTAAAAATCATTGGAAAAAATGGGTATATTGGTTTTTATTAGCGGTAGCAATAATTATAGTGTATAAAACATTCGATAATTTTGGGGATATTTTAAATATAATAGGTACATTTTTAATAATTTTAAGACCATTTCTTATAGGAATATTTATTGCATATTTAATATATATGCCATGTAAGAAAGTAGAAGAAGCTTATAAAAAATCAAAAAGTAAAATAATAAAAAAACGAGCAAGAAAATTAAGTGTAATAACAATATATATAATAGTATTTCTAATTATTATAATATTGTTTAATGTAATATTACCAGTAATTGTTGAAAGTGTAAAAGATTTAGTTAATAATATCCAAGGATATTTTGATATAGCAATTGGAAAATATAATAGTTTACCAGAAGATTCTATTTTAAAAGGCGAATATGTTAAAGACCTGATAAATAGCGTTCAAAATATAAATATAAAACAATATTTTCAATTAGATAATATATTAACATACTTAAGCCAAGCAATTAACGCTGTTACTAGTATATTTGATGTGTTTGTAGCATTTGTAGTTTCTGTTTATGTTTTGACTGAAAGAGATCAAATATTAGGTTTCTTGAAAAAAGTAGCAAGTGCAATGTTTAAAGAAAGAACATATAAAAACATTGGTAAATATTTTAATAACTCAAATGAAATATTTTTTAAATTTATTGCAAGTCAATTTTTAGATGCAATAGTAGTAGGATTTTTAGTTACAATAGCTATGAGTATAATGGGAATAAAATATGCTCCATTACTTGGATTCTTTATAGGATTGTTTAACATGATACCTTATGTAGGTGCAATTATAGCAGTTGCGATATCTGCAATAATAACATTAATCACAGGAGGAATTGGTCAAGCAATTTGGATGTTAATTGTAGTAATAATATTACAACAAATAGATGCAAATATAATAAATCCAAACATAATAGGTCAATCCTTAAAAGTAAGTCCATTATTGGTAATATTTGCAATAACAGTTGGAGGAGCTTATTTTGGAATATTAGGAATGTTCTTAGCTGTGCCTGTTATGGCTGTACTTAAAATAATAGTTGAAGATTATATAGACTTAAAATTAAAGGAAAAAAAGAATAGAATGAAACAAAAGGGACAGACAAAAAATGTTTCGCATTTAACAAAAGATATTAAAGAAAAGGAGCAAGCTTAAAATGTTAAAAAAATATTTATTAGTATTTCTAATATCAATGGTACCACTTATAGAACTAAGAGGTGCTGTACCAATAGGACTAAGTGGATTATGGGGAGATCCTATCCCGATATTACCTCTTTATATAATTTGTATTATAGGAAATATGTTACCAGTACCATTTATATTCTTTTTTGCAAGAAAAGTTCTAGTATGGGGAGCAGATAAGAAATTCATAGGAAAATTCTTCAGATTTTGCTTAGAAAAAGGAGAAAAAGGAGGCAAAAAATTACAAGAGAAGGCAGGAAGAGGATTATATTTTGCACTATTCTTGTTTGTAGGAATTCCGCTTCCTGGAACAGGTGCATGGACAGGAACACTTGCAGCGAGCTTGTTAGATATGGATTTTAAGAAAAGTGTTATAGCAGTTATGGCAGGAGTTATTTTAGCAGGTATTATTATGGGATTAGCTTCTGCTGGAGTATTTGGTGCTGTAGGAGCAATATTTGGGTAAATTATAGTTACCCTAGTAATATATAAGGAAATCGCTATAAATGTAACAAAAAAGACATGAAAGATTAATAAAAGTAATATAAAGACAGAAAAACAATATGCGTAGATACATATGAAATAGGTGGAAAGCAACAGCTAAAATGGCTGTTGCTTTTTTAGAATTTTTTAATTATTATATAAATAGAATAATATTAAATTTAAGGAGCTAACTTATGTATAAGAATAATGTAAAGAAGAAAATAATATTTGGAATAATGATAATAATTCTATCAATCATTTATCTCGCATTTATAAATCAATCTAATGGAACAGATATAGTAGGAACATGGGATATATCAGAAGATTTAAGAAGTCATGTAACAGCAACATTAAATAGTGATGGTACTATGATTATAAGTGGAACAGGTAGAATGAGAACTTATTTTTCTTCTGTGCCTTATAAAAATTATTTTGACAATATAAAAACAGTAATAATAGAAGAAGGAGTTACTAATATAGATGAGAATCCATTTTATGGATGTAATAATCTAATTGGTATAATAATATCAAGTAGTGTACATGAAATAAATGATAGGGCTTTTACAGGATGCAGAAGTTTAAAAACTATAGATGTGTCAGAAAATAATCAAAAATATTCAAGCCTAAATGGGGTTTTATATAATAAGAATAAAAATATTATAAAATGCTATCCAAGGGGAAAAGAACAAACAAGCTTTATTATACCTCAAGAAGTAACAATAGTAGGACAGTTTTCCTTTTCGGGGTGTGAAAATTTGGTAAGTATAGAAATACCAAGTAATGTAACAAGTATAGAAAATTGTGCATTTGCAAGTTGTAGAGGTTTAAGTGAGATAGTAATACCAGAAGGTGTAACAAGTATAGGAGATAGTGCGTTTAGTAACTGTACAAGTCTAACAGGAATAGTAATACCAAACGGTGTAACAAGTCTAGGAAATTGGGCATTTAATGAATGCAGTAATTTAATAGAAATAGAAATACCAAATAGTGTAACAAGTATAGGACAAGTAGCATTTTACAAATGTGAAAAAATAACTAATATTGTTATTCCAAGTGGAGTAACAAAGATAGAAAGATATACATTTTCCGAATGCTTTAATTTAGAAAGTATAAAGATATTAAGTAATAAAATAAGTGTAGGAGAGCATGCTTTTTATGAATGTAATAAATTAATTTCTATAGATATACCTGAAGGTGTAACAAATATCGATGAGGCAGCATTTTTAAATTGCAGAAGCTTAGAGAATATAAATATAGTAGACGGAGGAACAATTATAGGAGCTAATGCATTTTATAATTGTACAAGTTTAACAAGCATAAACATACCAAGTAGTATAAGGAGTATAAATTATAGCGCATTTTATAATTGCTCGAATTTAGAACAAATAAATATCCAAGAAGGAGTAGTAAGTATAGGAAATGGTGCATTTGAAGGTTGTACAAGTTTAAGTGAAATCAATATACCAAATAGTGTAGTAAGTATAGGAAATAGTGTATTCAGTAGTTGTAATAGTTTAAGTGAAATCAATATACCAAGTAGTGTAACAAGTATAGGAACAGATGTATTTGATTGGTGCGAAAATTTAGCAAGTATTACGGTAGATAATGGTAATTTATATTATTGTAGTGAAGATGATGTATTATATGATAAGGAAAAAACAAGATTAATAATCTCTGCTCCTAAATCTTATAAAACAGAATTAATAATTCCAAGTAGTGTAAAAAAAATAGAAAATTATGCTTTTTATAAAAATACTAAATTAGCAAATATAGATATTCCAGAGGGGGTAACAAGTGTAGGAGAATATGCATTTTATAATTGTGAAAGTTTAACAAAGTTAGAAATGCCAAACAGTATAACAAGTATAGGAAAAACTGCATTCCGATCTTGTACAAGTTTAACAGAGATAAATATACCAAACAGTGTAACAAGTATAGGATATAATGCATTTAATGGATGTACAAGTTTAGTAGAGATAGAAATACCAAACAGTGTAACAAGTATTGGAGAATGGGCATTTTATGCTTGTGAAAGTTTAACAAAGATAGAATTACCAGAAACTATAACAAATATAGGAAGTAATGCATTTTATAACTGTAAGAATCTAAAGAATGCAAATATACCAAGTAATATAACAACATTAGAAGAACAACTATTTCTAAATTGTGAAAGTTTAGAAAGTATAGTAATACCGGAAGGAGTAACAAATATAAAAAAATATGCATTTGGAGATTGTAAAACTTTAGATAAAATAAATATACCTAATAGTGTAATTGAAATAGGAGAAAGAGCTTTTTTGGGGTGTAAAGGTTTAACAAATATAAATATACCAGAAAGTGTGACAAGCATAGGAAATGGAGCATTTATGCATTGTGAAAATTTAACTAAAATTGTGATAAGAAAAGGTGTAACAAATATAGGAGAGAATTGCTTTTATAAATGTGAAAATTTAGTAATATATACAAATAATGAATATGTAAAAAATTATGCTATAGAAAATAATATAAATTATGTAGTCGATACAACAGGACCTAGTATAGTTGAAGAGAAAAATCCAAGTAGATGGACAAATAATAGTGTAACATTAACATTAACGGTAATAGATGAAGGAAGTCGGAGTAAAAGAAGTATTAATAGATAATAATATAGTAACATTACAAAATGATAAAATAGTATTAACTGTAAATGGAAATAAAACTTATCAAATAGTAGCAAAAGATAATTTTGACAATATAAGTACAAAGGAAGTAGTAGTAGATAATATAGATAAAGTAAAACCAATAATAACTAAGATAGAAGGAAATCCAAATAATTGGACAAAAGAAAATGTAACATTAATAGTGACAGCCGAGGATAATTTAAGTGGAATAAAAGATTATAGTTTTGATGGAGGAGTAACGTGGCAAGAAAGTAATGAAAAAACATTTACACAAAATATAGAAAACATGGTAATAAAAGTAAGAGACAATGCGGGGAATATAGTAGAAAATGGACCAATATCAATAAGAAAAATTGATAAAGATGCACCTGTAATAGAAAAAGTAGAAGGAAATCCAAATAACTGGACAAAAGGGAATGTAACTTTAAAAGTAACAGCAAAAGACCCTTTAAGTGGAATAAAAGATTATAGTTTTGATGGAGGAGAGACATGGAGCTCTAATAATCAAAAAGTATTTACACAAAACACAGAAAACATAGTAATAAAAGTAAGAGATAATATAGGAAATATTTCTGAGTATGGACCAATATCAATAACAAAGATAATGAAACTAGATAAAATAGAAATAAGACAAGGACCTCAAAAAGTAGAATATACAGAAGGAGAGAGTTTTAATAATGCAGGAATGAGAGTAGTAGCAATATATGATAATAAGCAAGAAGAAGAGATAGAAAGATATACAGTGCCAAATGGAAATAATTTAAAATTAGGACAAGAAAGTGTAACAATAAGATATAAAGAAGGAGAGATAATAAAAGAGGCAACACAAAGAATCACAGTAAATGAGAGAATAGAGCCAGAAATAGAAGAATATGAAATAACAGAAGAAAATGGTAAAAGATATATAGAGAAAATACCAGAAAATACAACTATAAAACAGGTAAAAGAAAAGATAAAAACAACAGGAGAAATAGAGGTATATAAAGGAAGTTCAAAAGTAACAGATGAAAACCAAATAATCGGAACAGGAATGACAATAAAAGTAAAACAAAATAGTCAAGAGATAACATATGAAGCAGTAGTAAAAGGAGATATAACAGGAGACGGAAAGATAAAAATGGCAGACATATTAAAGCTTGCAAGATATAAAGCAGGAGTAGATAAAAATTTAAAAGGAGCATATTTAAAAGCAGGAGATGTAGTAAAAGATGGAAAAATAGGAATGCAAGACATATTAAAATTATCAAGAGTACTAGCTGGAATTGAAAAAATCAAATAAAGAAAAGTATTAGTAATTCACTATAGTAATAATTGTGAATTGCTAATATTTTTTTAAAAGAAAAACCTTTCAAAAGCTTGACATCCGTAAGCGATTTGTGATATTATATATCAGATATTTATGATGACTTGCATTTTTTAGAGTTAAACTTTAAAATCAAACAATTTATAATTCAAATGTTTTTAATTAAAAGAAGAGGAATTAAAGGTAATAAGTAAGCTTTTTGTATTTTAATTTGTAAGAGCAGACAAGTTAAAACAAAGTGATGCAAATTACCATTTAAGAGGGACTTCTTTTAAATAAATATATTTATTTCTGCTTAAATACATTTTTATGAGGTGATTTTTTTGAAAATTAAAGAAGTTAATTACGAGAAGGCCTCTCGTAAGGATTTCGCAAAGGTTGGAGATTATATTGAAATGCCAAACCTTATTAAAGTCCAAAAAGATTCTTACAACTGGTTTGTAGAAGAAGGACTAGGGGAAGTATTAAAAGATATATCACCAATTGAAGACTACTCAGGGAATTTAGTTCTTGAATTTTTCGATTATTACATGGAGGATAAGACAAAATACAGTGTAGAAGAAGCAAAAGAAAGAGATGCAACATATTCTACAAGATTACATGTAAAAGTAAGATTAATTAACCGTGAAACAGGAGAAATTAAAGAACAAGAAATCTATTTAGGAGATTTCCCACTTATGACAGAAAGTGGAACATTTGTAATCAATGGTGCAGAAAGAGTTGTTGTTAGTCAATTAGTACGTTCACCTGGATGTTACTATGGTGAAGAGTTTGACACAAAAACAGGAAAAAGAACTTATAATTCAACAGTAATGCCACTTAGAGGTGCTTGGCTTGAATATGAGACAGATGGAAATGATATATTCTGGGTACGTGTTGATAGAACAAGAAAAGTTCCTGTAACAACTTTACTTAGAGCTATAGGTATAGCTAAAGATAGCCAAATATTAGATTTATTTGGTGATGAAAAAATGCTTAAAGCTACAATTAATAAAGATACAATAAAAGATCAAGATGAAGCTTTAATTGAAATCTATAAAAAATTAAGGCCTGGAGAGCTTCCAACAGTTGATGCTGCAAAAAATTTATTTAGTGGCCTATTCTATGATAATAAAAGATATGATTTAGCAAAAGTAGGAAGATATAAATTCAATCAAAAATTAGCATTAGCAGGAAGAATTAATGGTAAAGTAGCAGCGAATGATATAGTAGACAGTGAAACAGGAGAGGTTTTTGTACAAGCAGGAGAAGTTATTTCTGAAGAAGTAGCAGAAAATATACAAAATGCTGGAATAAATGTTGTAGATATTACATTAGGAGAAAATGTAGTTAGAATAATAGGAAATAATACAGTAAACATACACAAAGTTTTACCAACAGTAGATTTAAGTAAATTACATTTTAAGGAATTAGTAAATTACGGAATACTAAAAAATATAATTGATAATACTCCAGATGAAAAAGAATTAGTGAAAATAATAGAAGAAAGAATGGATGAATTAGTTCCAAAACATATCACAACAGATGACATGTTAGCTTCTATAAATTATTTATTAAATCTTTCTCATGGATTAGGAAAACCAGATGATATAGATCACTTAGCAAATCGTAGAATCCGTCAAGTTGGTGAATTATTACAAAATCAATTTAGAATTGGTTTAACAAGACTAGAAAGAGTTGTTCGTGAAAGAATGACAATTCAAGATTTAGATGTTATAACTCCACAAACATTAATCAATACAAAACCAATAACATCAGCAATTAGAGAATTCTTTGGAAGTTCACAATTGTCACAATTCATGGATCAAACAAATCCATTATCTGAATTAACACATAAAAGAAGAATTTCTGCATTAGGACCTGGAGGATTAACAAGAGAAAGAGCAGGATTTGAGGTTCGTGACGTTCACTATACTCACTATGGTAGATTATGTCCTATTGAATCACCAGAAGGACCAAATATAGGATTGATTTCTGCACTTTCATCATTTGCAAGTATCAATGAATATGGATTTATAGAAACACCATATAGAAAAGTAGATCCTAAAACACATAAATTAACAGACATTGTTGAATATATGAGTGCAGATGTAGAAGATAATTATATTATTGCTCAAGCATCTGAACCAGTAGATAAAAATGGTAAATTTATTAATGACAGAATAAGAGTTAGATTTAAAAATGAAGTAATTGAAGTTGAAAAAGACAAAGTACAATATGTTGATGTTTCACCAAAACAATTAGTTTCAATAGCAGCAGCAATGATACCATTCTTAGAACATGATGATGCAAAAAGAGCTCTAATGGGAGCTAACATGCAACGTCAAGCAGTGCCTTTAATGATAACAGAAAGCCCAATTGTAGGAACAGGCATTGAATACAGAGCAGCAAAAGACTCAGGAATTTTAGTACTAGCAGAAGATGATGGTGTGATAGAAAAAGTTACAGGTGAAGATATTACAGTAAAATATAAAAATGGAAAAACTGTTGTACATAAATTACGTAAATTTAAAAGAACAAATGGTGGAACTTGCATTAATCAAAAACCTATTGTAAAAAAAGGTGAAAAAGTTAAAAAAGGAGATGCTATAGCAGATGGGCCATCTACAAAAGATGGAGAAATGGCACTTGGTAAAAACGTATTAGTGGCATTCTCAACATGGGAAGGTTATAACTACGAAGATGCTATCCTTATTAATGAAAAATTAGTAAAAGAAGATGTATTTACATCAATTCATATAGAAGAATATGATTGTGAATGTCGTGATACAAAATTAGGAGCAGAAGAAATTACAAGAGATATTCCAAACATAGGTGATGACCAATTAAAAGACTTAGATGAAAACGGAATTATTAGAATTGGTGCAGAAGTAAGACCAGGAGATATCCTAGTTGGTAAAGTTACTCCAAAAGGAGAAACAGAATTAACAGCTGAAGAAAGATTGCTAAGAGCTATCTTTGGTGAAAAAGCTAGAGAAGTAAGAGATACATCACTTCGTGTACCTCATGGAGAAGCAGGAACAATTGTTGATGTAAAAATATTTACAAGAGATAATTCAGATGAATTAGGACCTGGTGTAAATCAAATAATTAGATGTTATATAGCAACAAAGAGAAAAATTTCTGTTGGAGATAAGATGGCAGGACGTCATGGTAACAAAGGTGTTATTTCAAGAGTGTTACCAGAAGAGGATATGCCATTTATGCCAGATGGTACACCAATTGATATTTTATTAAACCCATTAGGTGTTCCTTCTCGTATGAACTTAGGTCAAGTTCTAGAAGTACATTTAGGTGGAGCTGCAAAAGCTTTAGGATGGAAAATATCAACACCAGTATTTGATGGCGCAACAGAAGCAGATGTTAGAGAATTATTAAAAGAAGCAGGAATGAATGAAGATGGAAAAACAATTCTTTATGATGGAAGAACTGGAGATCCATTTGATAAACCAATTACAGTTGGTGTAATGTACATGTTAAAACTACACCACTTAGTAGATGATAAGATACATGCTCGTTCTACTGGACCATACTCATTAGTAACACAACAGCCTCTAGGAGGAAAAGCTCAATTTGGTGGTCAACGTTTCGGAGAAATGGAAGTTTGGGCTCTAGAAGCATATGGAGCAGCTTATACATTACAAGAAATGTTAACAGTAAAATCTGATGATGTTGTAGGACGTGTTAAAACATATGAAGCAATTGTTAAAGGTGAAAATGTTCCTGAACCAGGAGTGCCAGAAAGCTTTAAGGTTTTAGTTAAAGAATTACAATCTTTAGGATTAGATGTACGCTTATATTCTGAAAATAATGAAGAGTTAGAGCTAAAAGAAAATATTGAAGAAGGAATTGAATATGATCCTGAAAAAGATAGTAAAGTATTATCTGAAGATGAAGTGATAGCTGATGGTGACTTAGACGGTTATGGCGAAGAAACAGATACAGACGATGATATCGTTTTAGAAGATGATGAATCAATTGATGATAATGAAAACATGTACGATGATATGACTGATGAAGAAATATTTGATAATGATTTAGCGAATGATAATTTAGACAATGATGATGACATAATCGAATAAAAAATAAAAACATCTATTAGAAATAGAATTAATTAAATAGATTTTAAGAGATAAAATAGGCGACTTTTATGGAATTGCAAGAGCAGTGGATAGACTTGTTTTGTGTCTTAGAATCACAAAAAATATTATAAAAGTCTAGGGGGAAAAATAGTGGACGAATTAGATATTTTTAATAAATTAAAAATAGGTGTGGCATCTGATGAAAAAATAAGAGAATGGTCAAAAGGTGAAGTAAAGAAACCAGAGACTATTAACTACAGAACATTAAAACCAGAAAAAGATGGATTGTTCTGTGAAAGAATATTTGGACCAACAAAAGATTGGGAATGCCACTGTGGTAAATATAAAAGAGTAAGATATAAAGGGATTGTATGTGATAGATGTGGTGTCGAAGTTACAAAATCAAAAGTTAGACGTGAAAGAATGGGACATATAGAACTTGCAGCACCAGTTGCTCATATTTGGTATTTTAAAGGGATTCCAAGTAGAGTAGCATTAATGTTAGACATTTCACCAAGAAATGTTGAAAGAATAATTTATTTTGCATCTTACATAGTAATTGATAAAGGAACATCTGGATTAGAAAAATGCCAAGTGTTAAATGAAAAAGAATATCATGAGGCGGAAGAAAAATATGGAAGAGGATCTTTTAAAGCAAAAATGGGAGCAGAAGCTTTAAGAGAACTTTTAGAACAAATAGATGTTGAAAAATTATCAAAAGAAATTAGAAAAGAATTAGAAAGTGCAAGTGAGCAAAAGAAAGTAAAACTTGTAAAAAGATTAGATACTGTAGAAGCATTTAGATTATCTGGAAATAGACCTGAATGGATGATTATGAATGTTGTTCCAGTTATTCCACCAGAATTAAGGCCAATGGTACAATTAGATGGTGGTAGATTTGCAACATCTGATTTAAATGACTTATATAGAAGAGTGATAAACAGAAATAACAGATTAAAAAGATTATTAGAATTAGGAGCACCAGAAATAATTGTAAGAAATGAAAAAAGAATGTTACAAGAATCTGTAGATGCTTTAATTGATAATGGTAGACGTGGAAGACCTGTAACAGGAGCAGGAAATAGACCTTTAAAATCATTATCTGATATGTTAAAAGGAAAACAAGGTAGATTCCGTCAAAACCTACTTGGAAAACGTGTTGATTATTCTGGACGTTCTGTTATCGTAGTAGGACCAGAACTTCAAATATATCAATGTGGACTTCCAAAAGAGATGGCAGTTGAATTATTTAAACCATTTGTTATGAGAGAATTAGTAGGAAGAGGAATTGCTCAAAACATTAAAAATGCTAAAAGAATGGTAGAAAGATTAAGACCAGAAGTATGGGGAATATTAGAAGATGTTATAAAAGATCATCCTGTAATGTTAAACCGTGCTCCTACACTTCATAGACTTGGTATTCAAAGTTTTGAACCAGTACTAGTAGAAGGAAGAGCAATAAAACTTCACCCATTAGTTTGTGAAGCATTTAATGCTGACTTCGATGGTGACCAAATGGCAGTGCATTTACCACTATCACCAGAAGCTCAAGCAGAATCAAGATACTTAATGCTTTCAACTAACAACTTACTAAAACCACAAGATGGTAAGCCAGTTGCAGTACCAAGACTAGATATGATTTTAGGAAGTTATTATTTAACAATGGTATTAGATGGAGAAAAAGGAGAAGGAAAATACTTCAAGGATCCTGAAGAAGCTATAATGGCTCTTGAAAATCATGAAATTGGAATACATAGTAAAATCTACGTAAGAATTTCAAAGGAAATTGATGGAGAAATAAAAACAGCTAAAATTGAAACAAGTGCTGGTAGAATTATATTCAATCAAGGAATTCCACAAGATTTAGGATTTGTTGATAGAAAGAAAGATCCATTCCAATATGAAATTAGTTTTCCTGTTATGAAAAAATCAATGGGACAAATAATTGAAAGAGTAATTAGCACACATGGATTAACAGAATCTGCAGAAGTAATAGATTATATTAAAGCATTAGGATTTAAATATTCTACTTTAGCTGGTATAACATTCTCTATGGATGACGTAAAAGTGCCAGCTGCTAAAAAGGATTTACTTGAAGAAGCTGATAAAAAAGTAGAAACAATAAGAAAACAATATGCTAGAGGACTTATTACAAATGATGAAAGATATAATGCAGTAATTAATGTATGGGAAGATACAACTAAAAAGGTAAGTACAGCAATGGAAGAAAACTTCTATGAATTAAACCCAATATATATGATGGTTAAATCTGGAGCCCGTGGTAATATGAACCAATTAAGACAAATTGCAGGTATTCGTGGGCTTATGGCAAGTACAACAGGTAAAGCAGTTGAAATTCCAATTAAATCATCATTTGCAGAAGGATTAGATGCACTTGAATACTTTATTTCAGCCCATGGTGCTCGTAAAGGACTTTCAGATACAGCTTTAAGAACAGCTGACTCTGGATATTTAACAAGAAGATTAGTTGACGTTTCACAAGATATTATAGTTAGAGAACATGATTGTGGTACAGAAGAAGGAATTATAGTTTATGACATAAAAGATGGAAATCAAATAATAGAAAAAATGCAAGAAAGACTTGTAGGAAGATATCCAGTACATGATGTAATAAATCCAGAAACAAAAGAACTAATTGTTGATACCAATACTATGATTAATGAAGAAATAGCAGAAAAAATAGTAGCTGCAGGAATAGAAAAATTAGAAGTACGTTCTGTTTTAGGATGTAGATCAAAACATGGTGTATGTCAAAAATGTTATGGTATGGGATTAGCAAGAAGAGATTTAGTTTCAATAGGAGAATCAATTGGTATAATAGCTGCACAATCAATTGGTGAGCCAGGTACACAGCTTACAATGAGAACTATTCACTCTGGTGGTGTTGCAGGTGTTGCCGATATTACTCAAGGTCTTCCAAGGGTTGAAGAATTATTTGAAGCTAGAAAACCAAAGGGATTAGCAATAATTTCAGAAATAGACGGTAAAGTAAAAATTAAAGAAACTAAGAAGAAAAAAGAAGTTATTGTTAAAGGAAAAGATGATTCTAGAACTTATACAATACCATTTGGATCTAAGATGAAAGTTAAAGATGGAGATATGGTAGAAGCAGCACAAAGCTTAATAGAAGGCTCTATAAATCCAGCAGAACTTCTAGAAATAAAAGGACCAGAAGGTGTATACGAATACTTAATTTCAGAAGTACAAAAAGTTTATAGAAACCAAGGTGTTGATATAAATGATAAGCATATTGAAGTTATTGGTAGACAAATGCTTAAGAAAGTTAGAGTTGAAGATAATGCTGATACAAATATGTTCCCAGGTTCTTTAATTGATATGTATGAATTTGAAGAGAAAAATAATGAAGCAATAGCAGAAGGAAAACGTCCTGCAACAGGTAAGAGAGTACTATTGGGAATTACTAAAGCATCTCTTGCAACAGATAGCTTCTTATCAGCAGCATCATTCCAGGAAACAACAAGAGTTCTAACAGATGCAGCTGTTAAAGGAAAAATAGATGACTTAATTGGATTAAAAGAAAATGTTATCATTGGTAAATTAATCCCTGCAGGTACAGGTATGCAAAAATATCAAAAAATTCATATTAATACAGAAAAAGAATTAGAAGAAACTTCTGATATTGAAGGAAATGTTGAAGCAAATTAATAAATATAAATAACTCTAGGTAGATTGCCTAGAGTTATTTTATGAAAAATTGAAAATTTACATAAAACATGATATAATATATATAATGCAAGAAATGCATAAGTAAAGAATAGTACTAAAACTGGAGGTATTAGTATGTCAGGCAAAAAAACAAGTCGGATTTTAGGATTAATTACAATTGTTGCAATCATTGGTATTATTTTAATTTTCATTTTTTCTCTTGCACACAGCAGTATTGGACCTTGTACTACATATGAATGTGATGTAAAACTTAGTTTTCACACCACAATAAATATAAAAAAACAGGGAGAAGATTTTGCACAAATCAAGGGGGAAAAAGTACTTTTTAAAAAATACCATGATCCACTTGCAATGTATGACATGGATGGAGAAAAGGTGGGGTATGCAGGCGACTCATATCACTTAATTTCTCAAGACTCACATTCAATCATACTTGATGGAGAAGTTAGTGTTGAAATGGTAGGCCTTGTAAGGCTATTTGGTGAAGCCTACGATATCTATGATGCAAGCGGAAATAAAATAGCTCATGCTGACTTCAATCCATTTAATACAGAAGGAGAATTAAAAGACACAGAGGGCAATATAATTGCAGATTATTCTTCAATATTTTTCTTTAAGGACTATACAGTAAGAATAAAAGATAATTGCCCTCTTGATGAAAACGCTGTGATGCTAATCTTTGCGTCTTACTATTCAGATCAGCATGCAGACAATGGTGATTAATCCGAACGAGAAGAGTGGTAATACCACTCTTTTTCGCGTGAGCAATGTATAGAGTTTTGATTAAATTTTCTTGACAAATACGGTATTTGCTAGTAAAATATAATAGAATAAATGTAAGGAGATGTTTTATGCAAAATAACAATAGAAAAAGGCTAGAAACAATAGTATCAAGAACGAAAATATATCTAGCAATAATTTTTATTTTATTAGTAATATTAAGTATTCAAAATACTTATTTTATAATTCCATCTATAATAGTATATGCAGTTATAATGGGATATACTTATTATGCAAATAGAAAAAGAAAGAGTGAAATTTCAGAGACTTTGCAAGATTTAACTTTAACAGTTGATTCTGCTGCTAAAACAAGTTTAATTAATTCACCATTTCCATTAATTATTTTTGAGACAGATGGAAACATAATTTGGAGAAGTTCTAAATATATTTCTGAATTTGCAAATGTAGATATGAATTCTTATATAAATGATTTAAGTATAGATATAAAAGAAGAAATACTTCAAAGACAAAAAGATGAAAGAGAAGTTAATAATAAAAATATCGAAAAAGAAATTGAAATAGAAAACAGAAATTATAAAATTTTAGGTAGATATGTAAATATTAAAAATAAAGATAAAGACAAGAAAAAAAGTAAAGAGTATATGATTATTTTATACTTTATAGATGACACAGAAAATATTAAATTACAAAAAGAATATAAAGACTCAAAATCATGTGTGGGTCTTATAATGGTAGATAATTATGAAGAGACAATAAGAAGTCTAGATTCTGCTGAACAACCTATTATTATGGCAAAAATTGACAAAGAGATGTATGATTGGGCTAATAAAACAAATGGCGTACTTATAAAATCTGATAGAGATAGATATGTATATTTATTTGAACAAAGGTACTTAGATGATGTAAAAGAAGATAAATTTAGTATTTTAGACAAAATAAAAGAAATTGATACTAAAGAGAAAGTACAATTTACTTTAAGTATAGCAATATCAAATGAAGGTCAAACAGATAGGGAAAAATATGAATCTGCAAATATCGCAATGGATGTTGTATTAGGACGTGGTGGAGATCAAGCAGTAATTAGAGAAAATGAAATATATAAATTCTTTGGTGGAAGAGCAGAAGAAGTAGAAAAAAGAACTAAAGTAAAAGCAAGGGTAGTCGCACATGCTTTAGAAAACTTAATTAAAGAGTCTAAAAAAGTTATGATAATGGGTCATACTAATCCTGATATGGATAGTATAGGGTCATGTTTAGGAATATATAGATTATCAAAATCATTAGGAACAAATGCATATATAGTAATTAGTGATGAAGCAGAATCTATAAGAACATTTAAAGAAGAGATGGATAAAGATCCAGAATATGAAGATATTATAATAAACAAAGAAGTAGCTTTAGAAAATGTTGATGAAGATACTTTATTAGTTATTACAGATACCCATAAAACTACATATGTAGATAGCCCAGAATTGTTAGAAAAAGTTCCAAAGATTGTAATAATAGATCATCATAGAAGAAGTGCAGATTATATAGAAAATGCAACATTAATGTTCCAAGAAGTATATGCATCTTCAGCTGCAGAATTAGTAACAGAATTATTACAATATGCAGAAGTAAAAGTGGATTTAAAAACAATTGAAGCTGAAAGTTTGTATGCAGGAATTATGATGGATACTAAGAACTTTACATTTAAAACAGGTGTTAGAACATTTGAAGCTGCAGCATATTTACGTAGATGTGGAATTGATATTATTAGAGTTAAAAAATGGTTTCAAAGTGATTTAAGTAGCTTTAATACAATAGCAGATATTGTAAAACAAGCAGAAATAGTAAATGATACAATTGCAATATCAATGTATAATGAAAAGACTAAAGATACAAGCTTAATTTGTGCAAAAGCAGCAGATGAATTGCTAACAATAAGTGATATTACAGCATCATTTGTTTTAGGTGACTTAGGAGATAAAATTTGTATTAGTGGTCGTTCAATTGGAGATATAAATGTTCAAGTAATATTAGAAAAACTAGGCGGTGGAGGACACATCACTTTAGCTGGAGCACAAGTAGAAGGAATGACTATTGAAGAAACAAAACAAGAATTAATAAACAGAATTAATGAATATTTTTCAGAATTAGAAAATTAACAAATGAGAAAGAGGAATTGTTTTATGAAAGTATTGAAAAGAATGTTAAAACAGGAAAAAGGCGCAATTACAATGACAGTGCTAGCAGCTATGCTATTTATAACTACTGTACTTGTAATATCTTATTTTTCTATATTTAACCTAGGCTCTAACCAAAATAGAAAGATACAACAAATATCTAAACAATATAGTGTAACAGATGGTGAGTTAGAAGAAAGGTACAATCAAATTTTAAATAATTTGGATTTAAATAATATAAGTATAACTCAAGCAAAAAAAATAAATAGTATAATTAGCAAATTAAAACAAAATACAACAGTATTTGATGAAGATGGAAATTCCTTTGTTATACCAGCAGGATTTAAACTTTCAAGTGATTCAGCAGATAAAGTAACAGAAGGAATTGTAATTGAAGATGCTACATATAATGATACAATTGGAAGTGAATTTGTATGGATACCAGCTGGAATACCATGGAAAAGTGATCCAAGCAAAACTATAGAACTTGCAAGATATGTAT
>CAMKEH010000005.1 GCA_946411515.1 uncultured Clostridium sp.
TAGCTGGCGGTTTTTTGTCTCGCTTGTTGCTCGACGCACTAAAGTGAATAAAAATTAAAAACAACTGTAAGTTGTTTTTAATGGTGCCAACGAAGTAGTTATCTACAACTTTCGGCTCTCTTAACGATTGATATAAAATCAATCAATTTGTTAAAGTATATCATAATTTTTATAAAATACAAGACTATTTAAAAAAATACTAAATAATCTCAGTGGTTTTAAATAAAAATTTAAGGAAATTAATGTATTAAGCCAAACTGCATAATTAACGATTTAAAATATGTATAATATAATTTAAGCACTAGTTAAATTATAGCTAGTGCTTAAATTTTTGAATAACTAGACATTTCTAGTACTTAGTGAATAGATAAAAAATAGAGTTTTATTTAATAAAAGTTTGAATAGGTATACTTGCATTATTAATAGCAATTTCTCTTCTTTCTTTTTCGCATTTTCGATTTAATTCTACATAAGAATTATAATCATCATCGAATTCAGTAAGGCATTCTGTGAATTCGTCATAAACCTGACGGTCTTGTTCTGTCATAAAATCACTCCTTATTGGTTATATAAAGTCTATTTATATCTATTCACTTTTCAATATTCATCAACAATATTATATCATAAAATAAACATTATTCAAGTTAATCTTATGTGAATTAGCTATAAAATTTACCATAAATTTATTTTAAGATTTTCGCTTGACAACTACAAACTTTTGTTCTATAATATGTTTAAATTTACAAAGATTGGAAGTGGTATTATGAGCAAAGGACTTATAAAAGCAGAAATAATTGTAAAAGATACTTCTATTAGAGTTATGCGAGTTGGAAATGTAGATTATATTTCCTTAACTGATTTAGCTAAATTTAAAGACAAAGAAAGATTTGATTATATTATTCAAAACTGGCTTAGAAGTAAGCATACTCTAGAATATGTTGGAACATGGGAATTATTATATAATCATAATTTTAATTCCACCGAATTCGATGGGTTTAAAAATGAAGCTGGCACACATTCTTTTGTAATGACACCTAAAAAATGGATAAATTCAACGAATGCTATTGGTATTATATCAAAGCAAGGTAGATATAATAGTGGAACTTATGCACATCCAGATATAGCTTTTGAATTTGCAAGTTGGATAAGTGCTGAATTTAAATTATATCTAGTACAAGAATTTGAAAGATTAAAACAAAATGAAAGTTATAAAAATAAAATTGATTGGTCAGTTAGACGAGAACTTGCAAAAACAAATTATAGAATACATACTGATAGTATTAAAGAGAATATAATTCCTACATTAACTGAAAAACAAAAGATATATGTATATGCAAATGAAGCAGACATTTTAAATGTTGCATTATTTGGTATGACAGCAAAAGAATGGAAAGATAAAAACCCTACCTTAGATGGTAATATGCGAGATTATGCAAATATTCTTCAGTTAGTAATTTTAAGTAATTTAGAAAACCTTAATAGCGAAATGATATCTCAAGGAGTAGAACAAAAGGTTAGATTAGAAAGATTAAATAAAATAGCAAAAAAGCAATATACTATATTACAAGATAGTAAAGGAATTAAAAAAATTGAGATGCTAGATGATAAAAATTTTTTAAAAAAATAGAATAATTAATAAAAGCAAAATCCCATACTTTTATAAAAAAGTATAGGATTTTATATCTATCTGTTAGTTCGAACAGATACGTCGTTGGTGGGCAGGGAAGGATTCGAACCTTCGTACTCAAATGAGAACAGATTTCTTACTACTATAGTTTTCACTACCAATAAAATTGTTTGTAGTCTGGACTTTCTCTTTATCTTTTAAAGATACCAGGTATAAAGTCTCTAC
Source organism: uncultured Clostridium sp. (assembly GCA_946411515.1). Taxonomy (GTDB): domain Bacteria; phylum Bacillota; class Clostridia; order TANB77; family CAG-508; genus CAG-269. Next base: position 1,853 of record CAMKEH010000005.1, read on the forward strand.
ACTCGGAAATTAATTCCTAGCTCGGGATTGCCATCAGCTTACCTGTTAAGGTTTCCCCGAATTAGCCCGGTTATCATCATATAATCACTTATATGAGCTGCAAGTTTAGGTTTTGGAAAACCAAAGACCACAGTCTGCCGCCTTTAGCCACTCGGCCACCTACCCAAATATGTATAAATAAAAAATGGTGCTCCCTCAAGGATTCGAACCTTGGACCCACCGGTTATGAGCCGGTTGCTCTGACCAACTGAGCTAAGGGAGCATGTGCTTTATATGTTTAGCACAAGTAAGAGTATAACGCATTTTTTTGTTATTGTCAATACCATTTTTCAAATTTTTATAAAGTTAAAAGTTTTTTTGTGAAATCTAGGTTACTTGAAGAATCAAATTGGTATCCTATAGTATATACATCAGTAGCCCAAATGTCTTTTTCAATCATATATTTCAAATTCTTATTAGTAGTCTTATCACTAAACTTTTTAACAGAAGTAATTATTTCTAATTTTGGATTAGCTTTAGCAATTTCAGAAATTAAAAATTTACCTCTATTATTAAGACCTAAAACTCTAACATAGGGAGTAGCTTTTTTTGATAACTCTATATCTTTTTTTGTTATATTTAATAAAGAATAAAGTAAAATTCTTTGCAGCCTTGTTTCAGTATATCGTTTTGATTTTATTGTATTTAAAAGATCTTCAAGAGTATTACATGAGTCTGCTGCATTTTTTAAGCTAAATTCTAAACCTTCAGAAACATCTGCAAGTTCTGCAATTTCTTCAGGATACATACTTCTTAAATTATAAATAATTTGTTTTTCAAAAACAGATAAATCTGGAACAACATGACCTTCTTTAATACTCTTTAATAATATACTATAGCTAGAACTTGGTAAAAGTTTTTTCAAAGCATCAAAGGCACCATTTTTGATAATATTTCTAATTGCGGTAGCACTCGCAATATTACCAGAATAAGTAACATCATTGTAACCAGTTTCAAAACGAGCAATAGAAATAGGAGAAATATTACTTTTATACTTTTTTAAAGCTTTTATATATTCGACACCAAGAATGTTATTGGGAGAAGATAGAACATCTAGATATTTCATATCTCCTTCTAAGTACATCATCAAAGCATTTTCACGAGCTTTAGGAAAAGATAATCCTTTTTTTAATTCATGAGAAAGAAGCGATTTATATTTAATAGGTTCTTTATATAATATATCTGCTAGATCAGATAAAATATCTATATTAGAAGTTTCTGAACCAAATGAAACATAATCGACAACTTTTAATGAATTTAATATTTTTATTGCACCATCTGCGAAGTTTTCAGCACTAGAAGTAGCATATAAAAGGGGAAGTTCAATTACTAAATCCACACCATTTCTAATTGCCATTTCAGCTCTTGACCATTTATCTATAATTGCAGTTGAACCGCGTTGAGTAAAGTTACCACTAATGATAGCAACTGTATAATTAGAACTTGTTAATTTTTTAGATTCTTCTAAGTGATACATATGACCATTATGAAATGGATTATATTCACCAATAATTCCTAATACTTTTCCCATTAAAAATCCCTTCTTGCAAGTTTTTTTATTAATTGCTATAATATTATCATAAAATAGTGAAAAAGACAAGGGAAAAACGCAATTATGTTTTGATTTTATGTAAAAGGAGAAAAATAATGAAAAAAGTTACAATTTATACTGATGGTGCATGTTCAGGAAACCCAGGACCAGGAGGATGGGGAACAATACTCATGTATCAGGATATAAAAAAGGAAATCTCAGGAGGAAAAAAAGATACTACCAATAATATTATGGAATTAACAGCGGTAATTGAAGGATTAAAATTATTAAAAGAACCATGTGAAGTAGATTTATATAGTGATAGTGCATATGTTGTAAATGCATTTTTACAAGGATGGATTTATAATTGGGTAAAAAATAATTGGAAAACATCAGGAAAAGAACCTGTTAAAAATAAAGAAATATGGCAAGAATTATATAATTTAACAAAGATACATAAAGTTAATTTTATAAAAGTAAAAGGACATAGTGATAACGAATTTAATAATAGATGTGATGAACTTGCAAGAAATGAAATAAAAAAATAAATCAACGGAGCTAGAAAGCTAGACTCCGGTGATGCCGCCACGTGAGTAGTGCACAAATTCCAAGAATTAATACTATCATTAATAAGAAGATTAGTGCTGATGCAATAAATAGTATTGGATATTCTCGGATAGGTTTCACCTGCCGATGAATACAATCTACTACAAATTGCAGTAGCATATAAATGAAACCTAAAAAAATGCTTATGGCTACTACATATAGGGCTAATGTCCAGAATGAATTCACGTTCTAGACCTCCCAAAAGTTAGTCAAGGAGTAAACCTTGCTAAATATATTATATCATATTTTAATAATAAAATCAAAATATTACAATTTTGTAACATATTAAGAAAATATTGAAAAATTTAAAGTAATCTAGTAAAATAAAATTAGATAATGATGAACAAAGGTAGAAAAGATATTTTTTAGGAGGAAATAGATGGAAAGCTTTGCAGAATACATATTAAATGAAAAAGATTTAATATCAAAGATGGAAATAACATATTATTTAGCAAAGAAAAGAAAAATATTTTTTGATAAATCAGTTATATTTAAAACTGAAATAGCAAGAATGTTTTTAAATTATGCTAAATTAGATATAGATAAAAATATGTTATTAACAGCTTGTTTGTTATGTAATTGTAAAAAAATAGATAATGCACAAAACCTTGAAAGTGTCCATAACTTTGCAAAAAATGGAGCGGATTATTTACAGCTATTAGGATTTAGCAAGAAGTTTTGCAAAATATGTGAAGAAGTTAACAGATACAGTAAGAGTAATCCAAGAGAAAGAGAAGGTGACGTTTTAGAGTTAGTAGATCATTTTGGAGGAATGCTTCTAGATAGACCTGAAAGAATTGGATTTAAACCTGATGAAGCTATGGTTTTATTAGAATATAGAAATTTAAAAGATAACTATAATGTATACTTAGAAGAATTTAAAAGTTTTGTAGAATTTATGGAAGAAATAAATGTGACAGATTTAGTTAATATGACGGCATTTAGAAGATTAGTAAAGATATATAATGAAACTGAAAGTTTAACAGGATTTATGCAAAAAATTGCTTATGAATATGAACCAAAAGTAGATATGTTGATAGAAAAACATTTAGATAACAAAGCAAAAGAAATGTTTAAAAAAGTAGACAATCCAAATAGACCATTATTTAGTGAAGAAACAGCTAGAAAAATAATGAGTAAAATTGGGGACGAAGAAATAGCAGGGATAAAGGAGTAATAAAATGTACGAAGTATTTGCAGATTTACATGTACACATAGGAAGAAGTGAAAATGGAAAACCAATAAAAATAACAGCAGCGAAATCATTAAATTTTGCGAACATTGCAAGAGAATGTGCCGACAAAAAGGGAATAAATGTTGTAGGAATTATAGATTGTGCATCACCATATGTAATAGAAGATATAGAAAACTTCTTAAAAACAGGAGAAGCATATGAACTAAAAGATGGTGGAATAATTTATAAAGATAAAGTATGTATATTACTTGGAAGTGAAGTTGAAACATCTGAAAAAGGAAGAAATGGAAAATGTGGTAGCGCTCATAATTTATGCTTTTTCCCACACTTATCAGATATAAAAGCTTTTTCAAATGAATTAAGTAATCATCTAAAAAATATTACACTAAGCACACAAAGAACAGATTTGTCAGGATATGATTTAATAGATATTGTTGAAAAATATAATGGAATATTGATTCCGGCTCATGCATTTACACCTCATAAGAGTTATTATGGGAATTGTACTGATAGATTAGAAAACATATTTAAAGAGAAGTTTAATAAAATATTTGCTGTAGAATTAGGACTTAGTTCAGATACATATTTAGCAGATACAATATCAGAATTAGAAACAAGAACATTTTTAACAAATTCAGATGCTCATTCTCTTCCCAAAATAGCAAGAGAATATAATAAAATGCAAGTAGAAGATATATCTTTCAAAGAAATTGTAAAGTCATTAAAAAATGAAGATGGAAGAAAAATTCTTGCAAATTATGGATTAGATCCTAAACTTGGAAAATATCATAGGACATATTGTGACGACTGTCAAAAAGCAATAGAGACAAAAGAACCTGTAGAAAAATGTCCAATGTGCGGTGGAAAAAATGTAACTTTTGGAGTTTTTGATAGAATAGAATTAATAAAAGATAAGAAAGAAACAAAAAGCCCTAAGAATAGACCTCCATATATTTATCAAATTCCTCTTGGATTTATACCAGGAGTTGGAGGAAAAACTATAGAAAAACTATTAGATACTTTTGAAACAGAAATGAATATATTACATAAATTATCAAAAGACGATATAGAAATGGTAGTAGGAGAAAAAGTAGCAAACAGTATTGAAAATGCAAGAAATGGTAATGCAAAAATACAATCTGGTGGTGGAGGAAATTACGGAAAAATACAAGTAAATAAAAAATAAGAGTTCTAAAAAACTCTTTACCAAAATACACATTATGTATAAACGGTAAAGAGTTTAATTTTTATTTAAGGAGCTTTTATGAAAACAAAAGAATTTAAGATAAAAGAGATAATATATAATCATATTATAAATAATAAAAAAGAATATATTGTAATTGCACTTATATTTATAATTGGTATATTTTTAGGAGTTTTATTTGTTAATAATATAAAAGACAATCAAAAACAAGAAGTGACAAGCTATATAAATAATATTACAGAAAGAATGAAAGCAGCAGATAGCATAGATAGTATGAACGCCTTAAGCTCTAGCATTAAACAAAATATTCTATTAGCTTTAGGAATATGGTTCTTTGGAACTACTGTAATACGGAATACCAATAGTTTTTGGAATTATATTATATAGAGGATTTTGTTTGGGATATACAATATCGATATTTATTAGTATTATGGGACTATCAAAAGGACTAAGTTTTATACTAATTTCAATATTACTGCAAAATATTATTTTTATTCCAGCTATTTTAGCTTTAGCTGTAAGTGGATTTAAGTTATATAAATCAATAGTAAAGGATAATAGAAAAGAAAATATAAAGATAGAAATAGCTAGACACACACTATTTTCAGTAGTTATGCTTATATTATTAATTGTATCATCTTTAATAGAAACATTCATATCTACGAATATTTTAAGATGTTGTATAAAATATTTTTAAAAAAATTTTAAAAATGTATTTACATTTTCAAAATTCTTTGATATAACATATGTAATTTATGTAAATAGATTATATATATTGATATAGGGGTAGGTAAAAATGGAGAGACAATTAAAATTCTTTTTTGATTTTTTGGAAAATGACAAAAAATTATCAGATAATACATTACAATCATATAAGAGAGATTTAAAACAATTTAAAAGATATTTAGAAGCATGTGGAATTAGTTATAATCACGTTAAAGAAGAAGATATAAATGATTATATCAAAGAGCTTCAGGAAAACGGAAAAAAAGCATCTAGTATATCTAGATGTATTGCGTCAATTAGATCTTTTTATCAATTTGTATTAAAAAGGAAAAAAATAAAAGTAGATCCTACTGCAAATATACAATCACCTAAAATTGAAAAAAGAGTACCAAGTGTATTAACTTCAAAAGAGGTAGAATTATTATTAAATCAGCCAAAAGATGTAGATTTAAAAGGAATTCGTGATAAAGCAATGTTAGAATTTGCATATGCTACAGGAATGAGAGTTACAGAAATTATTTCTTTAAATATAGATGATGTTAATTTAGAAGAAGGATATGTAACATGTAAAACAAGTTCTAAAGAAAGAAACATACCATTAGGTACAATGTCTTTAAATGCTTTAAAAGAATATGTTGAAGAAGCAAGAGATGTACTAATAAAAAATGATGATGAAAAAGCATTATTTGTTAATATTAATGGTGGAAGATTGACAAGGCAAGGATTCTGGAAAATTATAAAATATTATAAAGAACAAGCTCATATAACTAAAGATATTACACCACATGTTTTAAGACACTCATTTGCAACACATCTTTTACAAAATGGAGCTGATTTAAAATCAATTCAAACAATGCTTGGACATTCAGATATATCTTCAACACAAATTTATATGCAATTTCAAGATGAAGGGATAAAGGATATATATAGAAAAGCTCATCCACGAGCATAAATTAAAATAAAGAAAAGCTTAGGGAAATAGTAATTAAACTTTACTATTTCTTTTTTGATTTTACTAGACATACAACAAAAAAAACGATATAATAGAAAAGTAAAAATGGGACTTTAAATTGTATTTTTGAAAGGTAATAAAAATGAAGAAAAAAGTATTGTTTATATCAAGTACAGGAGGACATTTAAATGAATTATTACAATTATCTCCTTTATTTGAAAAATATGAATATCATATAATAACTGAAAAAGATAAAGCAAACATATTGTTAAAAGAAAAATATGGAGATAGATTATATTTTTTACCATATGGTACAAGATCTAGAATATTTTCTTATATTTTTAAATATTTTTGGCTATGTTTAAAAACAGTATATTATTATTTTAAAATAAGACCAAAAGTAATTGTGACAACAGGAACACATACGGCAGGTCCTATGTGTATTTTAGGAAAAATATTTAGAAGTAAAATTATATATATAGAAACATTTGCAAACAAAAATAAAAAAACAGCTACAGGAAGATTAATTTATCCAATAGCGGATTTATTTATTGTACAATGGGAAGATATGCTTAAATTATATCCAAAAGCTGTATATGGAGGTTCAATTTATTAATGATTTTAGTAATGTTAGGTACTCAAAATAATAATTTTCATAGATTGCTTGAAGAAGTTGATGAACTAATAGAAAAAAATATAATAGATGAAAAGGTTATAGTACAATCAGGGTATACAAAGTATGAGTCAAAAAATATGAGAGTGTTTGATTTAGTCCCTCAAGAAGAATTAGACAGATATCAAGAACAGGCTGATTTAATAATAACTCATGGAGGAGTGGGATCGATTGTAAGTTCAATAAAAAAAGAAAAAAAAGTTATAGCAGTTCCTAGACTTCATAAATACCATGAGCATGTAAATGATCATCAAAGACAAATAGTAGACTCTTTTAATAAAAAAGGATATATCATTGGAATACAAAAAGTAGAAGATTTAAAAAAAGCAATAATTAGAGCCCAAGACTTTATTCCAGTAAAGTATGAAGTAAAAGAAAAACAAAATTCTAAAATTTTAAGTATTATAGAAGATTTTATAGATAAATTATAAAGGATTGATAAATAGATGGAAGAAGAAAGAATTATAAATCCAGAATTAAAAAATTTTGAAGAAGAAAGAATAGAAAATTCTTTGAGACCCAATAATTTAAAAGAATATATTGGACAAGATAAAGTAAAAGAAAACATGAAAGTATATATTGAATCAGCTAAAAAAAGAGGAGAGCCACTAGATCATTGCTTATTTTATGGACCTCCAGGGCTTGGGAAAACAACCTTATCTACAATTATTGCAAATGAAATGAAGTCTAATATAAAAATAACATCAGGCCCAGCTATAGAAAAGCCAGGAGATTTAGCATCACTATTAACAAATTTAGCAGAATTTGATGTTTTATTTATTGATGAAATACATAGATTAAGTAAAAGTGTAGAAGAAATATTATATCCTGCATTAGAAGATTTTACATTAGATATTGTAATTGGAAAAGGACCAAGTGCAAAATCTATAAGACTAGATTTACCAAAATTTACATTGATAGGTGCAACAACAAAAGCAGGATCTCTAACAACACCTTTAAGAGATAGATTTGGAATAGTACATAGATTAGAATTATATTCTGTAGAAGATTTAACAACAATAATAAAAAGATCAAGTAAGATATTAAAAATGAAAATAGAAGATGAGGCTGCAATTGAAATTGCAAGAAGATCAAGAGGAACTCCAAGAATAGCAAATAGGCTACTAAAAAGAGTAAGAGACTATGCAATTGTTTTAGGAGATGGAGATATAACTCTAAAAATTGCAAAACATGCATTAAATAGATTAGAAATAGATGAATTAGGATTAGATGAAATAGATAGAAAATTATTAGAGACTATGATAGTTCAGTATAGCGGAAGACCAGTAGGAATTGAAGCTTTAGCTGCAACAATAGGAGAAGAAATAGATACAATAGAAGATGTTTATGAGCCATATTTGATACAAATTGGATTTATTGCAAGAACATTAAGAGGAAGAATGGTATTGCCTCCGGCTTATAAACATTTAGGATGTGAATATAAAGGAGAATAAGATGAAATTATTATTACATACATGTTGCGCACCATGTAGTGTTTATTGTATATATAGTTTAAGAAAAGAAGGAATTGAACCTACATTATATTGGTATAATCCCAATATTCATCCATATAAAGAATATGAGCTAAGGCGTGAGTGCTTAATAGATTATGCTAAGAAAATAGATATAGAATGTATAGTAGAAGATGAGTATGGACTAGATGAATTTTGCAGGAATGTATCAAATAATTTAGAAACAAGATGTATAAATTATTGTTATCCTGTAAGATTAAGAAAAACTTTTGAATATGCAAAAGAAAATGGCTATGATGCAGTTTCTACTACACTTTTATATAGTATTTATCAAAAACATGATTTTATAAAATCTTATATGGAAAAACTAAGTAAAGAATATGGAGTTGAATTTTTGTACAGAGATTTTAGATATGGATTCTGGGAAGGACATAATAAAGCAAAAGAATTAGACTTATATATGCAAAAATATTGCGGATGTATTTTTTCAGAGGAACAAAGCATGCTAACCCACACAGGAAATAAACCAAAATTACCAGAAGGATTTGAGTTTCTTCCAGTAAAGAGAAGTATTGTTATAAAAAAGGAAAAAGACAATAAAGAACAATATATGGATTTACTTTTAGAAGCAGATCCAAGTAAAGAAATGATAAATAATTATTTGAAAGATGGAGAACTTTTTATATTAACATATAAAGAGACGATAGTATGTGTTGCAGTAGTAACAAAAGTAGATGAAAAAACATGCGAATTAAAAAATATTGTAACAGTAGAAAAATATCGTGGACAAGGGTATGGTAAAAAAATGCTAAAATATTTAGCAGATAATTATAAAACTAAATATAAAAAGATGATAGCCCGGAACATCAGAGAATAACATTCCATTCTATGTAAAACAAGGATTTGATAAATATGAGAAAACAATAAAAAATTTTTTTATAGATAATTATGATGAAGAAATTATGGATGGAGATTTACATTGTATAGATATGTATTATTATTATAAAGATTTAAGCAATTTGTAATATTGCGAACAAGTTAGATAAAGAAAAAATAATAATTTGCGAGGAATTTAAAAATGAAGGATTTAAAAGATAAAATAATAGAAGATTTTACTAATTATTATAATAACTTTAATGTGGAAGATAACAACATTAAAAGAAAATACTATCATTCTTTAAGAGTAATGAAATTTTCCAAAGAAATTGCATATTCGGAAAATCTTAATGAAAATGATATTGAAATTTCAATTGTAGCTGGCTTATTACATGATTATGCAAGATTTATTCAATGGACAAAATATCACACATATAGTGACATAGAATCAATTGATCATGGTAATTTAGGGGTTGAATTATTATTTGGGCAAAATGAAATTTTAAAATTTTATACAAATGTTAAAAACTTTGACGAAATATATGATGCTATAAAATATCATAATAAGCATTCAGTTCCTGATACTTTAAGCCAACACAATAAAAAAATATGCTATATTGTTAGAGATGCTGATAAATTAGATATATTTGATATATTTGTAAATGGAATTCTTGATTTTAAGGAAGATAATGCTGAAATAAGCGAAGAGGTAAAAAAAGAGTTTTTTAATAACAGAAGTATAAATTATAGTATAATAAAGAATGATAATGATGATTTGATTTTAAAAATTGCAATGTTATTCGATTTAAAATATAAATATTCAGTGGACTATATTGTTAATAATAAAATATTAGAAAAGTTATATGGTAAAATAAAAAACAAGGAAATGTTTAAAGAATATTTTAAATATATGAATGATTATTTGTTAAGTTCAAATCATATAATATAATTACACTTTATTATGACATTCATAATATTCTAACGTTATGATTTTAATAAAATTCAGTTACTTAAAAAATTTGAATAACTGCCTCTGATAGAAAAAACTATAATACAAATTTTTAAAGAATACATAGGATTTAATAAAAAAAAAGAAAATAACTTCTGATTTTGATAAATTATTATTAAAAACTAAAAAATCAGACAATAAAAATTAAGTACGATATAACTATTATTTTGTGGGTTTAGTAATTGCACTGAGAGGAGGATAGGCATGTAAAGAAGAAAAAAGATAAATTAAGTTTACCAGAAGAAGTGGAAAAGATAGTAATCCTTTCTATGTAAAGCAAGGATTTGATAAAAATGAAAAGCCAATAAAAAATTTCTTTATTGATAGTTATAAAGAAGAAACAATAGATGGAGATACAAAATGTATTGATATGTATTATTATTCGATTTAAAGAAATAAGACAAATATAAATTATTATAGAGGTGATAAAATGAATAATTTGGGTATCCCGATTGGAGGTTTTAAAGCAATTGGCAAATCTACATTAGCCAAGAAATATAGCAAAGTAATAGATTTAGAAATTGGTGATTTTGAATATATAATAGATGAAAATCTTAAAAAAATTCCAGTAGAACAAAGAAAGGGAGTTAAATATAGAATAAAAAATCCAGATTATCCTTTGAATTATTATAATGAAATTATATCAAATTTGAAAAAAAATTATATTGTGTTATTTGCACCAAAACCAGAAGTTGTGGAATTATTACGTCAAAATAATATTGATTATTATGTAGTTTGGCCTAAAGAAAATATGCTAGATGAGATTATTGAAAGAAGTAGAAAAAGAGGAAACAATGAAGAATTTATATCAAAAATAACTAGTGTATATTATAGAGATTATCCTAAAGAAAATGATAATGTTACTTGGTTAAAAAAAGGTCAGTATTTAGAAGATGTTTTGAAAGAAAGAGGAATATTATAGAATTTATAAATAAATATATTAAAATACAAAAATCGAAAGGAGTTCATTATTGAAAACAAGTAAAAAGAAAAATGAAATAACAATTCGTTCTAGTGCAGCTGAATATTTAACTTATGTTGCAGCAGCTGGAGATGATAAAGACTCAATAGAAGTTAGATATGAAGATGAAAATATATGGCTTACACAAAAGATGCTTGCAACGGTTTATGGTGTTGAATTAAATACAATAAATTATCATGTTAAAAAGATTTATGAAGATAATGAATTAGATGAGGATTCAACTATTCGAAATTTTCGAATAGTTCAAAAAGAAGGTACGAGAAATGTTTCAAGAAATGTTGCACACTATAATCTTCAAATGATAATTGCAATTGGTTTTAAAGTTGATAATGAAAAAGCAGTTCAATTTAGAAAATGGGCGAATCAAATTGTAAAAGATTACACTATTAAAGGTTGGGTAATGGATGATAATAGATTAAAAAATGGTGGTTCTATATTAACTGAAAAATATTTCGAAGAACAAGATGATGATGGTAGATAATGATTTTATGAATTATTTGAATCATAAGAACAGAGAATATAATAGTGATTAAAAACAAATTTGTAGAAAATATTAAAAATGAAAGGAATAACAAAGATGAAATTCATAAAAGAAGACTCTAGAATTTATAGTTTAGGTGAAAATAAAAAGATCATAGCAGAAATAACATTTCCAGAAATAGAAAAAGGAGAATTTTGTATAAACCATACTTTTGTAGATGAAATATTAAGAGGACAAGGAATAGCAAGTAAATTAGTCGAATTAGCTGTAGAAGAGATAGAAAAGAAAAATGGAAAAGTGCAAGCTACTTGTTCTTACGCAAAAAAATGGCTAGAAAAGAATAAAAAAATTTAGGAGTTTTTAATGGAAGAGGAACAAAAAAATATAAAGGAATACAAAGGAATACTTATAAAAACATTGTTAATAATATCTTGCTTATTATTTGCAATTCCTTCTATAGGATATTATATAGAAAAAGGGACGATATTTAAATTTGATAGATATTATCAATTTTTATTGAATGATACAAATATTAGAACACAAACAATTTGTTATATTATAGTACTTAGTTTGATTACAATATTATATTTTGTAATTATAAAAAATAGAAAAAAAATATTTAAAGATCTAAAAAGTGTACTTATATTAGTAGCAATTGTTTCTATAATTTTTATAGTTGTTCTGCCATTTGCATCTTCTGATATATTTTATTATTTAGGAATTGGAAGATTAGATGGTACATATCATCAAAATCCTTATTATACAACAATAAAAGAATATGTAGACACTACAAATAGTAATTTTGAACATGATACAGTATTAATGCAAGGCTATGAAAATGTATGGTCAAATACAACTGTAGTATATGGAGCTGTGTGGACATTTATTTGTAGGTTTATAGCTACAATTTCATTTGGAAATATAGATATAGGGCTAATGTTATTTAAAATAGCAAATGTATTAGTGCATTTAGGAAATTGCTATTTACTATATAAAATTAGTAATAAAAAAATATATACTTTATTGTATGGCTTAAACCCATTTATCTTAATAGAAGCTATAGCACATGTCCATAATGATATATTTATAATATTTTTTGTACTATTAGCATTTTATTTTTTAATAAAAAAGAAAAATTTAATTTTATCAATAGTATTTATAGCACTTGCAACATCTATAAAATATTTTACAATATTATTATTACCGATTATAATAATCTATCATTTCAGAGATAAAAAACCAAAAGATAGGTTTATAAAATGCATCCAATATGGAATGATATTTTTACTTGTTTTTGGATGTACATATATTTTATATATTAGGGATTTTAGTGTATTCCAAGGATTGATTACACAGCATGAAAGAATAGCAAAAGGGATGTATGTAATACTTATAGATTATTTTAATGATATACCAAATATAGTAGAAAATGTTAAAAATGTACTACTTGGAAGTTTTATAATTGTATATTTCTTTAGTTGTATAATACTATTAAATAAAAAAGAAATAAAATTAAAAAGAGAAATGAAAAATGTTAATTATTTTATTGTCGCATTTTTATTTTTATTAATAACTAATTTTCAACCATGGTATATTATGTGGTTGTTTCCATGTATTATTTGGCAAAAATCAAATGTTATTAGGGCAACTGTAGGAATGTCAATCCTTAGTCAATTTGCAAATGGGATACTACTTATGTATGGAGAAAACTGGCACTATGGAACACCATTTATATTTACTTTAGTAGTAGGAACACTAGTAATTGTTATTATAAATAAAAATATAAGAGAAAAAAGAATAAAGACAAGGTATTTAAGGAGGAAACAAATTGGATAATAGATTAGTACTAATAGACGGTAATAGCATAATGAATAGAGCATTTTATGGGATAATGGGAAGTAAAATGCTTATGACAAAAGATGGCAAATATACAAATGCAATATATGGATTTTTATCAATATTGTTCAAACTATTAGATGAACTAGATCCAAAATATATAGCAGTATCATTTGATCTAAAATCTCCAACTGCAAGACACAAATTATATGATGGATATAAGGCCAATAGAAGGGGAATGCCTGATGAACTTGCCCAGCAAATGCCAATTATGAAAGATATCTTAAGAGCAATGAATATTAAAATTGTTGAGATGGAAGGTTATGAAGGAGATGATATACTTCGGAACTTTATCTTGCTATGGAGAAAAAAATGGATTAAATGTAACTATTCTTTCTGGAGATAAAGATACATTTCAATTAGCCACTGATAAAGTAACAATAAGAATACCTCATACTAAAGCTGGAAAAACAGAAACTGATGAATATGATAGAAATAAAATAATTGAAAAATTTGGAATAGAGCCAAAACAATTAATAGATGTAAAGGGATTACAAGGAGATACATCTGATAATATTCCAGGAGTTCCAGGAGTAGGAGAAAAATCAGCTTTAAAATTAATACAAGAATATGGCTCTATAGAAAATTTATATGAAAAGGTCGAAAAAGGAGAAGATAACTTAAAAGGAAAGCAAAGGGAAAAAATCATTGAAAATAAAGAATTAGCTAATTTATCAAAAACGTTGGGGACAATAAATTTAAATGTTCCAATTGAAGAAAATTTAGAAGAATTAAAAAGGGAAGAATGGGATAGAAAAAAAGTATTAGAAATATTTAAAGAACTAAGATTTATTAGATATATAGATAGATTTTCTTTAAGATATGATGGAATAGATGAAAATAGTAATGAAAAAGAACAAAAAGAAGAAAAAAATTTATATAAAAAATCAAATAAAACAGAAGAAGAAATAATAAATATAATAAAAAAACAAAAAGAAATGATATTTTATATTACTACTTCAAGTGATGAAAATGATGAAAAAATAATTAAAGAAAAAATAATAGGAATAAGTATATTTGATAAAGAAAAAACTGAAGTAAGTTATATTAAAATAGAAGATAATATAAGTAACTTTAAAGAAATTTTTGAAAATGATGAAATAAAGAAAATAAGTATAGACTTAAGTAAAATATATATACTACTTTATCAAGAAGGAATAACTTTAAGAGGGATAGATTTTGATATTAGTATTGCAAGTTATATATTAAATCCAACAGAAAATAAGTTAAAGATTGAAAACTTAATAGAAAGATATCTAGAAATAGACTTAGCAGAATTTGAAAATGAAAATGAAACTGGTAAACAAATAAATTTATTTGAAGATATAAATTCAAGCAAGGAAGATACAAAAGAACAAGAAAAATATATGTTATATGTTTATTCAATTTCTAAAATAAAAGATATAACAAAAAAAGAATTGGAAAGAACTAATTGTTTAGATCTATTTAACAATATTGATATGCCTACAGTAGAAGTACTATCAGATATGCAAATTAACGGAATGTATGTAGATAAAGAAGAATTAAATAAATTTGGTATAGAATTAACTTCAAAATTAGAAAGTATAACAAAAATTATATATGAAATGGCAGGAGAAGAATTTAATATTAATTCTACAAAACAATTAGGTGAAATCTTATTTAATAAAATGAAGTTACCTGTTATAAAAAAGACAAAAAGTGGTTATTCAACAGATGTTGATGTTCTAGAAAAATTAAAGAAAGAAGATCCTATTATTGAACAAATATTAGAATATAGACAATTAATGAAGTTGAATTCAACATATGTAGAAGGTTTAAAACCATATATAAATTCTAAAACCAATAGAATACATTCATTTTTCCATCAAACAATAACAGCAACAGGAAGGATTAGCTCTACTGAGCCAAATCTTCAAAATATACCAACAAGATTTGAATTAGGAAAAAGAGTAAGAAAAGTATTTAAACCAGAAGAAGGGAAAATATATATAGATGCAGATTATTCTCAAATAGAACTAAGAGTTTTAGCTTCAATTTCAGAGGATAAGCATATGATAGAAGCCTTTAAGGAAGGGCAAGATATTCATAAACAAGCTGCATCAAAAGTATTTAAAACTCCAATTAATGAAGTAACAAAAGAACAAAGAAGTAATGCTAAAGCTGTAAATTTTGGAATTGTTTATGGAATTAGTGATTTTGGATTAGGAGAACAATTAGGAATTGGTAGAAGAAAAGCTAAACAATATATAGATGAATATTTAGAACAATATTCTGGAATAAAACAATTTATGAATGATATAACTGAAAAAGCTAAACAACAAGGATATGTAGAAACTCTATTTAATAGAAGAAGATATATACCAGAATTAAAATCAAATAATTATATGGTAAGACAATTCGGTTCTCGTGCTGCAATGAATACACCGATTCAAGGAACAGCTGCAGATATTATGAAAATTGCAATGATAAAAGTATACAAGGAATTAAAAAATAGAAATCTAAAATCTAAAATAGTTTTACAAGTACATGATGAAATGCTAATAGAAGCTCCAATCAATGAAAAAGAAGAAATAGAAGAAATAATAAAAGAATGCATGGAATCTGCAATAGAACTTAAAGTTCCATTAATAGCTGAAATTTCATCAGCAGATAGTTGGTATGAATGTAAATAAGGAGAGAAGTAAAATTGAAAAACAAAAAAATAATATTTACAATTATTATAATTTTATGTGCAATTGTTTTTCTAATAATTTTTAATAAAAAAATACAAAAGATATTTTATCCAAAAAGATATGAAGAAATAGTAAATATATATGCACAAGAATATGAAGTAGAAAAAAATTTAATTTTTGCTGTAATTAAAGCAGAAAGTGATTTTGATGAAAAAGCAATATCAAATAAAAATGCTTTAGGCCTAATGCAAATAATGGAAGATACAGCAATAGATGTGGCAAGGAAGAACAATATTAATATAGATGAGAATAATGCAAGAGAAGATATATTAAAAGTAAATAATAATATAAACATTGGAACAAAATATTTATCAATATTATTAAAAAAATATGGAAATATAGAATTAGCGCTTGCTGCATATAATGCGGGAACAGGAAATGTAGATAATTGGATAGAAAAAGAAATACTAAAAAATGATGGAAGTAATATAGAAAATATTCCATATAAAGAAACTAATAATTACGTAAGAAAAATATTACAAAGTTATAAGATTTATAATCAGTTATACAAAGAAAACTAGACAAACTGTGAAAAATGAAATAAAATAATATAGAAAAATAAAGAGAATAGGAGAAACTTTAATGATAGTAGAACAAGTAATATTTACATTCATTTCATTTGCAATATTTGTATATATGTTTTTTAAAATGATAAAAAGCAATGATACAAGTTATGTAGTAACTTTAATATTAGAAGCAATAGGAATAGCACTAAATTTTGTAGAAGTGTTATTTGGAATTAAATTAAATACATTTTTTGTAATAATAAAATATTTATTAGCAATTCTTTTACCAATTTTAGTTATTGCGCTTGAAAGAAGAAATATATCATTATTTGGATTTATAAATATAACAATGGCGAAAATATATTTTTCATTTGGTAATACAAAAAAAGCAAAAGACATATTAATTTCTTTATTAGATAAAAATCAAAACAATTATCAAGCTCATGTTCTTTTAGCTGAAACTTATGAAAAAGAAGGCGGAATGAGAAAAGCAATAGATGAATATGTACAAGCAATAGATTTAAATAAACAAGATTATGATTCATATTACAAAGTAGCAAATTTACTAAATCAATTAGATAAAAAAGAAGAAGCAGAAGAAATGTTATTTAATTTACTAGGTAAAAAACCTGATATGTATGAAGCATCATTGTTGTTAGGAGAAATTTTAATAGATAATGAAAAATACAAAGAAGCGGTAAATGTTTATCAAGAAGCTTTAAGATATAATCAAGTAAGTTTTGAGCTAAATTATAATTTGGGAATTGCATATACAATGCTAAATGATTTTCAAAGTGCAAAAATATGTTATGAAAAAGCAGCTGAAATTAACACTTTGGCTCATGTTGCTAAATATTCTTTAGCAGAAATAGCATTAATATATAAAGATTTAGAAGAAGCAGAAAAGAAATTTTTAGAAGCAATAGAAGAGGAAGAGTTATCTGCAGATGCATATTATGAATTGTCTAAGATTAACTTACTTAAAGGAGATAAAGATACTGCAATAAAATATGTAAATGTAGCAATTGATATAGATAGTAAAAAAATAGTAGAAAAAGTAAAAAAAGATCCTATTTTTATACCTATAATGTCTAAAGTATCTATTCCATTTAATTTAGAAAATTCTAATGAAGAAGAAAAACAATCTAAATTAAATCAAAAAGAAATTAAATCAAAAGAACATTTAGAAGAAATGGCAGAGATAACTAGAAATTTAGGATATAACGATATAAAATTATTAAAGAAAACACAAAATGGAAAAACTAAAAAAATAGAGATTGAAGAAACTTTAGAAGGACAAAAAGAAATTCAAGATTAATATATGTGCTCATAAAATTTAAGACTAATAAATATAATAGACAAAAAGGAGGAAATTTTTATGAGTACAAATTTTATTATAATTGGTGGAGATTTAAGAATTGTAAAACTAGCTGAAATGTTAGCAAGCAAAGGCAATATAGTATATACATATGGCTTGAAAAATGCAGAAGAGCTAAAGAATAAGAAAAATAATGAATTTGAAAATATACATTTTTGTGAAACATTAAATAATGAAATATTAAAAGAAGTAAATACAGTCCTTGGACCTATTCCATTTTCTAAAGATGGAATACATATTAACTCACCATATAGTAAAAATGAGATAAAATTAGAAGATGTTTTAGATAGTATAAAAAATAAAACTTTAATTGCAGGAAGTGTTTCTAAAGATTTATATGATATTGCAAAAGATAAAAACATTAATATAGTAGACATTATGCAAAACGAAAAATTAGCTATTTTAAATTGTATTTCTACTGCAGAAGGAGCAATAGATGTAGCAATTAATAATACAGATGAAATTATTCATGGGAAAAATTGTCTAATTCTTGGATTTGGAAGGGTTTCAAAAGTATTAGCAAAAAAGTTACAAGGACTAGATGTAAAAGTTACATGTGCTGCAAGAAAACAAGAAGCTTTTGCATGGATAAGAGCTTATGGATATGATTTAATTAATATAAATGAGTTAGGAGATAACCTATCTAAATTTGATATTATATTTAATACAGTACCTAATTTAATTTTGGATGAATCAAAAATAAAATATTTAAAACAAAAATGTTTAATTATAGAATTAGCATCAAGGCCAGGAGGAATAGATAGAAAAGCAGCTGAAGACAAAGGAATAAATGTAGTAGACGCATTAGCACTTCCTGGAAAAGTAGCACCAGTCACATCAGCTAAATATATAGAAGAAGCAATAATGGAACAGAGGGGACAGTCATTAAATGTTCCATAAATAAAAAATATTAAGATTAAGAGAGGAAAAAAATATGTTTATAGAAATTATAAAAGCTGTCATATTTGGAATAGTAGAAGGTATAACAGAATGGCTACCAATAAGTAGTACTGGGCATTTAATACTTGTAGAACAATTTTTGAAATTCAATCAAGTATCTAATGGATTTTGGGAGATGTTTGAAGTAGTAATACAACTTGGAGCAATTATGGCAGTTGTATTATTGTATATAAAGAAAATATGGCCATTTACTAAAAATAAGGAAAAAGGAATAAAAAATTCTGGAATATTATCTTTTTTTAATAAAGATGTAATGAATTTGTGGGGAAAAATACTTGTCGCTTGTATTCCAGCAGCAATTATAGGATTATTGTTTGATGAAGTTTTTGAAAAATTATTTTATAATCCAGTTTGTATAGCAATTGCATTAATTGTTTTTGGAATAGCTTTTATTGTTGTGGAAAATATGAATAAAGGTAAAAGAACAAAAAAAGGTGAAAAAGAAACAACAACTCAAATTACATATAAGGATGCTTTGATAATTGGAATATTTCAACTTATTGCTGCAATTTTCCCAGGAACATCTAGGTCAGGAGCTACAATAATTGGAGCATTATTAATTGGATTATCCAGACCAAATGCTGCTGAATTTACATTCTACTTGGCAATACCAACAATGTTTGGTGCAAGTTTATTAAAAATATTAAAATTTGGATTAGGCTTTACTGGAATAGAACTTGCAATTTTATTAGTAGGAATGATAGTGTCTTTATTAGTTTCAGTTATAGTTATTAAATTCCTAATGAACTATATCAAAAAACATAACTTTAAAGTATTTGGATATTATAGAATTATCTTAGGAATTATTGTATTACTATATTTCACTTTAATTAAATAATAAAAAGACAAACTAAAAAGAATAAATACGTATATTACAATTATATTACAAATAAGAAATAATATTGAAAGTTATAATTAAATATTGTATAATTTCTAATATAAAGATAAGGATAGGTAAAATACAAATGATGGCAAACTATGAAACTGCTACTACTCTAAGAGAGAGAGAGAGAGAGAGAGAGAGAGAGCAGTAATTTAAAAAATAAAATAATTATAAAAATTAGAAATAAAACAAGACTAAGACTATCATAAAAGATAGGTTTTTAGTCTTGTCTTTTTGTGCTTGCCAACAAAGGAGGAAAATATATAAATGAAAAACAAAAAAATAATAGAAAAAGTAAAAAAGCAAAATGGAGGAATTACATTAATTGCTTTAGTAATTACAATAATTGTTTTACTTATTTTAGCAGGAGTAACAATTACGACTTTAACAGGAGATAATGGATTATTAGGAAAGACAAGTGAATCTAAATTTATAACTGAGATACAACATTATAATGAAGAACTAAAACTTTCAATAACAGAAGATTATACAAATAGTATGGGAAATAGACAAAATAAATTTAATGTAAGAAGAAATAGTTATAACGAAGAAAACTCCTTTATAGATGCTATGAAAAGTAAAATACCAAGTTTTGATAATAAATATGCAAATAAGTTAGAGATAAAAGAGGATAAGCTTAACTATATAGGAGATAATGAGCAAGAAAGAGCTTGGCTTACTCAAGTAATTAGTGTTGCAGGAATATTAAAAATATCATATGTATTAGAAGATGGAACAGAGGCATTTCCTACATATGAAAAGGTAATAACTGATGAAAGTTATGAAGTAGAATCTCCTAAAAAAGAAGGATATGAACCAGACCAATATATAGTATCAGGTGAAATAAATGGGGATACCAATATTATAGTAACATATTATTCACCATCACAAAATTTAAGCTATGAACTATTAAGTGATGGAACATATACTGTTTCAGGAATAGGAACATTTACAGGAGATACTTTAGTAATACCTGATAAATACAATGATACTAGTGTCACAAAAATAAAACAAGAAGCATTTAAAAATAATAATACAATAAAAAAACTTATAATACCAAATACAATAAAAGTTGTTGAATCAAAAGCTTTTTCAGGCTGCTCTAATCTAGAATATGCAAATTTGGATGCAGAAGTATTTAATTCATCATATACTTTTTCAGCAAGTGGGAAATTAAAAAAAATATGTATTGGAGAGCACGTAAAACAATTAGCTAGTGTAATGTTTTACTTATGTAACAATTTAACAGATGTAATAATACATACAGAACAAGCAGATATAAGAGCAGAACAATTTAGGGAAATTGCTAAACTAAAAGAAGTTAAAGTAAATGAGAATAACAAAAAATATAAAGTAGTGAATGGAGTATTGTATTCAAAAGATCTAAAGAAGATATATATGTATCCTCCAGGAAAAGAAGGTGAAACTTATATTTTTTCTCCTGAAATAGAAGAAATTGGTAATCATGCATTTTATGGAAATAAGTATTTGACAAGAATTGAAATACCAAGTACAGTTTCAGTATCAAGATCTAATGCGTTTAGTTTATGTAATAATATAGAGTATATGAATATAAATACTAATCAATTAAATACATATACAATAGTAAGTAATAGGTTAAAAAAGGTGGATATTGGAACTAATGTAAAATATATAGATTATTGTGCTTTCTTTTCATGTAATAAAATAGAAGAATGTAACTATTTAGGAACTGTAGAACAATGGAATAATATAAGTAAACATAGTGGATGGTATAAAAACTCAAGTATAACTCAAGTAAAATGTATAGATGGAACAATTAACGTATAAATAATAGTGCAAATTGTTATCTGTTTTATTGAAAAAACTGATAATCACAATAAAGATAGTATTTAGTTCATGAAAAAATAATATTCTAACTCAATATATATAGATCTAGTAAAAAGTATAAATAAAAGAATTGAATAAGTGATGATATTTCAAAAGTATCATCACTTATTCAATTCTTCTTTCTCTTCTATCATTATTTGTATTTTGATTATTCATTTTTTCATATTCCTTGCATTTTATTTTATAATCCATCTGCATACATAAAAACTTGTAATAACAATATGCTTGTTCATATTGAACTATTGGATTAAACATTGAATCTTTATATAAGTCACTATTCATATCCATACCCATTCCAGGTGGTGGCATTCCAAAATCATTAAAATCTCTTTCCAAAAAAATCATCTCCTATAAATCAAAATTTAAAAATGGAAATATACTAATAAAAATATATGTGTAAATAGAAGCTAATATTCCATGTAGTATTTTTCCTAAAATATAAGGCTTAATAGATAAATCAGTTTTAGATGTAATACTAAGTACTTGTAATAATACAGATATACCTCCAAAACCAAGTAAAAATGCAGATAATATAATGTTAATTGAAAGTCTTTTACAAGCAATATTAGAAATAGAAGCAATTCCATTCGTGATTTCTAAAAAACCACTAGCTAAAGGCATACAAAATTCAGTGTCAATATGTAATAAATTAAATATTGGATATAAAAATGAGCTACATATATTAAGAATTCCGCTTGCCTTTAAAATAGAAATTATGCTAGAAAAAATAACTATAAAACCACCAATTAAAAGAATAGTAGAATTAGCGCTTGTTATACTTTCAGATAATATTTCTCCTAAATTTGATATAGATATATTTTTTGGTTTATGTTTTTTTGAATTAGAATTATATGTATAATCATTTGAATTTTTATTTTTCTTCCAGAACCTAAAAATTATACCTACAGATATAGAAGAAAGAATGTGAGTAATAAAAAGTAAGATACCAATAGTTGTACTTTTAAACATTAAAATTCCAATTGTTCCAACAACAAAGAGGGGACCAGAGTTGTTTGTAAAGCTAAGAAGTCTTTCACATTCTTCTTTAGTACAAATATTATTTTGTCTAAAATTAGAAGCGATTTTTGCACCAACAGGATAACCACTTATAATTCCCATTATAAATGCAAAAGCGCCTTCACCACGAATATTAAAAATAGGTTTCATATATTTATTTAAAATAAAACCTAATCCATAAACTATATTTGTATGCATTAGTAATTCAGTAGCTACAAAAAAAGGAAAAAGCGAAGGAACCACAGAAGTTGCCCATAAGGATAATCCGGATTTTACAGCAGCTAAATTACTATTTGAAAAAATTAATAAGCAAAAAGTGAAGGCAAGTAGAAAAATAGAAATAAAATTTCTCTTTAGTTTTAACACATAAAAGTTATTTTTTAATATCATGAAAATGCCTCCAAAGTTAAATTATTCATATAAATCTTTTATATCAACATCCATTTCCTCAAAATTATCAACAAAACCAACTTTAGCAATATTATTGTTCACTCCTTGTATCCAAACAGTTCTATTATTATAAAAGACATCACATTTTTCTTTATTATTTAAAATAGAATTAATTCTTTGTAAATCCATAATAAAAGACCTCCTTAAAAAATTTAAAAAATATAAATATAATTTTATATTTTTGTTTATAATTATAGTATATACGCCTATTTGGAAAAATATACAAAAAGTATTGCTTTAAATAAAATCTAATGTTATAATTTTAAATGTTTTGAATACTATAAAAAATAAATTATAAGAAAAGGAATGATAAAAATGAAAATATGTGTTTATGGAGCAGCTAGTAGCTTAATTGATGAAAGTTATATAGAAGCTGGTAAAGAATTAGGAAGAAAAATGGCAAAAAGAGGACATGGTCTAGTTTTTGGTGGAGGGGCAAAAGGCATGATGGGATCTGTTGCAAAAGGTGTAACAGAAGAAAATGGAGATATTTTAGGTATAATTCCTAAATTTTTTGAAGAAGCAGGTGCAGAAGTATCTTATGGAAAGTGTACAGAATATATTTATACTGATACTATGGGAGAAAGAAAGCAATTACTAGAAGATAAATCAGATGCATTTATAATAGCACCAGGAGGAATTGGAACTTTTGATGAATTTTTCCAAACACTAACATTAAAACAATTGGGAAGACATAATAAACCGATAGTAGTATTTGATATAAATGGATTTTTTGACGAATTAGCAAATGCTTTATATAAAATGGTTCAACAAAAATTTATTACAAATGATTGTGTAGAATTGTGTAAAGTATGTACTGATATTGATGAAATTTTAGATTATATTGAAAATTATGATCAAAGTGAAATTGATATTAGCAAAGTTAAAATAAGATAGAGTAGGTAATTTATGTTAGAAAATAGTAAATTTACAGAAATAGATGAAGAATTTATTTGTGATAATTGTGGAAAAAAAGTTTCTAAATTGGGATATTCTTCTAGAAATCATTGTCCATATTGCTTGCATTCTAAACATGTTGATAAAAATCCAGGAGATAGACAAGAAGAATGCCATGGAGATTTAGAGCCAGTTAGCTTAGAAATAGATGGAAAAAAAGGATATGTTATCATCTTTAAATGTAAAAAATGTGGACAGATTAGAAAAAATAAAGCCGCAAAAGATGATAATATGGAATTAATTATAGACTTAAGTAGTAAACAATTAAATATGTAATAAAAAGATGAGTGAGTTTTAAATTAATAAAATTCATTCACCTTTTTATTTTAAATTTCTCTATTTAAATTTCCATTTGTAAAATCTTTACCTTCAAAACGCTTGTTGGATTTTACAGTATTTATAATATTATTTATTTCAGAGATTTCTTCATGTAAAATATCAATTCTTACTGAGCTAGTATTAAATTCACCTGGAACAATTGATGTTGTTTTACTATTAAACATAGTTGTAACACTTTGAATATTATCAGGTAAGATTTCAAAATTCATATTTAATCTATCTTTTAAATAATATTTATTATTACTATTACATTTAGAATTACAGTTACTGTAGCATTTATTACTATTTCCGAAGTAAGCAATAATTCATATTTAGAAGAGGTGTTTTTCCATAAACTATTAATTCTTTTTGTAGATAATTTTGATTAGATAAATTATCTATTGTTTCTTTATCAGCTTCAGGTGATATAGTAAATGTAGAAATATTTAAATTTTTTAATTCTAAAATAGAATGTGAATTAAAAATATTAAATGTATAGTTAGTAACTATTATAAAATTATTTAAATCTTCAAATAAATCATTTAACATTTTAATATTTCCAATATTTGATATCACAAAACCTTTTATATTATATTTTTCTATAGTGGTTTTATAAATTTTAGTAAAAAGATTTATATAGTTTTCTTTTAATATTGTAGGAAAGTAAATAAACATATTTGATTTTGTAGATAGCAGTTTTAAAATATTTTCATACTTTTCACTTAGAAAATATTTTAAAGGAATATATATGTTATCAACTTTTTCCAATTTAGAATAATCTAAATTAGAATCTAAGATATTTAGTAATAATGAAATTTTTTTATTTGAACTGTTAGCGTTTTCATCTTGCAATGTTTTTTCATTATTTAGATTTATATCTTCATTATAATTATTTAAATCTAAATAGTTTTTATTAAAAGTTTTATGTATTTTAGAAGTTACATATTTTTTGACTTCTTCTAAACTATTTCTTCTTAATTCATTTAAAATACTTAATTTAGATAAATGAATATTTTCATCTAAATCAATATTTATAGTTTCAAATTTATATGGAGTATCATTTGTTTTTGATATTTGTTTTATTATTGTTTCTTTATCTAATGGCCAATTTTTAGCTTCTTCTGGAATATAAGGTAATTCTAAATTAATATTTAAATCTTTATATTCATTTATATTACTAGAAGTTGTGATATTTATTGAAATAGGTTTAGAGTGCTTGATAGTAACATTACAATTTAAAGGAATCTTCTTATTTTCACTTTTGAAACTATCAAAAGCTTCATCTAATAAAACTTTTGAAGAAATTTTATATATTTTATCTCCTGAATTTATATTACCTTTAATTCTACCAATAGTTACAGTTTGACCAATTTTAGTTTCTTTTATATTTATATTTTTATCCATTAATTCAGAAATAGTGTAAGAACCAGTTTCATTTTCAAAAGCAACTTTATCTCCAATATTAATTGTTTCTTTTAATTTTAATGTAACATATCCTTTATTTTTGTTATAGTTTTTGACAGTTCCTAAAAATAGTCCCATATGATTAGGTTTTTCTTTATAAACTAAATTTCTATTAGGAGTGCTATCTAGATGCCCAGAAGATGACATTCCTCTGTTAAACACTTGTAATAAATCTTTTCTATCTTTTTCATCTATTTCATAAGGCTTATCTGATAAAGCTAAGTCAATATATTTTCTATAAATTCTAGTTACTGTTGCTACATATTCAGGAGATTTCATTCTTCCTTCAATTTTTAAACAATTAACTCCAGAATTTATCATATCTGGAATATAATCTAATCCACATAAATCTTTGGTACTTAGTAAATATCCTGAATCTATTTTTTTATTATTTTCTAATAAATCATAAGATAGCCTACAAGGGCCTGCACATTTTCCTCTGTTTCCAGACCTTCCACCAATCATGCTAGAGAAAAGACATTGACCTGAATAAGATATACAAAGAGCTCCATGAATAAAACATTCTATTTCAATATCTGTATTTTTACATATATTAGAGATTTCATTCATTGAAAGTTCTCTTGAAAGTACAACTCTTTTAAATCCAAGCTTTTGTAATTCTAATGCTCCACTTAAGTTATGCACTGTCATTTGAGTACTTGCATGGATAGGTAAGTCAGGAAACATTTTAATTAATTTCATTGCTAATCCTAAATCTTGAACTATTATTGCATCAATACCAAATTCATAAGCTTTAGTTGCTAAATTAATTGCATCATCAAATTCAGAATCTTTTATAACTGTATTTAATGTTAAATTAGTTTTAACACCACGAATTTTTGCATATTCAATTGCTTGTTTTAATTCATCTAAATCAAAATTATGCGCAAAAGCTCTAGCACTAAAAAGATTAGCACCAAAGTATACACTATCTGCACCATTTTGAACAGCAGCTTTTAAACATTCAGAGTCTCCAACTGGAGCTAGTAAATCAATCATTTTTATACCTTCTTTTTAAAATCTTATAAGTATTATAGCATAATTAAATGAAAATTGTTATAAAAATTAGTAATAAGAGAGCTCAAACGGAAACTCTCTTATTTAGTCGATTTTAACACCAAATGCAGCAATAAGGATTATCTTACAGTCACTTCAATTAAAGTTCGATATTCAGTACCTGTTCTCTTACGAACAAACCACGAATTTCTTTCAGATATAGGATTAATGTTAACAACTTCATAACCATCATATGTAGTTGTCAAATTTTTTATCTGTTCTTCGGCAACAAATCCCTTATCTTTAACATATAAGCGTATTGTGGTGTGAATGCTATGACCTGATAAATATCTTCTTAATGTCATATTAACCTCCAATAGTTAAATTAAACCATTGCTACAAATGGCATTAAAATTTTTAGCCTTCTTAATTTAGATTTGGCTTTAAAGAAGTGACAGGATAATTATAAACAATTTTACATAAAAAGTCAACTTGGTATATTTGAAATTTTTATATAAAATTTTTTATTTTTAAGGTTATTTTAAGATTCAAATACTATACTACAATTGAAAAATAAAAATAAAGGAGAAATGTAAAATGAAAAGAAAAGTTTTAATTATTACAATAGCATTAATAGTAATAAGCTTAATGATACAATTTATGGGAGCAAAAACAAGTTTTGCTGCAAATAAAGAAAAGACGACAATAACTTTAAGTGATGACAAAATATTAGTAAATGGAGAAGAAATATCTAGCGATACATCAAAAGTAATATACAAAACAATTAATGTAGAAATAAATAGTGATGCAGAAGAAGGGGTAGAAAATACGGTAATACATATAACAGATGGAGGAGTATATACAATTTCAGGGACTGCAACAAATACACAAATAGCAGTGGATAGCGAAGATTCTGATGAAGTAGAATTAATATTAAATAATGTAGATTTAACATGTAAAACAGCTCCAGCAATACTTATATATAATGCATTAGATAATGAAAAAGCAGGGGAGGCAGGAGTAAAAATTACATTAGAAGATGGAACATCAAATAAAATAACAGGCTCTCATATACCTAAAAATTCTACTTATACAGAAAATGGAGAAACTAAATCTTATGATAAAAAATATGATGCTGCAATAAGTGCTGGGGTATCATTAGTAATTGAAGGAAATGGATCATTATTAGTAGATTCTGACAATGAAGGAATAGAAACAAAAATGCATTTAACAATAAATGCAGGAAATATTCAGTGTGATGCTTCAGATGATGCATTTAATGCTTCTGAAGATAACGTAAGTGTTGTAACAATTAATGGTGGAACAATTTTTGCAAATATAAAGGCTGATGCGGAAGAAGGAGACGGAATTGACTCTAATGGATATATCTATGTAAATGGTGGAAACATTTATGCATTTGCTTCTTATAAAAGTCAAGATTCTGGATTAGATTCGGATTTGGGAATTTATATAAATGGTGGAACTGTTATAGCAACAGGCAATATGACTGATGAAATATCAGAAGAAAGTAAGCAAAAATTTATATTCCTACAATTTAATAATCAAATACAAGCAGGAACATTAGTTACAATCACAGATGAAAATGATAATCCAATAATGGCATATAAAACAGATAAATCATATACAACATTTTTATATAGTTCATCAGATTTGAATGTAGATTCATATAAAGTATATACTGGAGGAACAATTAATGGAGAAGAAACAAATGGACTATATACTAAAATAAATAGCTATAGTAAAGGAACTGAAGCAAGTTACACAGAAGCTAATAAAAGTAGAGGTATGATGCAAGGTGGACCAAAGGAAATGGTAAGTAGACAACAAAGTAACAACGCAAACACAATTCTAATAGTTCTAATTTGTGAAATTATAGTCTTAGCATTAGTAATTATAATTGTAGTAATTATGAAAAAGAAAAGGAAAAACAATAATAATAACAATAATAAACAATAAATTAATAACATAAAATAATCCACGAATGGATAAATTCGTGGATTGTTTGCTGTTTAAACATTTTTATACTTTTTATAGATTTCTATTAAATCCATATCTAATAAGTTTTCTGGTATCTCATCTAAATTAAAGAATTTAATATCTTTAGATTCATCAGTTGCTTTAAGAGCTCCTGTGTAATCTTTAATTTCATAAAGTACAGTATTATTAAAAACAATATCTCCATTTGGATATGTATGTTTCCTTGATTTACCAGAAATTATATTTATTAAATTCAAATCATTTATATTGACATCTAAATTGGTTTCTTCTTTTATTTCTCTTATAATAGTTTCTTCAAAAGTTTCACCAAGTTCTTGGCAACCACCAGGGAGCATCCATCTATCTACAACAGAACTATTTTGTAATAAGATTTTCCCTTCGTTATTAACAATTATTGCAGCCGCACCATCTTGTAATAATATAAATTTATGCTTTAAATTTCCCATACAAAGTCTATTAAATACAGGATAACCAATTATAGTGCTTAATTCAATTATTTCATCTGTTGATAATTTATTTATAATTTTTTCTAATTCTTCATATGATAAATTTCTTTGTTCTTGTTTAGAAAGATTTCTAATTTTATCTAAAATATCATTATTCATAGTTTCACCTCTAACACTATTAGTATATATGATAAAAATATAAAAATCAATAAATTATTTTTTTCTTGGATATGGTTTAGGATCATCAGTAAGCTCAAGTAAATAGTCAATACTAGTATTATAAAATTTTGCAAGTGTAATTAAAACTCTAGTTGGAATATCATTTTTTCCTATTTCATATTGATTATATCCTGTTTGAGACATATTCAAAATATCTCCAATTTGTTTTTGTGTCATATCTTTATCTTCTCTTAAATTACGTATACGTGAATACATAAAACCACCTCAAAAAAATTATAAAATAACTTGAAATAAGTTATTGACTTTTAACGTATTTTAAGTTAAGATATAAGCGATAAAATATATACGGAGGAAAAAATAATGAAAAACAGGAAAAGGACGAATAACAAAGGAATAACTATGATAGCATTAGTGATTACTATTATTATTCTACTTGTTTTATCGGGGATAACTGTAGCTTCATTAACGGGAAATAATGGATTAATAGGGAAGACAGGAGAAGCAAAAAACAATACTGAAGATTCTTCTGCAAAAGAAGAAATAGAAGTAGGAGTATTACAATCGTATGGTAAAAAAGGGGATATAAAATTAGATAAACTAAATGATAATTTAGGTAAAATAAAAGATCTAACTTATAATAATAATCCATTAAGTCAAACAAATAAAATAACTCAATTACCAGCAGTAGTTGAATTAAAACAAAATTTATATCAAATCAAAAATGATGGAACAGTTATCTCTGTAAAACCACAAGCAATAGACAGTTTAACAAAAGATAATTACGGGGATTATCTAGATTTAGGAAAAAGCATAGTAGAAACATCTGAAACATCAGATGATTGGCAAATAATATATAATGATAAAACAGCCCAAAAGGTATATGCTATACTAGCAGATTATTTACCAAATGATACAGGTATAGCTACAGCAGCTGGATTAGATATAATTAATGGAAAAGAATATAATGTTAATAAATCAAGTAGTAGAAATGAATTGGTTCAAGGATTTAATTCTAGTGCTTGGAAAGAAAATATGCTACCAACATCGCTGCGAAGCGATTCAAAAATAACTGTAAAAGGAGCTATTGAAGTTGCAAAAATATTTGATAGCTATAATGAAAAACACAATACTGATTTGATTTTAGATAGCTATACATGGAGATATTTATATTTAGATTTAGCTGATCCATCTAAAGGAATTGATACTTTATATATGCCTCATCCAGATCAAATTTATAAAGATTGCGAAGGATATTGGACATATAACATACGTGCATCAGCAGGAATGTGGAGCGTCTTTTATGATGGAGGAGTAAAAAATAATGCTTATAATAAAACAAATTTAGGTGTTCGACCAGTTGTAATTTTAGATTATGGTATTAATGTAAATGCTGAAGAAATAGGTGATAAAACAGTTTGGAGCATAATTGAATGATAAATAGAAAAATAATAAGATTGATAAAAATCTCTAATTAAATTAGGGATTTTTTTATGTAATATATTTTTCCGTAACACTTGTAAAATTTTGTGATTTAGTGTAAAATACGTATGTATTGTAAATAATAAATAATAATTAGAAAGAAGGAAAAAAATGAGATTCGTAAATACAGAAGAATCAAAAAAAGAATACAAAGAATTTTTAGAAAAACATGAAAGATGTAATTTTCAACAATCACTAGAATGGGCAGAAGTAAAAAAGCCTAATTGGAAACCAGAAGTAATCTTAGCTGAAGATGATAATGGAAAAATAATAGGTTCATTATGTGTATGGATCAGAAAGATGCCTATTTTTGGAAATATAATGTATGCATCAAGAGGTCCTATTTGTGATATACATGATTTAGGTGTAATGAAGCAATTAACAGATGGAGCAAAAGAACTTGCTAGAAAATATAAAGCAATAGTATTGAGAATAGAACCAGATATTTTAAGTAATGATCAAGACTTTAGAAAGATTGTTACAAACTTAGGTTATAAAATAAAAGATGATGCTAAAGACTTTAAAGATGAAATTCAACCAAGATATGTATTTAGATTAGATATAAAAGATAAAACAGAAGAAGAAATTATGGCAGGATTTAAACAAAAATGGAGATATAATATAAGGCTTGCAACTAAAAAAGGAGTTACTATAAAAGATGGAACAAAAGAAGATTTAAAAGACTTCCATAAGATAATGATAGAAACAGGAGCAAGAGATGGTTTTATTATAAGACCTTTAGAATATTTTGAAAAAATGTATGATTGCTTAGGACCTGATCATATGAAAATACTTATGGCATATTATGAGGACAAGCCAATATCAGGAGTAATACCAATATTTTATGGAAATAAAACATGGTATTTATATGGAGCAAGTAGTAATAGCCATAGAAATCTTATGCCAAATTATTTATTGCAATGGGAAATGATAAAAATGGCAATTGCAAGAAAAGATGATGTATATGACTTTAGAGGTGTATCTGGAGTAGTTGACAAAACACATCCACAATATGGATTATATAGATTTAAACAAGGATTTGGTGCTACGTTTACAGAATTTATAGGGGAAATCTATATGCCATTTAAACCAATAACATATAAATTATACAGATTTTCAGAAAAAGCATTTAGAACAATAAGACAAATAAAAAGAAAAATAGCAAAGTAATAAAATAAGGAGTATATAAAAATTGAATACCTTAGTAATTGATAAAAAAGATTTAAGACATAATATAGAACAAATAAAAGAATTTGCTAAAAAAAGTGGCAATGATGATAAAGGAAATGAACTAAAAATAATAGCTGTTGTAAAGGGTAATGCATATGGTTTAGGATTAGTAGAATATACTAAATTTTTAGTTGATAATGGGATTTCATATTTTGCAGTGTCAACTGTAGATGAGGCAATTGCTTTAAGAAAAGCAGGTATAAAAGAAGACATCTTAATGTTATCTTCCACAGCTATTGAAGAAGATGTGGAAAGTTTGATAAAAAACAATATAATAATAACAATTGGATCTAAAGAAGATATTGCAGTTGCAGAAAAAATCGCTAAAAAAGAGAATAAAAAAATAAGAGCACATTTTAAAATAGATACTGGATTTGGAAGATATGGATTTGTATATAATAAAATAGAAGAATATATAGAAGCATTATTAAATATAAAAGACATAGAAATAGAAGGAACATTTTCACATTTTTCTATTAGCTTTTTTGATGAAAAATATACTAAATTACAATTTCAAAGATTTATAGATACAGTAGGAGTTTTACAAAAAAATGGAATAAAAACAGGAATGCTACATATATGTAATTCATCAGCATTTTTAAAATATCCTAATATGCATTTAAACGCTGTAAGAATAGGATCTGCATTTTTAGGAAGATTATCATTTAAAAATAACATAGGACTTAAAAAAATTGCATACTTAGAGTCACAAGTATCAGAAATAAAAGATTTACCAAAAGGATTTAATATTGGTTATTCAAATACTTATAAGACTAAAGAAAATACTAAAGTTGCAATAATTCCATGCGGCTATATAGATGGAATAAACATACAAAATGGAAGGGATATGTTTAGAACAGTTGATAAATTAAGATATATTGTAAGAGATATAAAAGATTTCTTTAAAAAACAAGCTATATATGTAAAAATAAATAATATTCCTTGCAAAATATTAGGAAGAGTTGGTACATATCATATAACATGTGATATAACAAATAAAGATATAAATGTGGGAGATAAAGTAAAAATAGAGTTAAATACTAAATTTGTAAATAGTAATGTAAGAAGGGAGTACAGGTAGATGGAAGAAGAAACTAAAAAATTAAGATTTCATAATAAAGTATGGAACTCAATTAGTAAAATAGAAAAATATCCAGATATGGCAGCAGAGGGATTAAAATCAGCTTTAAAATATTTAGTTAAATTAGTTGCTGTACTTACACTTGTAGTCTGCATAGGTATTATATATCAGACAAATAGCTTAATAAAAAAAGGAGTAAATTATTTACAAAATGAATTTCCTGAATTTTCTTATAAAGATGGAAAAATAGAAGTATTATCTGATAGTGAAATAAAAACTTCCGTAGGAGAAAAATATATTGGAAAGGTAATAGTAGATACAAAAACAGAAGAAGAAACAAAAGTTAACCAATATATAAATGAAGTGATTTCAGATGGAGAAGGAATAATAATTTTAAAAGATAGAATTATTATAAAAAATTCTGCAGTTGTAGGAACAATTAGTTATATCTATAAAGATGCTTTTGAGCAAATGGGAATAAAAGAATTTTCAAAACAAGATGTGATAGATTATGCCAATAGTAGTCAAATATTAACTTTGTATTTGAGTATATTTTTAACAATATTTATTTACTCTTTTATTATGTATTTTTTAACTACAATTTCAAATGTAGTATTGTTAAGTATATTTGGATATATAACTACATTGCTTTCAAGAATAAAAATACGTTATGTTGCAATATTTAATATGTCAGTTTATGCAATTACATTATCTGTAATATTAAATATGTTATATATAGGAATAAATATATTTGTTCCATTTAATATGGAATATTTCCAAGTGATGTATGTTGCAGTAGCAGCAATATATCTAGTAGCTGCAATATTAATATTAAAAACAGAATTTATAAAAAAACAAATGGAATTAATGAAAATACAAGAAGCTGAAAAAATAATAAAGAAAGAATTAGAAGAAGATAAAGAAGAACAAAATAAAAAAGAAGAAGATAAAAAAGAAGAAGATAAAAAAGAAGAAAACAAAGAGGAAGAAGATAGAGAAACTAAATCTGAAAACAAAAAGAAAGAAGAAAAAGAGAAAGAAACAAAAAATGAAGTGAAAAAAGACACAAATACTAAAAAAGAAAAAACAGAATCAAAAAAAGAAGAAAGTAAAAAGAAACAAACAACTAAGAAAACAAGAACGCCAAAGAAAAAAGAAGAAGAAAAACCAAATGCAGAGCCAGAAGGCGCTTAAGAGGAGGGTGAAAATTGAAAAAGGATGATAAGAAAAATAATAAAAAACAGAATAAAAAATTATTGATAACATTGATAATTATTTTAATAATATTACTAGTAGGAGTAATAACTATTTTTATTGTTAAAAACAACGAGAAAGAAGAAAAAAATACATTGGCATATACAGATTTAATAAAAGAATTATCTTATGGTAATATAGAAAAAATAGAAATGAAAACAGGAAGCACAACATTAAAAGTGAAGGTTAAAAATGAGGAAGAAGAAAAAACAGCTATTGTACCAGATATAGAAAGCTTTATGACTTTAGTACAAGCTAAAGTAGAGCAAGGAAATGAAATAGAGTTAATACAAAAACCAAAGGATATATTATCTCAAATTCCAGGTACAATAATATCATTTTTACCAACAGCAATAATGCTTGCATTATTTGTTATGATATTTAAAATGCAAGGATTAGGAGAAAAAGGAAAAGTATATGATGATACTGAAAGAAAAACAAAAGTAAAATTTGAAGATGTAGCAGGATTAGATGAAGAAAAAGAAGAAATGATAGAAATAGTAGATTTTCTAAAAAGACCAGAGAAATTTACAAAAATGGGAGCAAGAGTTCCAAAAGGTGTACTTTTATATGGAAAACCTGGAACAGGAAAAACATTAATTGCTAAAGCAATTGCGGGAGAAGCAAATGTACCATTTATTTCTATGAGTGGATCTGAATTTATAGAAATGTTTGCAGGGCTTGGTGCATCACGTGTTAGAAAATTATTTGAAAAAGCAAGAAAATTAGCTCCTTGTATAGTATTTATTGATGAAATAGATGCGATAGGATCTAGAAGAACATCAAATAGTGGAGCAGAAACTGAAAACAATCAAACGTTAAATCAATTATTAGTCGAAATGGATGGATTTGGTTCAGAAGAAACAATAATAGTTTTAGCTGCAACAAATAGACCTGAGATGCTAGATAAAGCATTATTAAGACCAGGAAGATTTGATAGAAGAATTACAATTCCAATACCAGACTTAAAAGGAAGGTTAGAAATATTAAAAATTCACAGTAAAGATAAAAAATTAGCAGATGACGTAAATCTAGAAAGTATAGCTGAAGATACAGCTGGATTTACAGGAGCAGAATTAGAAAATATTTTAAATGAAGCTGCAATTATAGCTACAAAAAATAGAAATACTCATATAGAAAATACTGATATTGAAGAAGCAGTTAAAAAGG
Source organism: uncultured Clostridium sp. (assembly GCA_946411515.1). Classification (GTDB taxonomy): domain Bacteria; phylum Bacillota; class Clostridia; order TANB77; family CAG-508; genus CAG-269. The sequence goes on from CAMKEH010000005.1 coordinate 37,866, forward strand.
TAACAGTAGGACTAGAAAAACATACGAGAACATATTCTGATAAAGATAAGAGATTAACAGCTTATCATGAAGCAGGACATGCAGTAGTTAGTCGATACCTACCAACACAAACAAATGTAAAAGAAATATCAATCATACCAAGAGGTGTTGCAGGTGGATATACAATGTATAAATCTGATGAAGATAAATACTATATTTCAAAAACAGAAATGGAAGAAAAACTAATTGCACTTCTTGGAGGTAGAGCTGCGGAAAAATTAGTTTTAGATGATATATCAACAGGAGCAAGTAATGATATAGAAGTTGCAACAGGAATTGCTAGAGATATGGTAACAAAATATGGTATGAGTGATAACCTAGGACCAATTGATTTCCAAGGAAAAGAACCTTATGAAATGCAAATGTTTGGAGAAAATATTGGAGATAAAATAGGACTTGAAGTTAAAACTTTAATAGACACAGCATATAAAAATGCAATTGAATTATTAAAACAACATAGAGATAAATTAGACTTAATTGCTGAAACATTATTGCAAAAAGAAAAAATAAAAGAAGAAGATTTTAATAGATTTTTTGAAGAGTAAATAAAAACAGCCTACAGTATAGGCTGTTTTTAAACATAAAAATAAGATTTTATATGCTTGCATAAGTAATAATAAAATGGTAAAATATTTTTGAAATAGAAAGAGATCGAAAATTATATATTAAAATGTGAAATCTTGATTGGAGGTGTGTAATATGACAATAAAAGAAACAATAAAAAAAGGAATGATTGATTTAAAAGTAAACGGAGTAGATGAACCAAAATTAAAATCAAGATTACTTATGCAATATATTTTAAATAAACCAAGACAATATTTGATTGTTCACGATAGTGAAACTTTAACTTTAAGACAAGAAGTAGATTATTTTAAATCGGTAAAAAAATTAATAAATGGAGTTCCACTTCAACATATTACACATATGCAAGAATTTATGAAAATGAATTTTTTTGTAAATGAAGATGTATTAATACCAAGACCTGATACTGAAAGTTTAGTAGAAGAAGTAATTGCTATTGCTAAAAAAATAAATGCTAAAAAAATATTAGATTTATGTACTGGAAGTGGAGCAATTGCTATTTCACTTGCAAAATACATTAAAGATAGCAAAATAACTGCAGTAGATATAAGTGGAAAAGCTTTAAGTGTTGCAAAAGCAAATGCAAAAAGTAATGAAGTAGAAAATCAAATTACTTTTATAGAATCAGATTTATTTAAAAAAGTAAAAAAAGAAAAATACGATATGATTGTATCAAATCCACCATATATAAAAAAAGACATTATAAAAACACTAGATAAAGAGGTTCAAAATGAACCTAAAATTGCATTAGATCGGTGGATATGACGGATTAGATTTCTATAGAAAAATAATCAGACAATCTGATGAATATTTAAAATATAAAGGATACTTGTGTTTAGAAATAGGGTATGATCAAAAAATAGATGTAATTGAATTAATAGAAAATGAAGAAAAATATGTAGATACTTATTGTAAAAAAGATTTATATGGAAATGATAGAGTAATTATAACAAAATTAAATTAGATAGGAGGTTTGAATTAGATATGTCATTTTCTTCTGAAATAAAACAGGAATTAAATAAAACTAATAAACTAGCTAATAAAGAAATAGTAAAATATGAGCTTATTGGATATTTGATTTCAGGAAATATTGAATTTATTAATAAATCAAATATAAAATTTTCAACAGAAAGTGATTATAATATTAATAGACTTGCAAAATTATTATCTAATTTAGAAATTAATTATAATATAGAGATAAGTGGAAAAAATTTTGTAATAAAATTAAAAACAACTGATATTAACGAAATTGTAAATTGTGAAAACAAACAAATTATTATAAAAGAAGAAATAAAAAATGAAACAAAAGAAGAAAATTTAAGAGCAATAATTAGAGGTATATTTTTGGGTTCAGGTTCTATTAATAATCCTGAAAATAAATATCATTTAGAAATTACTTTTAAACAAGAGGAAAATTTAGAATTAGTGACAGGAATTCTAAGAAAGCTAGGAATAAGTTGCAAAAAAATGAAAACACAAAATAAATATTCTTTATATATAAAAGATGGAGAAGAAATATCAAAATTTTTAGCTGTAATTGAAGCAAATAAAGCTGTTATGCAATTTGAAGATGTTAGAATTCAAAAAGAAATGAGAGGGAAAGTAAATAGATTAGTAAATTGTGAAACAGCAAATTTAAATAAAACAATAAATGCTTCTATTGAACAAATTGCAGCAATAGAAAAATTACAAAAAACAGGAAAATTTAATAAACTAAATGATAATTTGAAAGAAATAGCAATTCTTAGATTAGAAAATCCTGATATGGCATTATCAGAGTTAGGTAAACTATTAAAAAATCCAGTTGGGAAATCAGGGGTAAATTATAGATTAAAGAAAATAATTGATATAGCAAACGAATAAAATAGGTGATTAGATATGGCAAAAAAAGAACTAGGAATTTACATTCATATACCTTTCTGTAAGCGCAAATGTAATTATTGTGATTTTATTTCTTATACTAATAAGTGTCAGAAAATAGAAGAGTATATAAAATGCTTAAAAAAAGAAATAAGTTTATTTGATTTTAGTAATTATATAGTTACTACTATTTATATAGGCGGTGGAACGCCATCTTTTGTTGATAGTAAATATATAAAAGATATAATGAATACAGTTTATGAAAAAGTAAATAAAGATAATATAGATGATAATGTTGAGATAACAATAGAAGTAAATCCAGGAACTGTAAATAAAGAAAAAATTGAAGACTATAAAAAGATAGGAATAAATAGATTAAGTATAGGACTTCAAAGTACAAATGATAAGCTTTTAAAAGAGATAGGAAGAATACATAATTTTAAACAATTTTTAGATGCTTATAATTTAGCAAAAGAAGTAGGGTTTGAAAATATAAATATAGATTTAATGTTAGGATTACCAAATCAAACAATAAAAGATTTGAAAGAAAGCTTAGATGCAATTATAAAATTAAATCCTAATCATGTAAGTTGTTATTCTTTAATTGTAGAAGAAGGAACAAAATTATATGAGCAAATAGAAAAGAAAGAATTACAATTGCCTGATGAGGAATTAGAAAGAAATATGTATTGGTATGTAAAAAATACATTAGAATTAAATGGATATAATCATTATGAAATTTCAAATTTTTCTAAAAAGAAAAAAGAGTCAAGACATAATATGAATTGTTGGAATCAAGAAGAATATATTGGATTTGGAGTGGCTGCTCATTCATATATTAATAATACTAGATTTTCAAATACAAATAGTGTTGAAGAATATATAACAAATATTAATAATGGTAATAATCAAAAAAATGTAACTATAGAAGAAAAGCAAACATTGGAAGATAAAAAAAATGAATTCATGATGTTAGGATTTAGAAAAATCGATGGAATTGATATATCAAAATTTAAAGAAAAATTTAATTGCAATCCAATATATTTATATAAAGAAAAATTAAACAAATTAGTAGAAGAAGAATTAATTGAAATAGATTTAAATAATATTAAACTTACTAATAAAGGAATAGATTTAGCTAATCTAGTATTTCAAGAATTTATATAAAAGTAAAGCGGGTACCCCAAGAGATGGGGTGCCCACTAGCCATATCAGACTTCTAACCAAAAGCTGTATGAATACAGACTTTTGGAAGATACTTTGGCGAAAGAATATTCACCCCGATTAACAATGTTCACGAGGTTTTTTAAGTTTCGCTTAGTATACTCACCCTTGAAAACGCCTTTTTTAAGAAAGCCATCTTTAGTATATGAATAAGTAAGAGGACCTTCATTAGGCAAATAAACAGTGATGGCGGTAGGACTAGACGAGTGGATCAATAAAGACCTTATCTCATCCCAAAGCCGGCTCTCAGGGGTGATGTTTGTCTGACCATCCAGTGACATAAAAACGCCTCCTATAAAAGATTTTGCTGGATATGATAACTAATCAACAGTGTTATCAATATTTATTATAACATAAATATACATAAAATTCAAATAGAAAACGGACTTCTTTAAGTTTAAGAAGTCCGCAAGTAAAAAGATGTAACTATTTAATAAAAATATATGACGTTTCATCTTCTTTAACTACATCGATACCGTTTTCTTTACATTTAGGTAAGATACTTTTTAATACATATAAAGGATAATCTTTTGAAAAGTGTTTTCCAAAAAAATAATTATCATTTAGAATGTATAAAATAGTATTACTCTTTTTAGATTGAAACACTTGTAATTCAAAGTGCTCAACGTTATCGTTGCAGTTTGAAAAAATGTCATTTATTTCATTAAAAAGCAGTTCTTCATCTGTTTTACTTAATTTTTTATCCAGTAATTTTTTTGACATAAGAAGCCTCCTTAAAAAAGATTTATACTAGATAATAATATTTGTGATATGCTATCGGTAAGTATTATAACACATTTACATATATAATTCAAGTAAAAAGAAAAAATGTTCGTAAAACTATTGACAAATCCTTAAATTTCATATAAAATAACAACAAACATATTTTCGAAAAAATTGGAGGTATAAAATGATATCAACATTACATATAAAAAATATAGGAATTATAGAAGATTTAAGTATTGACTTAAATAATGGGTTAAACGTATTAACAGGTGAAACTGGAGCTGGTAAAACTCTAATTATAGATTCTTTGCAAATTATATCAGGAGGAAGATTTTCAAAAGAAATGATAAGAAAAGGAGAAACAAATTCTTTTGTTGAACTATGCATGTATGAACCAGATTATGAAAATTCTGAAGATGATAATATAATAGTTTCTAGAGAAATAAATTTAAATGGTAAAAATTTGTGTAAAATAAATGGAAGAATGGTAACAGTAAATGAATTAAAAGAATTTATGAAAAAATTTATTGAAATACATGGACAAAATGATAATCAAAATTTATTAGATAATAAAAAACATTTAGAATATCTAGATGGATTTTCTGGAGAAGAATTAAGTATATTAACAAATAAATACAAACAATTATATAATGAATATATTGAAATAAAAAGTAAATTAAAAGCCAATTTTGGTAATGAAAAAGAAAAACAAAGGAAAATAGACCTGCTTCAGTATCAAGTAAATGAGATTGAAGAAGCTAAATTAAATTTAAACGAAGATGAAAACTTAGAAGAAAAAAGAAAAATTATTCTGAACTCAGAAAAAATCAATGATAGCTTAGTTCAAACGAATAATTTAATTTCAGAAAGCGGAATAGATAGTATTAGTATGGCAATAAGATTATTAGAAAAAATAGAAGACATAGATAAAAAATATAAAAATGTTGCAAGTAGTTTAAAAAGTACTTATTATGAATTACAAGAGATATCAAGAGATATAGGTACATATAAAGAAGAAATATTTTTTAATGATGAAGAAAGAAATTATATAGAAGAAAGGCTAGACTTAATTCACTCATTAAAAAGAAAATATGGAAATACAATAGAAGAAATTTTGAAATATAAAAAAGATGTAGAAGAAGAAATAGAAAAAATACAAAATTTAGAAGAGTATAATAATAAATTAAAAGAAAGAAAACAAAAACTAGAAGATCAAATGAATAGTTTTGCAAAAAAAATACATGAGATAAGAATGATATTTTCTAAGAAATTATCTGAAGACATAAATGTAGAACTTGAAGAATTGGAAATGAAAAATGCAGAAATAAATATTCGTGTGGATTATATAGATAATGAATTTTTAAAAGATGGAAAAGATATCGTTACATTTTACATTAAAACAAATATAGGAGAAAATGAAAAAGAATTATCAAAGATAGCATCAGGAGGAGAAATGTCTAGGATTATGCTTGCAATTAAAAAAGTTTTAGCAGAAACTGATAAAATGCCAGTATTAGTATTTGATGAAATTGATACAGGCATTAGTGGAAAGGCGGCCAATTCAGTGGCAAGTAAATTAAAATCTATATCTAAAAAACATCAAATTATATGTATATCACATTTGCCAAATATTGCGGCAGCTGCAGATTACAATTATTTCATTAGTAAAAATATAAAACAAGAAAGAACTAAGACTCAAATAAGGTTATTAAAAGAAACAGAAGTAATTGAAGAAATTGCTAGAATATCATCTGGAGAGATAAATGAAATAACATTAAAATATGCTGCAGAATTAAGAAATAAAAAAGCATCTTAAAAGTTTTAAATAAGAAATACAAGAGGAAATCCGAATGTGCAAGTAGAAGTAATAATGGAAAATAGAATTAGCGCAATAGCATCAGTTATGTTTGGAGCTTCTATAGAAAGTTTTGAAGTAGGTGATGATTTATTTGTAACAAATGAATCTAGATTAGACAAAGTAATAGAAAATAAGTTGCGAATAGTATATAGTATAAGTATATTAATAAAGCCAAATAAAATAGGAACTTTAGCAGATTTAACTGTAAAACAGAATGGTTATAAAACCATAATATCACATAGATCTACAGAAACTGAAGATACAACAATAGCAAATATTACAGTAGCTACAAATGTAGGAAAAAATAGTAAATAAAATACACCATATATATTAGCTATATGGTGTATTAATTATATAAAAATAATTTATTTCATTTTATTATTAATTATTAATATTTTTGATAAAGAAAAACCTATTATTAATAATAATGCAGAACCTAAAATTATTATTGTAGCTAAACCGGTTTTAGGTAATACTGCTGGGGGTTCAGCTAATTTTAATTTTGGAGTTACATCTGATGTCTTTGATTGCTTTGAATTATTATAATCTGTATAGTTTAAATCAACTTTTTGATTTGTATTCAATATTTTATCTATAATAGAACTATCAAAGTTTTCTTTTAATTTTAATTTATATTGAACTGTTGCTGTCTCGCCAACTTTAAGTTCAGGAATGGTCCAAGTTATTGAATTATTTGTTTTATCTACTGTTGCTGATATTGTTCCTATATTTGCATTTTGTACATATGAAAAATCAAAATTATCTATAATTTCCTTTGGAAAATAATCAACAATTGTTATATCTCTAAAAGATTTATTAGTAGAAGACAATGAATTATATATAGTATTTATAGTACTTTCTATTTTATCATCTGTAATATAATAGAAAGATCCTGCTGTTGGATTCTCGTTTGTTCCAAAAACTTCATTTATTATTTGACCAAATGATTTAGTAATACCTGTTGGAATAGTGCTTTCATCATCTATTCCTGTTAACATTGTTATAGTATTAATTCCTTTAGAAGCTAATCCTTGTAATTTTGATTTAGTTTTTGCGATAACATCATCAGAATAGTAAGGTTTATCATAATTAATAGCAACATTAGGAACTCCATCAGTTAAAACAATTAAATATTTATTGTTTTTTTCAGAAGTAAATAAACTATCAGCTAAAATTAAACCTGATTCTAAATCGGTTCTAGCTCCATCAGTAATAATGTTATCTATAGCATTTGAAATATTAGTAGCATCAGTACTTAAATTTGAAACAATAGATGCATCATCAATTGATCCTTCCTTAGTAATATCAGAATTAGTAGAGAAGCTTACAATACCTACTTTTAAATTATTGTTATCTTTTAAAAGATTTGTAACTAAAGTTTTAGCTGAATTGAAAACTAAAGTTTTTCTAATTTCTCCGGTTGAAGTTTGATTTGTCATACTATTTGAATTGTCTAAAACTAAAACAACTTCACCAGATAATTTATTTGCGATTTCTTCATTAGTTACTTGTAATTGTAATGTTACCTCTTTATTGTTTAAGTCTTTAGAAATTAATTTTTTTTCAAATTTTGAATTTTCTCCAAAATTAATTGTACAAATTGGCTCTTCTACAACACTCATAGTAACTGTACTATATGAAGCAAAAGAAATATTTGCAATTAAAATAATTAATAAAAATACTGTTAAAAATATTCTCTTTTTCATTATTTACCAAGCTCCTTTTAATAAATTTACATATATATTTTACCACAAAAAACAAAAAAATCAACAAAAATAAACAAAAAAGTGAGAATAATACATTTATTTAAAAAATATGCATAATAAAAAATAAAAAAACTTGAAAAAAATATAATTAATGTTATAATGAAAATGTACTAAAAAATAAAATCAAAAAGAGAGGAGCGATTTTTATGAAAATAAAAATAACAGGAAAGGAACTAAAGATAACAGAAGCTATTAATGATTATGTAGAAAGAAAATTAGACAGAGTTGATAAATATTTTGAAGAATCAGAAGCAGAAGTTACTTTAAGGACAGAAAAAAATACACAAATTGCTGAAATATATGTAACAGCAGCTGGAGAAAAATACAGAGCAGTAACAGAGGATAAAGATATGTATGCTTCTATTGATAAAGATATTGATATATTAGAAGGACAAATCAGAAAAGCAAAAACTAAAAAAGAAAAAATGATGAAAGATTCATCTTTAAAATCAATGGAAGTTGAAAGTAACGTGGAAAAAGAAATAAAAGATGAAATAATAAAAACATCTTATTATGAAATAAAGCCAATGCTTCCAGAAGATGCAGTATTAAAATTACAAGAAAGCCCAAGCCATAACTTTTTAGCTTTTATAAATGTAGAAACAGGTAAAGTGAATGTTGTACATAAATTAAAAGATGGTAAAAATTATGGTATAGTAGAACCAGAAGCTTAAAGTATAAATAAAGAAGGCAGGAGACTAAATCCTGCCTTTATGTATTTTATAAATACGTAAAAGAAAAACTTAGATAACCTGCCTAACACAAATTTTAGTAAAATAACATTAACTATTTCATGTTTCTTTCAGCTTGTTCAATTAATTTCTTAACCATTTGTCCACCTATTTTACCAGCATCTTTAGCTGAAATATCTCCGTTGTAACCATCTTTTAAGTTAACACCAACTTCGCTAGCTACTTCATATTTGAATTTGTCTAAAGCATCCATAGCTTCTGGAACTAATTTTCTATTTGTATTGTTTGCCATTTCTTTCACCTCCTGTAATATTACATGTAGAAAAAACTGTTGCTTTTTCTAATATTATCATTTGCAAAAATTATAAAAATAAACAGGAAATTTTTACAAAAAATATTATTGCAATTTTGGATAATTATATATATAATGAAAATTGTAAAAAAAGGAGTGAAAAAATATGTATAAATTAGTTGCTGTTGATTTAGATGGTACGCTTTTAAATAATTATGGAGAAATAACTGATTATACAAAAAAAATAATAAAAAAACTAATAGAATCAGGTATAAAAGTTATAGTTGCATCAGGAAGACCAATAGATTCAATAAAAACAATTTCAAAAGAAATTGGAAGTCAAGAATATTTTATTGGTGGAAATGGTGCCATTATTTATGATATGAAAAAAGAAAATATAATATACGAAAAATATATGTCGAAACAAAAAGTTTTAGAAATTATAAAAAAATGTGAAGAAAATAGCATAAGTTATAATGTGTATACAGATAAAACAATATTGGCAAAAGGGTTAAAATACAATGTGTTGTATTATTATAAGGAGAATTTAAAAAAGGAAGAAAATAAAAAAACACACATAAATATAGTGGATGATATCTATGAATATGTAAAAAATATGGAAGATAACAAATTTTTAAAAATAACAATATGTGATGAAAGTAAATTAGTGTTTAATTCAATAATGAAAAAAATAAAGAATATAAGCGGTATAGAGATTTTAGAAGTTTCACATATATCTAGAAAATTAATAAAACAAGGAACAGAAGAAATTCCTATAGAATATTACTATACAGAAATCTCTTCTGCAAATGTTAATAAATGGAATGCATTACAATACTTAATTGAAAATCTAGGAATAAAGAAAGAAGAAGTAATTGCAATAGGAGATAATGTAAATGATGAAAAGATGATAGAAAATGCAGGATTAGGAATTGCAATGCAAGGCAGTACACCTGTTGTTATAAATGCATCAAACGATATAGCACCAAGTAATAATGAAGATGGTGTTGCAAAAATATTACAAAAATATTACAAAAATATTAATTTTTAATAACAATGGACCATTTAATTGATTTTGATTACTATTTGAGTTAAAATAAAATAGATAGTAATTTGTAAAAAAATATACAAAAATAAGAATAAAGGGAGGAATTTGTTATGGCAACAAATCCAATGCAAAGAAAAGCAAGAAATTCATTTTTATTAGGAATGTTAGTGACTCTATTATTAGCAGGGGTTATAATAGCGTTTTTGGTTATTCAATTAAAAAATAAAACAGACAAGGAAAAAGCTGAATTACAAGCAAGCGTACAAGCCTATGTCTTAAATCAAGATGTAAGTTCAGGGCAAGTAATTACAACAGATATGTTAACTAAACAAACGGTTAATAGAAATTTAGTTCCTAGTAATGCTACAAGCGATATTTCGATAATAGAAAATTATGCTTTACAAGATAAAGAAGGAAACAATATATATACAAAGATTGATAATGGACAAGCTAAGTTATACATAGAAAAAAACAACAGGGAATATGAAGTAAAACAAGAAGAAGAAACTGATAATTACTATATTTCAAGAAATAATGATAAAGAATATTTGGAATTAGATAGTGTTCCACTAGTAGCAAAAGTAACTATGAAGAAAAATACATTAGTTACAACAGAATTGCTAAGTAAAGCTGATAATATAGTACAAGATGATGTTAGAAAGCAAGAATATAATATGATAGTACTACCAACTGATTTAACAACTGGAGATTATATAGATATAAGAGTAATGTTTCCAAATGGACAAGATTTTATTGCTGTAGCAAAAAAAGAAGTTGAAATTCCTCTTATAGATGGAGTGGAATCATCAGACACAATATGGATAAATTTATCAGAAGATGAGATACTACACATGAGTTGCGCTATAGTAGATAGCGCTCAAGTCAAGGGGTCAAAAATATATGCTACAAAATATACAGAAGCAGGAATGCAAAATGCGGCAACACCAACATATCCTGTAAATGAAAGCACATCACAATTATTACAAAGTGATCCTAACGTAGTAGAAAAAGCTATGAATGAAATGAGAACAAGATATTCAAATGGAAATAGTGCAAATCTTAGAAATAATTACATAAATAGTTCTATAAATAGCCAAGGTGAGCAGTCACAATCTAATCTAGAAACAAAAATGGAAGAAAGTGTGACAAATTCTAAAAATTCAAGAAAACAATATCTAGATTCTTTATCAGGTTCAAGTAAGTAATGAAAAGAAAGGGGAAACACTAATGAAAAAAATAGGGTTTATAGGGGCTTATGACAAAATAGATTTAGTTATATATATTGCAAAAATCATAACGACTTTAGGAAAAAAAGTTTTAGTTATTGATTCAACTGTAAATCAAAAAGCAAGATATGTAATACCTGTTATAAACCCAACTAAAAAATATGTGACAGAATATGAAGAAATCGATATAGCTGTTGGATTCTCTAATCTTAAAGAAATAAAGCAATACTTAGGAGTAGCAGAAGATCAAGACATGGAATACGATATAGTATTTATCGACACTGATAATATAGAAGGACTTGAAAGTTTTGGTTTGCAAGATGCTATAAAGAATTATTTTGTTTCATCTTTTGATGCATATTCTTTAAAGAAAGGGCTAGAAATTTTAAGTCAATTAAAAAACGTAATGAGTTTAACGAAAGTACTGTTTTCTAAAGAAATGTCTGTTGAGGAAGATAATTATTTGAATTTTTTATCTTTGGGATACAAAATAATTTGGAATGAATACAAAATATATTTTCCTATTGAAAATGGAGATCAAAGTGTAATATATGAAAATCAAAGAGTAGCAAAAATTAGATTTAAAAAGTTAAGTATAGAATATAAAGATCAACTTGAATATATGTCTGAAGAAATATTAGGAAATGTAAGTGGAACAGAGATAAGAAAAGCGATTAAAAATATAGAAAAAGGAGTATAAAAATGTCAGTTGTAACATTTTGGAACAATGGAAAAGAACAAACTGGAAAAACTCTATCTATGGTAGCCATTAGTACATACATGGCAATAGAACATAATTATAGAATATTAGTGGTTTCGACAGGCTATAAGGATGAAACCTTAAAAAGATGCTTTTGGAAAGAAAAAAAAGCAAGAAAAAATCTTGGACTATTTGGGCCAAACACTAATGCTTCTTTAGAAAGTGGAATAGTTGGATTATCAAAAATAGTAAATAGCAATAAAATTTCTTCAGAAAACATAACTAACTATACAAAAATAATATTTAAAGACAGACTTGAAGTATTAGAAAGTTTTTCAGGAGGAGAAGTAGAATATAAAAAATTAAAAAATCTGTATCCTGAAATTATAAGCTTAGCTAACAATTATTATGACCTAGTATTTGTTGATTTAGATAATGAGATAGAACAAGAGGTTTCAGATAAAATTTTAGAAAATTCTAATCTTGTAATTGCAAACATAAGCCAACGTTTATACAGCATAGATAGATTTATGGAGTTAAAAGAAACAATACCAGTTTTAAATTCTAAAAAAACATTATTATTAATGGGAAGATATGATAAATTTTCAAAATACACAATTAAAAATGTGACAAGATATATGAAAGAAAAAAATAAGGTATTAACAATACCTTATAATACACTATTTTTTGAAGCGTGTGAAGAAGCAAAAGTACCAGAATTGTTTTTTAATATAAAGAGTTTAGAAAACGATGAAAGAAACAGTGTTTTTGTGGAAGAAGTAAAGCGCGCATCAGAAAATATTATGTATAGGCTACAGGATTTAGCAGCAACAAAAATGTAAGGAGGGAAACCTAAATGACAATAACAAATATTGTGCTAACTTTAATAGTTTTAGTAGTTGCAGGATATATAGTATATTACATTGTTAATAAGAAGAAAAATGCACAAGTAGAAGCAGTTGTAGATGTTAATGATAAAACATATACAATTGAAATGATGACTGAATTTGTAAAGAAAAGATTAGACGAAATAACAAAGGTAAATTTATATGATATAGGTCTCTCTGAAGAAGAATTAAAAAGAAGAAAAAATAAAAAATATGAATTAAAGAAGGCTTTAAAAGGCTGTACATATGGAGATATAAATGATAAAAGATATGTAAAAGAATTAATCTTTGATTTATTACAAAATGAATATGGGGTAACAGAAGAAAATATATCAAAAGCTATACCATTTGATATTCCTTCATTGTTAACAGCTCAAGATAAATTTGATATTTTAATATATGTGTATAAAAAAGAATATGGGTATGAAGCGTTAACAGAAATTATTAAAAAGTATAATCTAGCAGAATTAAAATATGTAGAAGGAGAAACAAAACCTTCATATGTAATAACAAAAAATGAAATTGAAGATATATTTGAACAAGAAAACACACCATTAAGTTTTTCTGATAAATTAAGTGTTGTAGTGCAAAGAATATATCAACATTACAAAGGATATAGTAGTATTGACGAAGTAAGAGACATGAATATAGATGGTGTATCTGGAGGAGTATCTGGTCTTCCAGAAAGTTTCTTGAGCCAAGTAGCGCAAACAGATGGAGATTATTTAACACAAATAGCAGAACATAAAGTTCCAAGAGCATGTGATAGTATATGGATATTTTTCCAAGGTAAATCAATTAGATTGGCATTTTTATCATTTGGAACAGAAGCAGAATTAAAAAGAGTATGTCAAAATATTTATAAATATAATAACCCAGGACAATTATCAGATACAAATGGTTATAAAATAAATGAAATGAAAGATGGTTCACGTGTAGTTGTTGTAAGACCAAGCTTCTCAGAAACATGGGCATTTTTCGTAAGAAAGTTTGACGTTAAGCGTTCAACACTTGAACAATGGTTTAAAGGAGAACCTGGCTCAAAAGAATCAATTGAATTATTAAAATATTTAGTAAAAGGTGCAAGAATTGTATCTATAACAGGTGAACAAGGTTGTGGTAAAACAACAATGCTTATGGGAATGATAGAAAACATATATGAGACAATGAATATACGTGTTCAGGAAACTGCATTTGAGTTACACTTAAGAAAAATTTATCCAACAAGAAATATTTTAACATTTCGTGAAACAGATACAATTTCAGGACAAGAAGGACTAGACGTTCAAAAGAAAACAGATGGTTCTGTAAACATCATTGGTGAGGTTGCAACAGACCCGGTTGCTGCATGGATGATACAAGCAGCCCAAGTTGCATCTAAATTTACATTATTTACTCACCATGCTAAAACATTTCCTAACTTAGTAACAGCCCTTAGAAACTCAATGCTAAGAATAGGACAGTTTACAAATGAAAAAACAGCAGAAGAACAAGTTGTACAAGTACTAAATTTTGATATACATTTAACAAAAGACTTTAGAGGAAAAAGATATATAGAAAGAATAACTGAATGTATACCAGTAGAAGAAAAAAATGAATATACATTTGATCATAGAAAAGAAAAGACATTAGAAGGAAAATTTGATAAATTTTTCGATAATGCTACACATTATTTTGAAAAAGTTACAGATAAAAAATTATATACATATAGAAACATATTAGAATATGTGGATGGAGAGTATATAATAACAAATCCAATAACTGCATACAACTTAAAAGAAATGAGAATGAATATGGATGCAACAGATTTAGAAAGTTTTGATAAATTTGTAGAAAGACATTGGGCAAATTCTTTAAAAACAAGAGAAACAGTATCCGTATCTGCAGGAGTAGAAGGACCAAAAAAAAGAGGGAGAAAACCTAAAAAACAGATATAGTGGTAAAGGAGGTGCTAATTTCAAGTGAATAATCAAGTAATATTTATTATTATGGGAGCAGCGGTAGCACTACTTGTAATTATAATGATAGTATATTTTATATTAAAAAAGAAAATGAAATCTTCTGAATATACAAATATACAAAGACTTAGAGAAGGAACAAAACAAAATAAGTTTTCGACTGAAGTGCTATTTCAGAAGTTATATCTTACATATGTAAAAATACCATTTATAAAAAGATATTTACTAAAAATAAGAAGAAGACTAGAAATTATTAATGTTGATGATGAATATACTACAAGAAAACAAGCTGCAAAAATATTAACCAAAACACTTGCTATATTAGTACCAGTAGTTTTACTTACTATAATATTAACATCAAAAAACTTTTTACTAATGATTATTTTACTTTTATTTGAGTTATTTATGATAGATACTTTTATAGATGGTTCAGTAGATAAAATTGACAATAAAATATTGAAAGAACAAATAGATTTTTTCTCTGAAATAAGACATGCGTATCATGAATATAACATGGTCGAAGAAGCTATATATCAAGTATCACAAGATGATGAAAAAGATGTATCAAGACAAGGGGAAAAAATATATGAGATTTTAATTTCAGATGATCCAGAAATGGAATTAGAAAAATATTATGATATAGCACCTAATAGCTTTTTAAAAGAGTTTGCAGGAGTATCATATTTGACAAAAGAATTTGGAGACAGAAAAGTTGATGGTGCATCATTATATTTAAAAAATGTTAATAATATTACTCAAGAAATGCAACTTGAAATCTTAAAAAGGGATAAATTAAATTATGTTTTTCAAAGTTTATCAGTTATTTCAGTTGTACCAGTATTGTTGTTAGAGCCATTAAAAAATTGGGCAATATCAAACTTTTCTTTTACAGCTGCTTGGTATCAAGGAAAAGCTGGTATGATTGTTCAAATGTTAATATTAATAATAACTTTTGTATCATATATATTGGTTAGAAAATTAAAAGATAATGGATCAACTTCAATAGATACAAAAAACACAGAAAATCCTTGGCAAGAAAAATTATATAAGAAAAATGTTGTTAAAAGAATAGTAGATCTATTTATTCCTAAAAAAGGAACAAAAGAATATAGAAAAACAGTTCAATTATTAAAGGATGCAGCATCTAAGCAAAAAATGGAATGGTATTATATGAATAGGATGACAATAGCAATAATTACATTTTTTGTTTCCATGTTCATATTTACACAATTACATATTATTGCCATAGACTATATTTATACAGAACCAACAACTGATTATGATATTATAGGAGGATTGTCAGAAAAAGATAAGGCCAAAGCAGAAGAACTTACAAGGCAAGATAATATTATTCTAAATCAGTATAGAGGAAAAACTAAAACTACAAAAGAAGATATAAGAAAAACTATAGATAAATCAGATTATTACAAAGAAGCTGCTGATGCTGAAAAAGATAAAGCAGTTGATAGAATATTTGAAAAATTACAAATAATAAATACAGAATATATGCAATGGTTTGAAATTCTTTTAGCATTTGTATTTGCAATTATTGGATATATGGCACCAATGTGGCTTTTAATGTTCCAAGTAAAAATGAGACAATTAGAGATGGAAGATGAAGTTATGCAATTCCAAACAATTATACTTATGCTTATGAGAATTGAAAGAGTTAATGTTGAAATAATTCTAGATTGGCTAGAAAGATATTCGAATATCTTTAAGGCACCTATTACAAAATGTGTTAATAACTATGAAGCAGGTGCATGGGAAGCATTAGAGGCAATGAAAGAAGAAGTTACATATACTCAAATGATAAGAATTATAGAAAGTTTGCAAGCAGCAGTAGAAAAAATTCCTATCAGAGATGCTTTTGATGAATTAGAATCTGAAAGAGATTATTATCAAGAAAAAAGAAAAGAATCTAATGAAAGATTAATCAAAAGGAAAGGCATGATAGGAAAAGCAATAGGTTTTACACCAATGGTATGTCTATTTGTAGGATACTTAATTATTCCATTAGTATTCATAGGATTAACAAGTATGTCAAGTTCATTTACATCTATGACATCAATGAAATAGCTATGAGCTAAAAGGAGGAAATGCAAATGGAAAATGCGGTAAAAGCATTGACAATGGCTGGAAGTGTATTAATAGCATTAGTTATAATAGGTGCAATACTATTAGTATTTAATAACTTAAATAGTTACCAAAAAGTTAGTGATCAACTAAAAAAAGATGAAAAAGTATTAGAATTTAACAACCAATTTGAAACTTATAATAGAACTGATGTTAGAGGTAGTGATTTACTTTCTTTAATAAATAGAGTCATAGATTATAATGAAAGACAATCTTCTGTAGGAACAGAAGGACAAGATTTAGGGTATAAACCAATTGTTCTTACAATTAATTTGAGGGAAGCTAAAAAAAATATGGCTCCGCCAATAACTAAAGATGATACTTATAAATCTTTATTTGAAAATTCCTATATGATCTCTGGAACGGCTAATGATGAAAAAAAAATGCAGGAAGTATTAAATAGGATAAGCGAAATACAAAATGAGTATACCCAAACAGAATTATCAGAACTTACAGCTTCAGCGAGTAGTATATTTATAGGAAAAAAAACAGTTGATAATGAAAAAGAAACAGAAAAATCAGTAGAAAAATATAATAAAATAGTAAAAAATCAAATAAGTAATTATAGTCAAATAGCACCAGGTACTAATATTAGAAAAATGATATATAACTATTATGAAAGTATACAATTTAAACGTTCATATTTTGATTGTGTTTCAGAAAATAGTAAATCTTCAGGAGTTGAATATGATACAAATGGAAGAATTATAAAAATGAATTTCGTTGGAAATGGAAAGGTAGAATAAATTTTTTAAGGAGTTTATACTATGGAAAATGCATCAAAAGCATTAATAATGGCTGCAGAAGTTTTAGTAGGAGTTTTAATTTTATCATTAATGGTATATTTATTTGTTTCATTTGGATCGAGTTCTGCACAAGTAAATGAGCAAATGGATGAAAAAAAATTAGCAGAATTTAATAGTCAGTATGATAAATATAAAGATAAAGAAGATGTTACTATTTATGATATAGTATCTCTTGCAAATCTTGCAACTGAAAATAATAAATATTATGGATTAGATGAATCTACAGAATCTAATTATTATATATCAATATTGTTAGATAATACTCATTTGGAATTGAAAGCGTCACAAGAAGATACACAAAATGTGCAAAAAAATAAGATTATAAAAGAAAAAATAGAAAAAGGCGAAAATGTTTTGCAAACATACAAATGTAATGTTATATATAGTACAATAACTGGAAGAGTCAGAACAGTAAAATTTACAAAATAAATGAAGAAAAATTATTGAAAAAAATATTTTTAAATAGTATAATAGAAAAGAGAGTTTTTATGAAAAAAATTGCAATTTTCTTTTTCATAATAATAGCTATAATTGCTTTAATTTCATATATGTATATTACATATAAAATGAATTATAACCAAGCAAAAAAAGAAAATATAGAATTTGAAAGTTATTATGAACAAGAGATTTATGGAACAGAATTAACAACAATAATTAATAAAGCAATTGATAAAAACATTATAAATAAAGTTGAAAAAGACAAAAAAGGGTTTTATATAAACAATGATGAAAATTCAATAAACATTGATATAAAAATAACAGATAATGACAATATATATAAAATGGAAACTTTATATCAAGGTGAAATGAAAAAATTTGTTGAATATTATGGACAAGTTAAATTTAAATCTACAAAAATTGAATACCATAATTCAACAGGAAAAATAAAATATATGTTATTTGAGCAAATAACAGAATAAATAAAGTTATTAAATTTCTATATATCAATATATAGAGTAAATATAAAATATTACAAAAGTAAAATTTAAGGAGGAAAAAATTATGGAGAATGCAACAAAAGCGCTAATTATAGCGGCAGCAATATTAATCGCAATAGTATTAATATCTTTAGGAGTATTTGTTTTAGGACAAGGGACAGAGATGGTAAAAGAAAATAGTGATATGAGCCCTATGCAAATATCAGCGTATAATAGTAAATTTGAATCTTATTTAGGTGAAAAAGTATCTGGATCAAAAGCAAAACAATTAATTACTACTATTGAACAACATAATAGATCAAATGATTCAACTCAACAAGTTGGGTTTGAGGGGGAAATAAATAGTGCATCAAAGATAAATATGGGAAACACATACAAGATAACTGTTCCTAGTAATGGAGGATATTCAAAATCAGGATTAATAGTAAAAGTAAAAATAGAAGTAGCTTCGTAATATATATTTTTTAATATTAATAGAGTAATTTGTAGAAAGGAAAAGATATGGAAAATGCAACAAAAGCATTAATCATAGCAGCAGCAATACTAATTGCAATAGTACTAATTTCCTTAGGAGTGTTTGTTTTAGGACAAGGAACAGAAATGGTAAAAGATAATTCTGATATGACAGATGCTCAAATATTAGCTTATAATAAAGAAATTGAAGCTTATTTAGGAAAAAAAGTTTCTGCTTCGAAATTGAAACAATTTATTAAATTTGTAAATGAGCATAATAGAAATGCTACTGATGAAACAAAAAAAATACAACTTACATCAGGAGGACGTTCAACTATTAATATTACTACTGAAACAGAATATCAATATACTAGTGAAAACGTTTCAAGTGAATCTGTATACGAAGTAACAGTATGGTCAAACAGTGAAGGATATACATCAGCTGGGTTAATAAAAAAAATTAATATAATGAAGATAAAATAGAGGTATAAGATATGGAAAATGCAACAAAAGCATTAATCATAGCAGCAGCAATATTAATTGCAATAGTATTAATTTCTTTAGGTGTATTTGTTTTAGGACAAGGAACAGAGATGGTAAAAGAAAATAGTGATATGACACCTGAAGAAGTAACTGCATTTAATAATAAATTTAATATTTATTTTGGAAAAAGAGTAAGTGCATCTAAAGTAAAGCAATTAGTTAAAGTGGTAAATCAGCATAATAGAAATACAACAGAATCTGAAAAAATAGAATTAAAATCAGTAGATTATGAGACAGGACATAGAGTTCTTTTTAAAGATTCAGCAGATGATATAGATTATACAGATAAATATGTAACTGCAAAAGAAACATATTACGTGTATGTAAAAGATGAGGATTATACAGCAAATGGTCGTATAAAAGCAATTACAGTACTTACAACAACTAATTAACATAGAAAGGATGATGCTATATGGAAAATGCAGTAGATGCATTAAAAATGGCTGCAGCAGTGATGATATTTGTACTTGCACTATCTGTAAGCATTAATGCCTTTTCAGAAGCAAGAATAGCTTCAACAACATTATTAGATTATACAGATAGAGAATTTTTCTTAGGTAAATCTGATTATTATAATTCAGATACAAAGAATAGGATAGTTGGAGTAGAAACCATTATTCCGGCAATATACAAAGCTTATAGCGATGAAAGTTATAAATTAGTTTTCTTAAATAATAATGATGAACCAATTGAACTATATAAATTGAAAAGTAGTGGTGAAACAATAAATACAATGGGGTTAGTGTATGATTCTAAGAGAATAGGTGTATCACCCTCAAATAGAAAAAACTTTATAGAAATGATTTTATATGGAAAAGATAAATATAAATCAAAATATGAAGAAGATGATACTTTAGCTTCATTACGATCTAAGATAGACTTTACAAATGAAGGTTTATATGATAAAATTAATAATAATAGCTTTGAAGAATCTTCAGGAGTATACTATCTAGGTGAAGAAAATGGAAAAAGTAATAGTCCAGAAGTAAATAATCAAAAAATAAGAGTAATAACTTATAAATTACAAAATTAAATATTTAAGGAGGAAAAAGAAATGGGAGATACATTGATTACAATAGTTGCAATAGCATTAGCAGCAATTTTAATGTTCGTTTTTCCACTAATGACAATGTCAGATAGAACTGATGATGTTTCACAACTTTCTGTGGAAACATCAACAACAGAATTTGTTGATGATGTCAGAACTACTGGTAAATTAACTTTAGATAAATATGAGAAATTTGCACAATCAATAGCAGCAACTGGAAATACTTATGATATTGATATGGAAGTTAAAGTTTTAGATGAGAATCCAGGTAAGAAGTCTGCACAAGCAGTAAATAGCAGAATCGGTGAAAATGTATACTATTCTGAATATACATCACAGATAATGCAAGAGTTAACCAATAATAACCAAAAACAAAAAAAATTAAAAGAAGGAGATATATTTTCAACTAGTGTAAGAAATACTAATGAAACAATATCTCAACAATTAAAAAATTTCTTTTATAAAGTATCAGGAAATGATAGTTATACAATAGCAGCTGAACATGCAGGAATTGTTACAGCAACTGGTAAATAAGAATATATAATCAATATAAGTAGCTTGTAACTAAATTAATAGTTGCAAGCTATTTAAAAATATAAACGAAAGAGAGTTGTAAGTTTTATTATGAAGTTACAAAACCTAGCAGTAATATTTGCAATTATAATACTTCCAATATCATTAATATTAGGAATATATATAGATAATCAAATAGAAACATTAAGATTGCAAATTTCATATGATTCAAAATTAAATAATGCTACATATGATGCTCTAAAAGCATTTCAACTAAATACTGTAAATAATAGTGCATCAGATTTATCTGAATCTAAAATTAGTGATATTGAAGCATCTGTTAATTCATTTTTTAATTCTATTGCTAGTAACTTTAATATGCCAGGATATAATAGAGATGTTTTAAAAGAATATGTACCAGCTTTAGTATATACTATGTATGATGGATACTATATATATTCAGAATATAATAATAAAATAACTAGTGAAGATTATTTAACTCCAGAACAAGCCAATGAAAGAAAAGCTACTGGAGAAGACGTTGAAGCATCAACATATCAAGATGGAGAACAACTATCAGGACTAAAATCATATGTATACTATAGTTGTAGATATAAGAAAAATGACGCAGATTTTGTTATAACATATTCTCTTGATAATTATATTACTATTAAAGGAGTAGACTACTCTTCTGGAAAGATAATTGATGAAGCAGGATATCTTATTGATAATATTAGTGGAGATGAAAATAATATAGAATATAGAGATATTCAAATAAATAATGAAGATAATCTAAGAGAATATCTTGTAGAAAATGATGGTACAATAAAAGAATATACATATAAAAAAATTAATGGAGTAAAAAATTATAAGGTTGAAGAAACTGGGAAATGTTTTTCTATACTTAATGGCGAAAGAATGTATACAAATGATGTTTTTAATCAAGAGAGAAATAATTCAGCTGTAAAATATTATTCTGAAGCAAAAACATTCAGAGAAAATATTAATAAATATATTGATGGTTTAAAACCTACAGATGCAGTAGGAATAGATGAAGAGACAAAGAAAGAATGGCGGAGATTATGATATTTTCCAAGATTCAAAACATTCAATTGAAGAACCAAATTCTAATTTTAACCAACATAGAAGAGAAGTAATAAAATATGCAATTGAAAAAAATTTATCTACTGCAATAGCAAATTTCAACAATTTTACAAGTTCTACAAATAATTTTCAAATGCCTAAATTAAAAGAAACAGAATGGGATAAAATATTAAATCATATTTCTATAATAAGCTTTTTACAAGGATTAAATATTGGTGGAAAAGTATATAATGGATATTCAATAATAACAAATACAAAAAATAAAGAAGTTGTGAGTGAAGATTCAATATATATATTAGATGATGGATATTATCACAATCCACTAGAAGAAGAATTAAGTAGTAACTTGAGTGGTTCAGCAAGAGGAATATTGAATATAGATTTAGAAAGAAAAGCATATAGTATGGGAACAAATACAAAGTACTATTACCCAACACCAGCGTTTGCTAGTTATTCAAGTGTAGTAAGTCAAAGTAAAGTTTCTGATGCAGAAAATATTTATAAATATTTTGATGATTTAAAATCAAGCACAGAAGGTAAAAACCTTGCTATGTTATATTATACAGCACTTGCAAGAGAAAGATATGAAATGTATAGAACAGATAATTCTTTTAAGTAAATTGTATATAAATAAAAATTAAGTAAATACTAATAATAGTAAAAAGGAGAAGAAAATGAAAAAAATCTTTAAAATGCTATTATTAGTATTTTTTTTATTAATTATATTTATATATACAATAGTTATAGAAAATATTCCAAATCAAATAATTGTGTTTCAAGGAGAAGAGGTTTCTATGAGAACTTTATTTGGAATTGGTTTAAGACCAATAAATAAACAAACTTTAGAAACATCATCATATATAAAAAATGGAGTGAGCCAAAATATAGGAAAAACAGATTTGAACTTAAGTTTATTTGAAAAAATTCCTTTAAAGGATGTAGAAGTAAATGTAATTCCAAAAACAAAAGTAATACCAGTGGGGAGCATTGCAGGAGTAAAATTATATACAAATGGGGTATTAGTAGTTGGAATGTCAGAAATAGAAGGAATAGATAATAAAAAGTATAAACCATATGAAAATACTGGAATAAAAGAAGGAGATACAATAACAAAAATAGATGAACATGAAATTAGCTCCACAAATGATTTAATAAAAACAGTAAATATGTCTAATGGAAATAATATACGAGTTCAATATATACATGATGAAGAAACAAAAGAATGTAGTATAATACCAATTGAAACTAGTAATAATGAGTATAAAATAGGACTATGGGTAAGAGATAGTGCAGCTCGGTGTTGGAACAGTAACATTTTATGAGCCTTCAACAAAAATATTTGGAGCATTAGGACATGGAATAACAGATATAGATACAAATGAATTAATAAATATATCATCAGGCGAATTTATAACAACAAGAATATTGAATATAACTAAGGGAGAAAGTGGTGATCCTGGAAAAATTCAAGGATCCATTGAAAATCAGGCAAATATAGGACTTATAAGCAAAAATAGTAGATTTGGAATATATGGAAAAGTTGATAATTTAAGTAGTTTAAATATAGATACATCAAAAGAAATGGAAGTAGCTTTAAGAGATGAAATAAACCTAGGAAAAGCAACTATTCTTTGTAGTTTAGATAATGAAAATCCAAAAGAATATGAAATAGAAATTCAAAATATATATAAAGAAAATAATTATGATAATAAGAGTATGAAAATAAAAGTAACAGATGAAAGATTATTAGAAAAAACAGGAGGAATTATACAAGGAATGTCAGGATCTCCAATAATGCAAAATGGAAAATTTATAGGAGCAGTAACTCATGTATTAGTAAATTCACCACAAGAGGGTTACGCTGTATTTGGAGATATAATGATAAAACAATCTAAAAGTGTAGAAAAATAAACTTATTAGTAATATATAACAAAAAGATAAAATATTTTACAAAATATGCAAAAAAGTATTGCATATTTTTTCTTTTGGATATATAATCTCATTACACTTTATTAAAATTCATTGGTGCAAATAGAAATTTGAAATTGTAAGTTATAACTAAAGGGGGTGAATGAGCATGGAAAAAGAATTATTAGAACAGATTTTAAATACAGTAAATGTAATTTCTGAAAAATTAGATAAAACATCTGAAAAATTATTTAAAACATCAGAAAAATTAGATGCGCATATTGAACAAAATAAAAAAGAACATGAAGAATTCAACAAAAAATTCGAAATGCAATCAAAAAATTTATTGAATGAAATGAATAGATTAATGGAAAGACAGCGCAAAGAAATAAGAGAAGAAATACATATATTAATAGATGAACAGAATAAGGAAATGCATATGTTAATAGATGAACAGAATAAGGAAATGCATATGTTAGTAGATGAACAGAATAAAGAAATGCATATGTTAGTAGATGAACAGAATAAAGAAATGCATATGTTAAATAATAAACAAACAAAGGAAATATCTCAAGAAATAAAAGAATTAGCTAAAAGTGTAAGTAGAAAAGCAATAGAACGAGATAGAAAATATGAGAAAAGATTTAGAATTATTGAAAGCAATCATAAAATGAATGAAGCAAGAATAGAGAAATTAGAAGCGGCGATTGGATAAAATAAAAAACTAAAAACATACATATTTATTTCATAGTTACTTATATGCACATTTTAAGTTTTTTATTTTGAATTAATTTTTAATTTGATAATTTAATCAACAAGCATCGGTCCAATTTGAGTGACAGTTCCTGCTCCAAGAGTTATTATTATATCATCTTGATCAACATTATTTTTTATATATTTTGTACATTCTTCAAAATCAGGAATATATCTTGCTTCTTTTCCAAGAGTATTAATTTTTTCTACTAAGTCCTTAGAAGTTATTCCATAAGTATTTTTTTCTCTAGCAGCATAAATATCTAATACAATTATATTATCAAAATTAATTAATGCATTTGCAAAATCATCTAATAAATTTTTAGTTCTACTATAAGTATGAGGTTGAAAAACAACCCAAGATTTATTATATTCTTTATTTTTCAATGAATTTAATGTAGCCAAGATTTCTGTAGGATGATGTCCATAATCATCATACACACTAGCTTTATTATTAATAGAGCCTTTATATTCAAATCTCCTATGGGCACCTGTAAATTTTAATAAAGCATTTTTTATATCTGAAATATTAATTCCATACAAAGTAGCTAAACTAATTGCAGCTAAGCTATTCGAAACATTATGAATTCCCGGCACAGATAGTTTTATATTATCTAATAATTTACCTTTATGATACACATCAAAACTTGCAAATCCATTTTTATCAAAAGAAATATTTTTAGCAAAAAAGTCTGCACTTTCATTATTTAAACTATAAGTTACAAATCTTGATTTTGTATATTTTGATAATTCCAAACATGTAGGATCATCGCCATTTAAAACTAGTAATCCATCTTCAGGTAAAAGTTTAACATATTTTATAAATGCGTTTTTTATATTATCAAAGTTTTTAAAATAATCTAAATGGTCATTGTCAACGTTTAAAATAATTTCAGATTTAGGACTAAATTTTAAAAAGCTTTCTACATATTCACAAGCTTCAATTACAAAATATTCACTATTTCCAACCTTATAGTTACCATCTATTTGATTTAAAATGGCTCCTACTTGAATACTAGGGTCTTTTAAAGCTTCTAAAAAACAAAGTGAAACCATTGAAGTGGTTGTTGTTTTTCCATGTGTCCCAGAGATACAAATAGTATCTTTGTAACAACGAGTTAATTCGCCTAAAAAATCAGCTCTTTCAATTGTAGGAATATTTAATTGTTTGGCCATAATCATTTCAGGATCATCATCTTTTATTGCAGCAGAATAAACCACAATATCTGCATCTTTTACATCATCTGTATTGTGACCAATAGTAACTTTAATTCCTAATTCAGTTAGTTTCTTAGTATTTTCAGATTCAGCAAAATCAGAACCTGTAATAAAAAATCCCCAGTTTTTAAGAATAGCGGCAATACCACTCATACTAACTCCGCCAATTCCAATCATATGTATTTTATTATATTTTTTTATATTATCTATATTTGGCATTAAAAACACTCCTTTTGTAAACAAATATAATTATATAATTATATCCTTAAAAATTCAATACTTTTATTAAAAAATATAGTCTACTATATGCAAAAAAATAAAAAGTGTTACAATATCAAAAATAAAAATAATTTTTTTGTAAAAAAAAGAAGGAAAAACATTTTTTATGAAGAATATTATAATTGTACATAAGATTAAACGACTATGTACAAAATATATTTAAAACTTAAGGAAGGCGGTGCACGTAAAAATGCAAATAACAGATGTACGTTTAAGAAAAGTAAATTCAGAGAACAGAATGAAAGCTGTTGCTTCTGTAACATTCGATAACGAATTCGCAGTTCACGATATTAAAGTTATCGAAAGCCAAAATGGATTATTTATAGCTATGCCTAGCAGAAAAACTCCAAACGGAGAATTCAAAGATATAGCTCATCCAATCAATGCTGAAACTAGAGAGAAAATTCAAAAAGCTATCTTAGAAGCTTATGAAGCTCCAGAAGCTGAAGGTGCAGAAGAATCAGCAGAATAATAAAGTAAAGAAACACTTCTTTTAAGGGGTGTTTTTTTGTGGTTAAAATTTCAAGAAAACAAATTGACATAAAATGTAAAATCATATATAATATAAATATAACTTTATGAAAGGAGCAATAAAATGCTTGATTATTTACATCGGTTAAAAGACTATAAAAAGTCTAACCCTAATGAAATAACAACAAGACAATTTTTAAAATTAGAAAAAGAGTTAAAAAATCCTCGTTTTGGAGTTACTTCTGATGAGGTTGTTGATTTCAAACTATGGTGTATGGGACTTCCTTCTAGACAGGAGGAATTTGCAAAATATGTAATGAAGAGAATTCCTAGAAAAGATGGATTAAAGATTTTAGAAGTTGGTTGTGGTAGAACAGCGCGAATGTCAAGAATTTTTGCAGGAGAAGGATTTGATGTAACAGCAATAGATCCTAAAGTAGAAATACAAGATGGAACTATAAAAGTTATCAAAATTAGGTTTAATCATACTACATTTAATATTTCAGATTATGATTTTATAATAGCTCAAGAACCATGTGATGCAACAGAACATGTACTTAGAGCTTGTGTAAAACATAAAGTACCTTTTATAATGTCCTTATGTGGTACACCACATAAAATGATATCAGGCTACATGCCAAAAGATATAGAAGAATGGTATGATAACTTATTAAAGATAGCTGATGGAAATGCTAGGTTACGCTATGTTAGTCTTGATCCTATAACTATTACTCCGATGCTTATAAGTAATTACTGAGCAAGGAAAATAACAGTAAGCTTAAAAACTTACTGTTATTTTCTTTTTTATATAAAAACTTCAAAAAAATTTAAGCATAAATAGGAAAAAGCTTGAAAAAAATGCAAAAACACGGTAAAATAGATAGGAATTAAAAAATTTAGGAGAGAAAAATGTATTTGATTGTAGGATTAGGAAATCCAGAAGAAGATTATAGTAATACAAGACATAATATGGGATTTAATACTGTAAATAAATTAGGAAAAGATTATAATATAGATATCAATAAAAGTAAGTTTAAAGGATTATATGGAACAGGAATAATAGAAGGTAAAAAGGTAGTTATTTTAAAACCTCAAACATATATGAATTTAAGTGGAGAAAGTATAAAAGAAGCAATTAACTTTTATAAGATAGAACAAAAAAATTTGATTGTAGTTTATGATGATATAGATATCGAACCAGGAATTATAAAAGTAAGAAAATCAGGAGGAGCAGGAACTCATAATGGAATGAAATCTGTAATACAAAATGTTGGAACAAAAGATTTTACAAGAATAAGAATTGGAATAGGACAGCCTAAAATAAAGTCAGATTTGATAAATTATGTATTAGGATTTATTCCAGAGGAAGAAAAAGAAATATTAGATAAATCTACTACAAAAGGAAAAAATGCAATTGTAGAAATAATAAAAAGTGGAGTAGACATTGCAATGAACAAATATAATTAGAAAAGGAAGGCTAAAAAATGACAGAAGTTTTAATTCAAGAAAATAAAGAAAATAAAAAAATTGCTTTAGTAGAAAATGGACAACTTGTAGAATATTATGAAGAAGACAATAGAACAAACAGAAGAGAAGGAAATATTTATATAGGAATAGTAAAAGATATTATTCCAGGTATGCAATCAGCATTTGTAGATATTGGAACAGAAAAAAATAGTTTTATACATTTAAAAGATGTATTACCTAAAATCGATGAAACGAAAGAAAAAAGTGATGAGTCAATTACTATTGGAAAAGTATTAAAATCAAATCAAAAAATTTTAGTGCAAGTAAAAAAAGATAGTAATGAGAAAAAAGGTGCAAGAGTATCTACACATATTAATTTACCTAGTAAATATATAGTTCTTATGCCAAATACAGATATAATTACAGTTTCACAAAAAATAGAAGATAAAAAAGAACAAGAAAGATTAATAAAATTAGTAAAAGAAAATTTAAGTACAAACAATGGAGCAATAATAAGAACTTCAGCTAAAGGAAAAGAAAAGGAAATTATTGAAGATATAAAAAGTGTTCAACAAAAATGGAAAAAAATTACTAGTACAAGTGTAAATCCAAATCAAAATAAGCCAAAATTATTATATAAAAGTGAAGATATTGTAGAAAAAATATTAATTGATTTAGTTGATAAAAAAGTAGAAATAAAAAGAGGAAAAGACATATTTGAAAAAAATGAAATAACTAATCAGATAGAAAAATTAAAAAATAGAAAAATTTGGCTTAAATGTGGAGGATTTATTACAATAGATAAAACAGAAGCATTAACTGCAATTGATGTAAATACAGGTAAATTTACAGGAAGTAAAAATCTGGAGCAAACAATATTTAAAGTGAATAAAGAAGCAACCATAGAAATTGCAAAACAATTAAGATTAAGAGATATTGGTGGAATAATAATTATAGATTATATTGATATGAATAATGAAGAAGACAAAAATAAAATAGAAGAATTATTAAAAGAAGAACTAAAAAAAGATAGAACAAAAACACAAGTTGAAGGATTTACAAAACTTGATTTGATAGAAATGACAAGAAAACATATATGTAGCCATAAAGAATAAATGGAAAGGAAGTATAATGAACGTAGGATTTATATCATTAGGTTGTAGTAAAAATTTAATAGACACAGAAGTAATGATAGGAAAATTTAAAAATTATAAATTTACTATTGTAAATGATGAATCAAAAGCAGATATAATTGTTATTAATACATGTGGTTTTATTGATTCAGCAAAAGAAGAAGCAATAAATACTATCCTAGAAATGGCAGAATATAAAGAAAAAAAGTGTAAATACTTAATTGTAACAGGATGCTTAGTTCAAAGATATTATGATGAACTAAAGAAAGCACTTCCAGAAGTAGACTTATTTATAAAGCTAGATGAGTATGATGATTTTTGGAAAAAAACAGAAGATTTAGTAAAAAGAGGAATAGTACAAAAAAGTAAAACTAAGAAAATAGATAAGATAATGAATATTCCTCAAATGCCAATGTTTAATGAAGAAGAATTTTTAGATAGAACAATTACAACAGGAAAAAATTATGCATATTTGAAAATCGGAGAAGGATGTAGTAATAAATGTACATATTGTGCGATTCCTTATATAAGAGGTCCTTTTATTAGTAGAAAAGAAGAAGAAATATTAGAAGAAGCAAAAGCGTTAGCTAAAAAAGGAATTAAAGAATTAATAATTATTGCACAAGACACAACTAAATATGGTATTGATTTATATGGAGAAAGTAAGCTTGCAGAGCTATTAGAGAAATTGTCTAAAATAAAAGAAATTAAATGGATTAGATTTTTATATTCTTATCCAGAAGGAATTACAGATGAACTAATAGATGTTGTAGCAAAAAACAAAAAAATTGCTAAATATTTTGATATACCTATTCAACATATTTCAGATGAAATATTAAAGAAAATGAATAGAAAAACAAATAAAAAACAAATTATTGGCTTATTAGAAAAAATAAGAAACAAAATACCTGAAGTAACTTTAAGAACAAGTTTAATTGTTGGATTTCCTGGAGAAACCAAAGAACAATTTAAAGAATTAGAAGAGTTTGTGAATTTAGCTAGATTTGATAAATTAGGAGTATTTGAGTATTCAAAAGAAGATGGAACACCTGCATCTAAACTTCCAAATCAAGTTCATGGAAATACTAAAAAATCTAGATATAATAAAATAATGAAGATTCAACAAGAAATTTCAAGAAAAAATTTAGAGGATAAATTAAATAAAGAATATGAAGTTTTAATAGAAAATATTTCATTTGATGGAAAGTATTATATAGGAAGAACAATTGGGAATAGCCCAGATATTGATGGATTAGTTTATATTAAAAATAATATAAAAGAAAAAGAAGAAAATAAATTAAATAAATTTGCAAGATGTAAAATAATTAAAATAAATGATTATGATTTAATTGCAGAACTTATAAAATAGGAGAAAAATATGATAATTAATTTAAATGATGGAAAATTTATACGAGTAGATATTAGAAAGAATGAAAAAGGAGTATATGAATACTATTCTGAAGGAATATTGTTAGG
This sequence comes from uncultured Clostridium sp., assembly GCA_946411515.1. Classification (GTDB taxonomy): domain Bacteria; phylum Bacillota; class Clostridia; order TANB77; family CAG-508; genus CAG-269. The sequence continues at coordinate 68,970 of CAMKEH010000005.1, forward strand.
AGTCTATGATCCCACTATTATGAAGGATGGAAAATTTTTAGAAATTGATTTGGAAAGAAACCACACAATTAAGGATGAAGAAAAAGATCAAATTAGAGATGAAATAAATAATATTACTGAACAAATAAAAGAAAAAATAAATGAAACAGATGAGAGAACAATTGAAAACGAAGCAGAAGAAAATAGAGCTTTAGGAGAATATTTAAGAGAAATTGGAGTAGATGATAAACATATTAAAAAAATTCATAAAGTTGGTATAGAAGAAAAAGAACTAAAAAAGAATAATTCAAAAGAAAAAAACAGAAACAAAGAAGAAATAGAAGCTCAAAAACAAAATGAAAACAATACTGCTATTGAAGCAAATAAAATTAATAAAAAAGCAGAAATTGACTTAGGAACTCCTGCAAATAATATTCAAAGTGTAAAAAGATTGTTAGAAGTAAAATCAGGGAAAAAATTACCTGAAGGATCTTATAAAATTGCTGTAATTAGTTCAAACGAAATGAAAAAAATGAAAGACGAAAAAGGCAAAACAATAGATAATTCATCAACTCAATATGGATTAGCTTTAATTAGAAAAGATGAAAATGGAAAAATGGTAGCAGAACCATTAAAGAAATATATACCTCAATTAGAACAAAGCTCTAATGCAGGAACTAATCCAATAAAAGCTAAAAATCAAATAGAAACTAATGGAAAAGTAGAAAAAGATCCTATTTTATCAGAATATAGAATAGGAAGAACTATTATAGATATGGATCAAGATCATTTGGATGATTTTGAAGTTCATTTCGGAGAATATTCAGCTACTTCAAATGATGCTACTAGAACAGAAATAAGAACCGAAAAAAATACATATAAACCTAATGCTTATATAAGAGGTGCAGCATCAGGTTATAGAAAAGGAGTATACGCTGCTCAAAAATCGAATGAAGAATTAGAAGAATGTAAAGATGATAAAAAAGATTATAGAGATGGAGATGGAGATCCTACAACAAAATCAGATGACCATATATCTGAAATGGCAAGAAAAATTTTGGAAGATAGTGATGAAATATCAAATAACTATAATCAAAAAGATGTAGAAGAACATCTAAGAGAAGCAATAGAAAAGAATAAAGACTTAACTGAAGAAGAAATTACTGAAAAAGTGACTGAAGGAATGGAAGCTACTGCGGAATTAGAACATGAACCAAGGGGACCAGAAAATAGACAATAGATATTGCAAAAAAATAGATTAGTGATATAATAATGATGTACAAAAGTAAAACTAAAGAGGTGAAAAAATGACAATACTTATAGTAATATATATACTAGTATTTGTGATATTTGCTCTAGTTGCATATGCAGTATTACAAATAAAGCTATTTGGAATGAATATAAAAGATTTTTGGACTTTTATTGAAGCAAACCAAATGTTGGATAAATTATATAAATTTGCAAATCAATATGAAAATATGTCACCACAAGAACAAGTTATTTATTTAACAGAAGCGGAAAAAATATTTAAAGCTTTCGACAAAGTTCCGAGTGAATTATGGGAAGAAGAATATGATAAATATAGAAAGGTATTGTCAAAATACCAGGATATAAGAATGATAAGGTGGGACAAAAATGCAAAAAAAGAAAGTGAAGTTTAGATTACTTCACTTTCTTTTGTATCTTAAATAATTTTGATAATCTTTGTTTATAAACTTTGAAAGATTCAGATAAAGCGCAATGTTTATCAACTAAAGTTAAAATAAATGCTTCTTTTGATTTTGGAAAATGTAAGAATGTTACTGGCCACATATGTGTTAATATTATACTTTTTTCTTTTTCATTTAAATCAAATATTTTACAAGCGTTTTCACAAGCTGTTTTAGGATGAGTAAATGCATGTAATCCGTTTTTATCAGGTTGTTTTTTTCTCCAATTATATAAAAATAAATCATGTAACATTGCTGCCCTAGCTGCTGATTTATAGTCTAAATTATGTTTTTTACAAATTGTATAACAATAGAAAGAAGCCATATAGCAATGATCAAAACAAGATGTATTATAATGTTGTTTAAAGTTTTTCATTTGCTGTACGGTTTCATTTTCTATTAGTGGTTTTATTATTTCTTGAAATTCTATATCTTTTTTTGCTAATTTTTTATAATCTTTCATAAGTTCCTCTTAAAAATTAATTAATTCATCTTTTAGTATAGCATAATACAACTTACATTGCAATTAGTTTTTCTAAGATTTGAACTGCATTACTAGCTGCACCTTTTCTTAAGTTATCTGCTACAACCCACAAATTAAGTCCATATTTTACACTATAATCTCTTCTTATTCTACCAACAAATACTTCATCATATCCATTTGCTTTAGAAGCTAGAGGATATTGATTTTTTTCTGGATTGTCTACAACAATTATTCCAGGGAAGTTTTGAAGAATAGTTCTTACATCATATAAATCAAAGTCATTTTCAAATTCTATGTTAATTGATTCTCCATGACAATTCACAACCGGAACTCTAACTGCTGTTGCAGTAATAGGTAAGTCAGGTTTGTTTAATATCTTACGAGTTTCATTAATCATTTTATGTTCTTCTTTTGTATATCCATCATCCATAAATACATCAATATGTGGAAGACAGTTATCATAAATTGAATAAGGGAATTTTTTTAAAGAATTTCCATAAGATTTATTTTCTAAATCTTCAATACCAGATCTTCCAGCACCTGAAACTGCTTGATATGTTGAATATACAATTCTTTTTATTTTATATTTATCATCTAATGGTTTTAATGGAACTACAGCTTGTATTGTAGAACAGTTTGGGTTAGCAATAATACCATTATTTTTAAAAATTTCATCAGGATTTACTTCAGGTACTACTAAAGGAACATCTTTTGTCATTCTAAATTCACTACTATTATCTATAACCACACAACCATTTTTCACAGCAATAGGCGCATATTTTTTAGAAACTGATCCTCCTGCACAAAAGATTGCATAATCAAATTTAGAATCAAAAGAATCTTCTTTTAATTCACAAAGAATATAATCTTGCCCTAAAAAGTTAATCTTCTTTCCTGCTGAATTTTTAGAAGAAAATAGAGTATATGTAACATTACTAAAATTTTTCTCTTCTAAAACTTTTAAAACAGTTCTTCCAACTACACCAGAACTTCCCACGATTGCAACTTTATAATTTTTACGCATAAAAATACCTCCAATATTTTGATTTATATAAGCTTATGCAAAATATACTAAAAAAGTTAAAATATAATAAATAAAATATTTTCTAAACCAATTATAACACTTTAATATAATTTAGCAAGAAAAAAATAAAAACTAAATATAGTATTAATTTAAACGTATTGCAATTTACTTATAAATATAAAAAATTTATACATAATAAAATAATATGTATAATTTTTTTGATTTTTTATACATTTTCATTGAAAATATATAAATTTTGTGATATTTTATATATATGGAGGTGCAAAAAAATGGAATTAAAAATGTTACCATATAAAAATGTTAATTTTAAAACTGAAAAAATTTTAGCACAATTAACAAATTCTTCAAGAGCTTTGGCTGAACTTAAAGGATATGCAAATACAATACCAAATATGTATATTTTAATAAATGCTGTTACTATAAATGAAGCAAAAGATAGTAGTGCTATTGAAAATATTGTTACAACACATGATAGTATTTACAAAGTTTTAACTGAAAGTGGTTTTAAAGAGAAAAATGCTAAAGAAGTAGTAGACTATAGAAATGCTATATGGACTGGATATGAACAGATAAAAAAAGATGGATATATAAATACAAATACAATTGTAAAAATTCAAGGAACAGTAGAACATAATAATGCAGGAATAAGAAAATTACCTGGAACTGAGCTCAAAAATTCTGCTACAGGAGAAACAATTTATACCCCTCCACAAAATGAGAGAGAAATACGAGATTATTTGAAAAATCTAGAAGAGTTTATAAATAATAAATATGACAATATAGATCCTTTAATTAAAGTTTGTTTAATACATTATCAATTTGAAAGTATACATCCTTTTTATGATGGAAATGGAAGAACAGGAAGAATATTAAATATTTTATATTTAGTATTAAATAATCTTATTGACAGTCCTATTCTTTATTTAAGCAAATACATAAATGAAACAAAGCAAGAGTATTATAAATTGTTTAATGATGTAAGAGAAAATAATAATTACGAAGATTGGATTTTATATATTTTAAAAGGTGTTGAAATTACTTCTAAAGAAACAATAAATTTAATTAAGAAAATACAAAATGAAATTAAATGTTATAAAGAAGAATTTAGAAGTAAACTTCCTAAAATATATTCCAAAGAATTATTAGAAAGCTTATTTTATGAAGTATATACAAAAATTGCCTATGTAGAAAAAACATGTTCTGTTAGTAGACTTACAGCTACTTCTTATTTAAATCAATTAGAAGAAATAGGATTATTGGAATCAGAAAAAATTGGAAGAGAAAAAATATATAAAAATACAAGACTAATTAAATTGTTATCTGAAAATTAGTTATTACTTATGAAAGGCAAAACGGCTAAATCTATAATAATATAGAATTTTAGTCGTTTTTCCTTTTGTGTTCTTAAAAAACAAAAAAGGATAATAATATATTTTCTAACTATTGTTACAACATTTTTATATCAAATAGTAACAAAAAAGTTCAAAACTATTGACTTATAAATTTATTAAATATAAAATATCCATATAAGCGACAAAAATGTCACGTATATACAAATGAAAATTAGAAATAATAAAACTAAAGATGGAGGATTGTATGAGAAAAGCATTAGAACAAATAAAAAATAAGAATGGATAACATTGATAGCACTTGTCATTACTATAATTGTCCTACTAATCCTAGCTGGAGTAACAATAGTAACATTAACAGGTGATAATGGATTATTACAAAAAGCTCAAACTGCTAAAGAACAAAATGAAGAAGCAATAAGATTGGAAAAAATACAAGCAGAAGTTGTAGGGAGTTATGAATTAACAGGAGAAATAGATATAGATGCATTAAATACAAATTTAGGACAGTTAAAGGGATTAACATATAAAGGAAATGCGTTAAGTTCTACAAATAAAATATCAGAATTACCAGAAATAGTAGAATTAGATGGTTATGAATTTGAAATTAGTGAAAAAGGAAAAGTAGATAAACCATTTGTGTTTAATCCGGAAACATTAATAATTGGAGATGCAATAAATACAGATAAATATGGATATAAAGTAAAAAATTATGCAGTTAAAACAAATGAAACAGGCTCATGGAGACTATTTTATCAGGATAGAAATTACACATATATAATTTCAGATAATTGTATAGGAGATTATATACCAAAAGATTATTATATGAAATATACAGATGGAGAAAGTATAAATATAGTTGGGAAAAAACTAAACAAAGATATAAACTAATTACTGATAAAATCTCATACATGGACTAATATTAAGACAACAGCATGGTTAACAGATATAAATGAATGGAAAGATTATAAAAATAGCAATGCAATAGGAAGTCCAACAATAGAATTATTTGTAGCATCATATAATAATAGAAGTAATAAATCAAATATAATAGAACTTAATATAGGAAATTATGGATATAAGACCAATATTGGTAATAATCATTGGCTAAATACAAAGGATAATCATGGAATTTATAATAAAAGCGCTACAGATAAATGGTGGATTGCATCCCCTGGAGGAAGCTACAATGATCGTTCGTTATGTGTATGGGGTGGCCAAGGAAATATGGGGCCATTTAATGGCGATGTTGTATATTTATATTCGGGTTCAATTCGACCAGTAGTTTGTTTTAGAACTTCATTGTTTAATAGTAAATATGGCACAGTAGAAAACTTAGTAGACGAGTAATTCATATGAACACAGTGTTACAGTATCAGCTATAATAAAGAATAATTAATTATTAAGAAAGTGGAAATTATTTCTGCTTTTTTAATTATTACAAGAGTACAAATGATAAATAGAAATTGAAAAACAAAAAAGCATGGAACATAGAACTAATATAAAGTATAATGATAAAAAGAAAAGTTTTATACAATTAGAGAAAATGGGGATAGCTGGTCCAGAAGTATGAATGAATTTATAGTAAATATCCAGAAATAATCTGGGTATTTTTGTTTTACTAATTGACTAAAAAAAATGGTAATGTTATAATCTTTTTGAGATTAAAATTAGGAGGAAAAAATGGTAAAAATAAATGGAAAAATAATTGGAATAATGGTTTTTGTAGTAATGATTTTTAGTGTATTCTTTTGTTCTTATGCAGAAAATGAAACAGTAAATAATGTTGCAGAGAAAAGTAATGCTAGTGTAGAAAATAAAACTGAAAACAAGGTGGTAAACACAACAAATGCTACATCAAATATTTCTAGTGGTACAACAAAAACAACTACAACTACAACACAGAGCAAAAAATCAAGTAATGCAAACTTAAGTAATTTAGGAATAAAACCAAATGATTTTAAAGGATTTAAAGCAGATGTAACATCATATGATGTAGAAGTTCCAAAAGATGTATCAAGTGTTGAAATATATGCTACAGTGCAAGATAAAAAATCAAGTTTAACAGGAACAGGTAAAAAAGAATTAAGATATGGATTAAATGAATTTGAAATAGTAGTTACTGCAGAAGATGGTACTAAAAAAACATATACATTAAATATTAAAAGAGAAGAATTAACTGAAAATACAGAAAATGTACCAGAAAGATATACAGGAGAAGGTTTAGCTAAGCTAAATATAAATGATTTAGAATTATCTCCAAAATTTGATACTACTATTTATGAATATACTGTAAAATATATTGGAGAAGATACAAAATTAAATATAGATGCGGCAGCAACAGATCCTTATTATAATATAGATATAACAGGAAATGAGAATTTAAAAGAGGGAGAAAATATAATAAATATATTAGTATCAGATCCTGATGGAAACAATGTTGCAGTGTACCAAGTAACTGTAAATAAATCATTAGTAGATGAAGAGGCAATTAAAAAAGAAGAGGAAGAAAAAAGAAATAGGATAATACTAATTATAGCTGGAAGTATAATTGCTTTAATAGTTCTTATAATTATAATAAAAAAGATAAGAAAAAAAAGAAATGAAGAATTTGAAGAATATAATGAATACGAAGATGAGAAAGATGAAAACTATAGTCCATATGTAGATTTAGATGATGAAAAAGATAATAATAAAAAAGAAAAGAATCAATTAGAAGATTTTGATGATGATATGAATTATATAGTTCAAGAACCAGAGTTAACAAAAGAAGAAGCAAGAAAAGAATTTTTAAAAGGATATGATAATGAAAAAAATGAAGAAATAGAAGATGAACCAAAAAAGAAAAAACATAAAGGAAAAAGATTTAAATAAAAAATGTAAAAAGAGATCCTATAGTTTAGGACCTCTTTTTGTTAGCTCTTAAGAAGGATTAGCAACATCCTCTGTTACCACCACAACAGCAGCATATTAATAATATAAGGATTATAATCCAGCAACAATTATCATCACCAAATCCGAATCCACCGCATCCTCTATTTTCTGGCATAGTCTAGACCTCCTTCCAATTAAAGAAATATGTTTTCTTGCGTCTTTGCTATATCATTTGTATGGTATATAATATGAGGATTAAAAAAATGTGTTACAAAATTTATTTGTTCGCTTTTATAATAAAAAAAAATGTGATACAATCTAAAAAGTTTAAAAGGAGTAATAGGGATGCTAGAAAAATCAAAAAAAGTTGGAGAAATATTTAGTGATTATAAAACAAGTTCAAATATAAAATATGCAAAAGTTGAGGGATTAAATGTAGTAAAGAGAACAAATACATTAGAAGTAATCCTTTACTTTGATGAATATATAGAAATAAAAGAAATATGGTATTTTGAAAAATTCTTAAAAGAGAGATTTAAATTTGAAAATATCGATATAAAAATAAAATATCATGAAAAAGTAGAAAAAAAATCTATAAAAACAGAATGGAAAAATATAATAGCATATATGGCACATAAATATCCATTAGCGAAACCAATGTTATTATTAAAAAGCGATTTAGAAATTGAAGATAAAAATATATTAATAAAAATGCATATAAAAGGTGCAGATTTTTTAAAAGCTAAAAAAACTGATATAGAACTAAAAAAAGTTTTAAGTAATTTATTTGAAACAGAATACAAAATAGAATTAATAGAAGAAATATCACAAGAAGAAATAAAGAAAATAAAAGAAAAATTAAAAAAAGAACAAGAAGAAATAGTTGCTCATATTGAAGAAGAAAACAAGCAAAATGCTTTACAAAAGGAAAATGAAAATATAGTACCAGAATATAATGATGTAGATTACCAAATGCCAACTGAAATGGAAGGATATATTCCAGAAGAAGGAGAAAATCTTGGAGATTATATACCTGAACAACAAGAATACATAATGGGTAAATCATCTAAAGCAAAAGAAAAAAGAATAAGTATAAAAGATTTAACTGCAAATGATCGGAAGAGTAACTCTAGAAGGAAGAATTTTAACATCAGATGTACGTGAAACTAAATCTGGAAAAGGAATGCTTATATTTGATTTATATGATGGAACAGGAACAATTACTATAAAGTCATTTGCAAAAGATTTTGCTGAAGGACAAGAACTAATAGAAAAAATAAAAAATGCAAAAGCAATTAAAGCAATAGGTAAAGCAGGATTAGATACATATGCAGGAGATGTAACAGTAATTGCAAATACAATAATTGGAACAGATGCTGATATCCCAGAACCACCAGAAGAAGAGGAAGAAGATGATACACCTCTTATTTTAGGTGTTTCAGAAAATATAACAGACCCATTAGTTAAAGTACAAGACTTAAGCGTAGAGGATGGAAAAGTATCTTTACAAGGAGAAGTAATATATACAGAAGATAGAACTTTAAAATCAGGAAAAACTTTATTTAGTTTTGATTTATATGATGGAACAAGTACTATAACTTGCAAAGCTTTTTTAGATAAAGATAAAGCAAAAAAAATAATGAAAAGAATAAAAAGTGCCAAAGGATTAAAAGTTGCAGGAACGGCACAGATGGACACGTTTGCGAATGAACTAACAGTTGTGGCAAATACAATAGTTGAATGGGAAGGACTAAAAAAGACAACAAGACAAGACAATAGCAAAGTAAAAAGAGTAGAACTTCACATGCATACTCAAATGAGTCAAATGGATGCAATGACATCAGCAACAGATTTAATAAAAAGAGCAATGAAATGGGGAATGAAATCAATTGCAATAACAGATCATGGAGTAGTGCAAGCATTTCCAGAAGCACATAAATTACTTCGGATATGATAATCCAGATATGAAAATTATTTATGGAGTAGAGGCATATTTAGCACCAGATAAAAATGCAATTGTAACTAATGCAAAAGGACAAGATATAGATACAACATATTGTGTATTAGATTTAGAAACAACAGGATTTTCAGCAACTAGTGAAAAAATAACAGAAATAGGAATAATGAAATATAAAGATGGAGAAGTAATAGATAGTTTTAGCTGTTTTGTAAATCCTGAAAAGCATATCCCAGAGAGAGTATCAGAAGTAACAAATATTACAGATGACATGGTAAAAGACGCAGAAACAATAGATAAAGTATTTCCAAAAATGTTAGAATTTTTAGGGGATTCTGTTATTGTTGCCCATAATGCAGGATTTGATGTAGGGTTCTTAAAACAAAATGCTAAAAACTTAGGATATAAATTTGATTATACATATTTAGATACATTAAGCCTAGCAAAAGATTTATTCCCAGATTATAAAAAATACAAATTAGGTAAAATTGCAGAAAACTTGGGAATAAAAGTAGAAGTAGCTCATAGGGCTTTAGATGATGTCGATACAACAGTAAAAGTGTTTAGAGTAATGATGGATATGTTAAAAAAGCGTGGAGCTAAAAAAATAGAAGATATAGAAATTGTTAGTAGTACAGAAGAATCAAGAAAAGAAGGATATAAGAAACTAAAAACATATCATGCAATTATTTTAGCTAAAGATTATGTAGGATTAAGAAACTTATACAAATTAGTTTCACTTTCACATGTAAATTATTTTTATAGAAAACCACGTATTTTAAAAAGCTTATTAGAAAAATATAGAGAAGGCTTGATTTTAGGAAGTGCATGTGAGCAAGGAGAATTATATCAAGCAATTGAACTTGGAAAAACAGATGAAGAAATAGAAGAAATTGCAGAGTTTTATGATTATTTAGAAATACAGCCAATAGGAAATAATAATTTCTTGATTAGAAATGAAATAGTAAAAGATGAAGAAGCATTAAGAGATATAAATAGAAAAATAGTAGACCTTGGAGAAAAACTAAATAAATTAGTTGTTGCAACATGTGATGTTCATTTTATGGATCCTCAAGATGAGGTTTATAGAAGAATATTAGAAGCTGGACAAGGATATGCAGATGCAGATACACAAGCACCACTTTATTTAAGAACAACAGAAGAAATGCTAGAAGAATTTAAATACTTAGGTGAAGAAAAAGCATATGAAGTAGTAGTTACAAATACAAATAAAATATCTGATATGTGTGATAGGATAAGTCCAATATCGCCAGAAAAATGTCCACCACATATACCAGGTTGTGAACAAACAATTAAAGACATTGCATATTCAAAAGCGCATGAATTATATGGAGATCCGTTGCCAGAAATTGTTCAGACAAGATTAGATAAAGAATTAGATTCTATTATTAAAAATGGATTTTCAGTTATGTATATAATTGCACAAAAATTAGTATGGAAGTCAAATGAAGATGGATATATAGTTGGATCTAGAGGTTCTGTTGGTTCATCATTTGTTGCGAACATGACAGGAATTACAGAAGTAAATTCACTTCCTCCACATTATAGATGTCCAAATTGTAAGTTCTCAGATTTTACAGATTATGGATATAAAAATGGATTTGATTTGCCAGATAAGAAATGTCCAAAATGTGGACATACTTTAGATAAAGATGGAATGGATATACCATTTGAAACATTTTTAGGATTTAATGGGGATAAAGAACCAGATATTGACTTGAACTTCTCAGGAGAATATCAAGCAAAAGCGCATAAATATACAGAAGTAATATTTGGTAAAGGAACAACATTTAAAGCAGGAACAATAGGTACAATTGCTGATAAGACAGCATTTGGTTATGTAAAAAAATATTTTGAAGAAAGAAATATACCAATAAACAGAGCTGAAACTCAAAGATTAGCTGCTGGATGTACTGGAATAAAAAGAACAACAGGACAACATCCAGGAGGAATTATAGTTGTGCCAAAAGGAAGAGAAATTTATGAATTCTGTCCAGTACAACACCCTGCAGATGATGCAAATTCAGACATTATAACAACTCATTTTGATTATCACTCAATAGATCAAAACTTATTAAAATTAGATATATTAGGGCATGATGATCCTACCATGATACGTATGCTTCAAGATATTACGGGAATAGACCCAACAAAAGTACCTTTGGATGATAAAGCTACAATGTCAATATTTAGTTCAACAGACGCTTTAGGTGTTACAAAAGAGCAAATACATTCAGAGGTTGGAAGTTTTGGTGTTCCTGAATTTGGAACAAAATTTGTAAGAGGAATGTTAGTTGATACAAGGCCAACAACATTTGATGAATTAATAAGAATTTCAGGATTATCACATGGTACAGATGTATGGCTTGGAAATGCTCAAAGTTTAATAGAAGCAGGAACAGTTACTCTTCAAGATGCAATTTGTTGTCGTGATGATATAATGATTTATTTAATAAAAATGGGATTACCACCAAACCCAGCATTTAAAATAATGGAAACAGTTCGTAAAGGAAAAGCTTTAAAAGATCCTGCTAAGTGGGAAGAATATAAAAACTTAATGAAAGAACATGATGTACCAGATTGGTATATAAAATCATGTGAAAAGATCAAATACATGTTCCCTAAAGCGCATGCTGCAGCATATGTAACCAATGCATTTAGAATAGCTTGGTTTAAAGTACATGAGCCTTTAGCTTATTATGCATCATATTTTTCAATCAGAGCTGATGAATTTGATAGTGATTGCATGATATTTGGTAAAGAAAAAGTTAAAAATAAAATGAAAGAAATAGATTTGCAAGGAAATAATGCTACAGTAAAAGATAAAAATATGTATTCAATTTTAGAATTGGTACTAGAAATGTATGAAAGAGGATTAGAATTCTTACCAATGGATTTATATAAATCACATTCAACTAAATTTTTAGTTGAAGACGGAAAAATAAGACCGCCATTAAATAGTATACCAGGGCTTGGAACAGTTGCAGCAGAAGGAATAATAAAAGCAAGAAATGAAGGCAAATTCATGTCAATAGATGATTTAAAAATTCGTTCAAAAGTAGGTAATTCGGTAACAGATTTGCTTAAAAAATATGGATGCTTAGAAGGTATGAGTCAAAGTAATCAATTAAGTTTATTTGGATAAATTTTAGATAAATATAGAAAGGAAATTATAAAATGATACAACCAAATACAATAAATTTTAAAGAAATATTTTCAATACAAAATATAATAATATATTTTATTATTATTAATTTAATAGGATTTTTTGTAATGTGGTTAGATAAACAAAAAGCAAAAAGAGGTAATTGGAGGATCCAAGAAAAAACTTTATTTATAATAACAGCCTTAGGAGGAGGAATAGGAACTATTGCAGGAATGTATACTTTTAAGCATAAAATAAGAAAAATTGGATTTGTAATAGGATTTCCGTTTATTACAATACTAGAAATTATTACAATAATTTGGTTTGTATTACAGTAGTGCAAAAATAGTTTTAAGGACTGAAAAAAATTCGGTCCTTTTATTTCACTTCAAAGGTAAACCACGGGCTATGCTGAAGTGGTAAAATAAATGTAAACACGTATTTTTGTGTCTACATTTATTTTACCACTTCAGTTCTACCCGTGGATTGTTATTATAAAAAATAAATTAGTAACATAATTTGTTAAATTATAATAATAACATAAAAAAATTATTTAAACTAAAAATCAATGTGAACAAATTATGAAATAAAAGTGCCTATTTTAAGTTATTCACAAAGTTATCCACAATATCCACATATAATTATTCACAATTAGTAAATAAAAAACATCTTAAAACAAAGTAACATAAAACGAAAAAGTTACATAATTGTAACATAGTTGTAACATAACAATAAAAATAAAGGTAAAAAATGTAAAAAATCGGTATAAAAGCATAAATACAAAGACTTCCTGAAACAATTTTGTAATAAAATTGTAACAAACAGTAATCGATTTAAGATGTGGATAACATTAAAAAATATTATACATATAATAATAGTAGTACAAAAAGGAAGTGAAAAATAATATATACAATATATTATAAGAATTATGTTTGAAAATTTTAAAAATAAAATTAATATAAAAATGAAAAGAATATCAAATAAACGAGATATTGATAAAAAAGAAATGACTAAAATGATAGAAAGAGGAGCTATTTTAGTAGATGTAAGAAGTCCACAAGAATATAAAGAAGGACATTTAGATAATGCAATACTAATACCAGAATATGAATTGCTTTCTAAACATAGTAAAGTATTTAAAAGTAAGGATGAAGTAATAATACTTTATTGTTCTAATGGTGCTAGAAGCAAAAAGGCCGGAAAGAAATTAGAAAAACTAGGATATACAAATGTATATAATTTAAATGTTAGTATGTAAAAACTATTGAGATTTTTTTTTGTTTATGTTAGAATATCACATATAGATAAAACAGGAGGAAATATGGATAACAGACAAGAAAAAATAAGAAACTTTAGTATTATTGCTCATATAGATCATGGGAAATCTACTTTAGCGGATAGATTAATTGAGATGACAGGAGTATTATCTAAAAGAGAAATGGAAAGCCAAGTATTAGATAATATGGAAATAGAAAAAGAAAGAGGAATTACAATTAAATCTCAAGCAGTACGAATGATCTATAAAGCAAAGGATGGACAAGAATACACCTTTAATTTAATAGATACACCAGGTCATGTTGACTTTAATTATGAAGTGTCAAGAAGCTTAGCGGCATGTGATGGAGCAATATTGGTTGTGGATTCAAGTCAAGGTGTTGAAGCACAAACTTTAGCAAATGTATATTTAGCAATAGATAATAATTTAGAGATATTACCAGTACTAAATAAAATAGATTTACCCAATAGCAGAGTAGAAGAAGTAAAAAAAGAAATAGAAGATATAATAGGAATACCAGCAGAAGACAGCCCATGTATATCTGCAAAATCTGGACTAAATGTAGAAGAAGTTTTAGAAAGAATAGTTACAGATTTGCCAGCACCAACAGGAGATGAAAATGCAAAAACAAAATGCTTAATATTTGATTCATATTATGATAATTATAAAGGTGCATTGGCATATGTAAGAGTTATAGATGGAAGTATAAAAGTAGGTGATGAAATAACTTTAATGGCTGCAAATAGAACTTTTACAGTTGCAGAAGTTCGGATATTTCTTACCAGGGAATTATATGTCGACAAATGAAATAAAAGCAGGAGAAGTAGGATATATTGCAGCTTCTATAAAAAGTTTATCAGATATACATGTTGGAGATACAATAACGTTAACAAATAATCCTTCAGATGAGCCCTTAAAGGGATATAAAAAGGTAACACCAATGGTATACTGTGGATTGTATCCAATAGATGGAAGCCAGTATGAAGATTTAAAAGAAGCGTTAGAAAAATTAAAATTAAATGATGCAGCATTAGAATTTGAACAAGAATCATCAGTAGCATTAGGATTTGGTTTTAGATGTGGATTTCTAGGACTATTACATTTAGAAATTATAGAAGAAAGATTAGATAGGGAATTTGATTTAGGATTAATAACAACAGCACCATCAGTTATTTATAAAGTATATAAAACAGATGGACAAGTTATGGAATTATATAATCCAGAAGATTTACCAAAACCACAAGAAATATCATACATGGAAGAGCCTTTTGTTACAGCAAATATATTAACCCCAAAAGAATACGTTGGAAATATAATGGAATTATGCCAAAGAAGACGTGGTATTTATATAGATATGAAATACTTAGATGAAAATAGAGTAACTTTAATTTATGAAATGCCTCTAAATGAAATAATATATGACTTTTTTGATAATTTAAAATCAAAGACAAAAGGATATGCATCATTAGATTATGAATTTAAGGATTATAGAAAATCAAATTTAGTAAAATTAGATATCTATATAAATGGAGAGATTGTGGATGCTTTAAGTTTTATTGTTCACAAAGATGGAGCATATGATAGAGGTAAAAAAATGGTAGAAAAGTTAAAAACAGTTATACCAAGAAAATTATTTAAAATACCTCTTCAAGCAGCTATAGGAGGACAAATTATAGCAAGAGAAACAATTTCGGCTATGAGAAAAGACGTGCTAGCAAAATGCTATGGTGGAGATATAACAAGAAAGAAAAAATTGCTTGAAAAACAAAAACGCGGAAAGAAAAAAATGCGTGAGATAGGGAATGTTGAAATACCACAAGAAGCATTTTTATCAGTGCTAAAATTAGATGATGAATAAATTTGCATAAAACAAAAAATTGTTATAAAATAAAAGGGAATGAGAAAATGAAAAAAAATAATAATAATTCTAAGAACAATTATAATAAGAAATATAATTTTGAAGAAAACGATGAAAAATCCTATGACGACCAAATAGAAGGAAGAAATTCTGTATTAGAATTACTAGAAAGCGGAAAAGATATAAATAAAATATTTATAACAAAAGGAGAAAGACACGGCTCTATTAATAAGATTATAGGGAAAGCAAAAGAAAGAAAGATTATAATTGTAGAAAAAGATAAAAGGCAAATGGAACAAATGTCACAAACCGAAAATTATCAAGGTGTAATTGCAATAGTTCCACCTTTTGAATATTGTGAAATTGAAAATATATTAGAAGAAGCAAAAAATAGAAATGAAGACCCATTTGTATTAATATTAGATGGAATTGAAGATCCACACAATTTAGGATCAATAATTAGAACAGCAGAAACAGCTGGCATACATGGAATTATTATACCAAAAAGAAGAGCTGCAGGAGTGAACAGTACAGTTAACAAAGTATCTGCAGGTGCTGTAGAACATATGAAAATAGCAAGGGTAACTAATATAACAGATGCAATACAAAAATTAAAAGATGCGGGCTTATGGATTTGCGGTACGGACATAAATACAGAGAAATATTATTATGATCAAGATTTAAAGGGACCTTTAGGAATTGTTATTGGAAATGAAGGAAATGGAATAAGTGACAAGGTAAAGAAAAATTGTGACTTTTTAGTAAAAATACCAATGAAAGGAAAAGTTACATCGCTTAATGCTTCTGTATCTACAGGTATAGTAATATATGAAGCATTAAAACAAAGAATGTAATAAAAGGGGGAATAAATAATGTTAACAAAGAAAAAAAGAAGGATGATAAAGATTACAATTCCGGTAGTTGTAGCAATATTAATAATAGCAGCATTAGTAGTTCTTTATTTAAAAACTGATATGTTTAAATCAGATGAAAGTTTATTTTTTAAATATCTAGGAAAAAATAAAGAAAATATATCCGAAATACAAAACATACTAAAAAATGAAGAATTTAAAAATGTTTTAGAATCTAATATATACAAAGAAAACGATGAAATATCTATAAATTATATAGAAAATTATGGTACAACCTCAGAAAATGCAGATAACATAATAAATAATTTGAGATTACAGATAAATGAAGAAGTTGATAAAGAAAATAACTATCAGTATAAAAATATACAACTGTTAAATAAAGAAGATGAAAGATTACAGTTAGAAATTTTGAATAATAATAATTCTAAATACCAAATATCTATGCCTGATTTATTTGCTCAATCTATAGAAATTGATGACATGAAACTTATGACTGAAAAAACAGGATATAATGGTGAAGATTTGAATAAAATACAAAATTTAATAAATTTAGATATCTTAGAAAAGTTAGAATTTAATGAAGAAGAATTAGAAAATTTGAAAAATAGATATATACAGTTGATAAAAGAAAAGGTAAATAAAAATAATTTTTCAAAAAAGTCAAATCAAAAAATCTCTATTAATGGGAAGCAATTTGACGCTAATGCTTATATTTTAACCATGAAGAAAGAAGAATTTAATAATTTATATGTAGATATATTAAATGAATTAAAAAAAGATGAAATTATTTTGAAAAAAATAGAAAGTGTACAAGAAATTTATGATTTAGGATTACAAAATATAAGGAAAATAGATTTTAAAGATCAATATTTAAATTGGGTTGATAAAACAATTGATAAAATTAATAGGACTAATATAGGAACTGATGAAATACGAATAAATGTATATGAAAGTAAAGGAACGACAATAAGTACTATAATAGAAACTAATGATTATGAAATAGATTTTGATAATGTAAATGGAAATGAAAAATTCTCTGGAATAACAATTAAAAGTCCGAACGATAAGATAGAAACATTAGAATTAAGTAAAAGTGGAGATGTTACTAAATTTGTTATAAATAGTAAAAAAAATGAAAATTCTATTACATTTGAAATTGAAAAGAAAAGCAATATAGGAGAAAAAGATGCTCAAACAAATACTATCATTAAATATAAAGATGCTATTAATAAAATTGAAGCAAAATACGATAAAAAAATAGAAATTGTAAACGATTTAAAACAAAGAGAATTTAATGATGATAATATAATTTTAGATGAATTAGAAGAGCCACAATTAAATGAAATATTTAAAGTAATAAATGAAAATACATTAAATAAAGTAAATGCGATTTCTAAAAATATAAATATAACAGATGAAATAAAAAAGATCTTTAAAAATATTGGATTTACAAAGGAAGTAGAAGAAATAATTCTAGAAGGAACTTCAGAATCAGAAAAAAGCAGATACAATTCTAAATTTGAAATATTAAAAGGAGAAAACTTAAGCTATGAAGATATACTAAGAATTATAAGTAATATAGAAGACAATATTAAAGATTTACAAGTAGAATCAAATACTAAATTAAAAATAGAAATAAATACACAAGAAAAAAATGCAAGCTTAGTGCAAAAATTAAAAGAATTTGTTGAAAAAAATAAACGTAAAAAATATAACATCGATATGGAATATAATGAAAGTACAGGATTGATACAATATATGATTTTAACAATAGTAGAAGAAAAAAGATAATAATAAAATATTTTAAAATATAAAAGGTGTTTTTAAACATAAAATATGTTTTTAGACATCTTTTATACTTTACTATTAATTAATCAAAAAATATAAGTAAAAATTTTTTAAAAAAACTTTAAAAAAATTCCAAAAAAGTGTTGACAAAGAATTTTTATTAATGTATAATAAGAATCGTTCGTACAAAAAAAGCGGACATAAAGTACATTGAAAAGTAAACAATAAAATCCTTTAGAGAAT
>CAMKEH010000006.1 GCA_946411515.1 uncultured Clostridium sp.
AAGCTGAGGCAGAAAACTTTTCTAGTTTTCCACCCCAACTATTGACATAGAGTCTTTATTATTTCTTATTATCCTACTGACTAACACAAATGGACGCGAGTTCTTCGCGTCCATTTTCATAACTATATTCTATATTTTTTTATTTCATTATAATGCGTATGTAATAGTTTATGAGAAATTTCACTTCCTGGTTTTTGTAAAAATTCTTTATAGATTTTCTTTATTACAGGATTTTCATGTGATTTTCTAATTGTACTTGCTTCATCAATTGAATATAAACAATCTGCTCTTAATTTTCTTACATCAACTGTTTCTCTTACTTTAGAAGATTTAATTGGTTGACCTCCACCCATTACACATCCTCCAGGGCATGCCATAATTTCTACAAATTGATAATCAGCTTTTCCTTGTTTTATTTCTTCTAATATTTTTTGTGCATTTGCTAAACCACTTGCAGCAACTACATTTATTTCTTTATCAGCAATTTTGATATTTGCTTTCTTGATTCCTTCTCCTCCACGTACTGCTTTAAAATCAATTTTATCTAAGTCTTTTCCTGTTAAAGTATCTTGTGCAGTTCTAAGTGCTGCTTCCATAACTCCACCTGTTGTTCCAAATATTGCTCCAGCACCTGTTGCTTCTCCCATTGGATCATCAAAGTTACTATCTTCTAATTTTGTAAATTCAATATTTGCCTGTTTAATCATTCTTGAAAGTTCACGAGTAGTAATTACATTGTCTACATCACAAAGTCCGTTATTTTCCATTTCTTCGCGTGTACGTTCGAATTTTTTAGCAATACAAGGCATAACTGAAACAACATAAATTTTATTTGGATCAATTCCTTCTTTTTCAGCGTAATATGACTTTATTAAAGCTCCAAACATTTGATGAGGAGATTTACATGTAGATAGATGTGGTAATAATTCTGGATAATTCATTTCTATATATCTTACCCATCCAGGACTACATGAAGTAATCATTGGCAATACTGCATCTTTTGATGTAAATCTTTCAATAAATTCATTTGCTTCTTCCATTATTGTAAAATCTGCACCTGTATTTGTATCAAATACTTTGTCAAATCCTAATCTTTTTAAAGCTGTTACCATTTTACCTGTAACATTTGTTCCAATATCCATTCCAAATTCTTCGCCAAGTGCAGCTCTAACTGCAGGTGCAGTTTGTACTACAACATAAGAATCTGGATTTTTTAGATGTTTCCATACATCATCTATTGTTTCTTTTTCATGAAGAGCTCCTGTTGGACAACTTTGAATACATTGACCACAAAGTGTACAGTTCACATCATTTAAGCTATTATTTCCTACTGTAGCTATACAAGATTCAAATCCACGATTAGCACATGCAATAGCTCCAATATTTTGAACATTTTTACATGTTGCAACACATCTTCTACATAAAACACATTTACTAAAATCTCTAACAATTGATGGTGATTTATCATCAATCTCATGTTCTTTTAATTCTCCTGGAAATTCCAAACTTGTAACATTTAATTTTTTAGCTAATTCTTGAAGTTCACAATTTCCTGATCTAGTACATGTTAAACATTCTACTTTATGATTTGAAATTATTAAATCTAATATTACACGTCTTGCATCTAAAACACTTTCAGTATTTGTATGAACAACCATTCCTTCTTCGGCTTTTTGAACGCATGAAGTTGCAAATCCTCTTCTTCCTTCTATCTCTACAATACACATTCTGCAATCTCCAACTTCATTTATATCTTTTAAAAAGCATAAAGTAGGAATATCAATTTCTGCTTGTCTTGCAGCTTGTAAAATAGTAGTTCCTTTTTTTACTTTGACTTCTTTGTCATCTATTTTTAAAGTAATCATTTCTTCACTCATTTTTATTATTCCTCCTTTTATACTATTTTATCGCCTTAAATGGGCATTTGCTAATACAAGTACCACACTTAATACATTTATCTTGATTTATTACTCTTACGTCTCTTCCTTCACCTTCAATTGCATCTACTGGACAATTTCTTTGACAAAGTCCGCAACCTTTACATTTTTCAGGAATAACTTCTATTTTTGCTAAAGCTTTACATTCATTTGTTTTACATGTTTTATCTATTACATGCTCTTTATATTCATCCATGAAATATTTCATAGTACTAATTACCGGATTTGGCGCTGTTTGTCCTAAACCACAAACACTAGATTTTATTATATTTTTAGCTAATTTATCTAGTTTTTCTAAATCTTCTTCAGTTCCTTTTCCATCACATATTTTTACTAATATTTCATGCATTCTTTTTGTTCCAATTCTACATGGAGTACATTTACCACAACTTTCACTAACTGTAAAATCTAAATAGAATTTAGCTAAAGATACCATACATTTTGTATCATCCATTACTATCAGTCCACCAGATCCCATCATAGATCCAATTTCTTTTAACGATTCATAATCTATTGGTGTATCTAAATGTTCTTTAGGAATACATCCTCCTGAAGGTCCTCCAGTTTGAGCTGCTTTAAATTCTCTTCCATTTGGAATTCCTCCACCAATATCAAATACTATTTCTCTTAAAGTTGTTCCCATTGGTACTTCAACAAGACCAATATTATTTACATTTCCACCTAAAGCAAAAACTTTAGTTCCTTTTGACCCTTCTGTTCCAATTGAAGAATACCATTTAGCTCCGTTTAATATTATTTGAGCAATATTTGCATATGTTTCAACATTATTTATTAATGTTGGTTTACCCCATAAACCAGAAACTGCTGGATAAGGAGGTTTTAATCTTGGTTGACCTCTTTTACCTTCTATAGATTCTAGTAGTGCTGTTTCTTCACCACATACGAAAGCTCCAGCTCCTAATCTTATTTCTATATCAAAGTCAAATCCTGTATCAAATATATTTTTACCAAGTATTCCATAGTCTCTTGCTTGATTAATAGCTATTTGTAATCTTTGAACAGCAATAGGATATTCTGCTCTTACATAGATAAATCCTTTATTTGCTCCTATACAATATGCTGCAATTGACATTGCTTCTAATATTGAATGAGGATCTCCTTCTAGAATGCTTCTGTCCATGAATGCTCCAGGATCACCTTCATCTGCATTACAAACAACATATTTTTGATCATTTTCAGCTGCTTTAGTAAATTCCCATTTCTTACCTGTTGGGAATCCTGCTCCACCTCTACCACGTAATCCTGATTCATTTAATACTTGTATAATATCATCAGGTGTCATTTCTTTTAAAACTTTTTCTAATGCTTTATATCCATCAAACGCAATATATTCATCAATTTCTTCTGGATTTATAACACCACAATTTTTAAGCGCAATTCTTTTTTGTTTTTTATAAAAACTTAATTCATCTAAACTATCTACTTTAGATCCATCAATATCTTTACAAAGTAATCTTTCTACTTTTTTGCCTTCTACAATATGTGTTTGAATAATTTCTTCACAATCATCAGGTGTTACCATTGCATAGAAAGTATCTTCTGGTCTAATTATTACTATTGGACCTTTTGCACATAGTCCAAAACATCCTGTTTTTATAACTTTTACATTATCTATATTTTTTTCTTTTAATATTTTTCTAAAAGTTTCAAGAATTTGAGGAGATTTAGAAGAAGTACAACCAGTACCATGACAAACTAAAATGTGTTTTTCACGAGTATCTGCTTTTGTATTTATTCTTAAATCTAATTCTTTTTTCTTTTCTTCTCTAATTTTATGAATTTCTGCTAATGTTTTCATTCTATCCCTCCTGTTCCAATAATTCATCTAATACTTTATCTAATTGTTGTACAGTTGCTTTTCCATATACTTCACCATTCACAGTAAATACAGGAGCTAATCCACATGCTCCAACACATCTAGTTTGGTCAATTGTAAATAATCCATCTTCTGTTGTTTGTCCTGCTTCAATTTTTAGTCTTTCTGATAGTCTATCCATTATTTTTTGTGAACCTTTAACAAAACATGCTGTTCCTAAACATACTGATATTTTATATTTTCCTTGTGGTTCTAATGAAAATCTTGAATAGAATGTTATAACTCCATAGATTTCCGCCATTGGGATTTTTAAAAATTTAGATAGTTCTTCTTGAACATACATTGGAACATATCCATAGTGGTCTTGAACCTCATTTAGCATTTGAATTAAATTGTCTTTGTCTGGTTTATATGTAGCACATAATTCTTTTAAGAATTTGTCTTCACAACCACATTGACAACTATTGCATTTTGAATCTTTATTCATAAAACTTCCTCCTACTTAATAATATTTATTAAAGTGCTGTGTAGATTATATCAAAAGAATAAAATTTATACAATAATTTTTTAAATTTTTACGTTTTTCTTAAAATAATGACAATATTCTACACAATATTATAAATAAAAGGAGGGATTTTATGGGATATTCAAGTTATAGTTCTTCATATTATGGACATTATCCTACAACTAGTTCTAATGATGTTTTTTCTATTTTAAGTAAAACTTTGGGTGGTTTTTTTGTTTTATTTCTAATTATCACAATTGCACTTATTGTTTTACAAATTATTGCTAATTGGAAAATATTTACTAAAGCTGGTGAAAAAGGATGGAAATCAATTATTCCATTTTACAATATCGCTATTCTATATAAGATTTCAAATATGTCACCTTGGCTTGTTTTGGTATACATTGGAACATTAATACCAATATTAAATATCTTTGCAGCTATTGCACTTTATGTCTTCAATTTATATCAAAAAATTAATTTGGCTAAAGGATTTAAAAAAGAAACAGGTTTTACTGTTGGAATGATTGTATTACCTACAATATATAGTTTAATACTAGGACTTGGTGATTCAAAATACATAGGATTTGAAAATGAAGAAACAGAAAAAATAAACTAAGCTATATAAAAATATTAAATATAAAAACAACAGAGAAACTTTTTATAAGTATCTCTGTTGTTAAATCAATCAATCAATTGTGCGGAGCCAATATTTTGCCATTAACGGTAATACTGTCATGAGCTTCAATATTATATGCATCCAAGTTTCCACCCACTTGAATTACAGATGTTTCTATAGATGTATCACTTGTGCAATTGTTACCAGCAATAATCTTACTTGCAACAATCTTTGAGCAATAAATTGAACCTCTGACATAAATATCATTTTCAACGTTTACACCTAAAAAAGAGGCATTAGTATTATCAAATGATAAGTCACCTAATACGTTTACATTTTTCGCAAAAATGTTTTCACATATAAGATCGCCTCTTACATCAATGTACGTAGCTGATACCTTATATTCAGATGTGAGATTTCCTCTTACGATAAGATCATATTCAGTAGATGCTTCTAGACATGCTAAGTCTCCAGCAATTTTTAAATTTCTTGCATTAATATTACTATAAGTTTTCATGTCTCCCTTTACTTCTAAAGAGAGATATTTCATACTTACAGATTTTTCGCAATAGAAATTTCCTTGTACTGTTAGATTTATCTGCTTTAATTTAGATAAATCCATATT
This sequence comes from uncultured Clostridium sp., assembly GCA_946411515.1. Classification (GTDB taxonomy): domain Bacteria; phylum Bacillota; class Clostridia; order TANB77; family CAG-508; genus CAG-269. Next base: position 5,524 of record CAMKEH010000006.1, read on the forward strand.
TTTCTCATCAATAAGTTCTATCAGGTTTCCGATAATATGAACTTCATTGAAAAGCCACATATCAGAATATCCAAAGTTTAACACATCTTCCTCTAAAATTATTAGATCACCATTAATAAAAATTGGACCGCTAAACCCAGCAGGTATAGCTGTTACTAAATCTGAAATTGTAATATCGTTATTAATTTCAATTCGTTGATTGATTATTTTCCGTTCTTTACTCATGTAAAAAACACCTTCCTTGTAAAAAATTATTTTTCCTATGCTGACCACAAACAAAATTTGTTCCATAAGATGCAAAAAACAAGTATTACTACAAAGCTTTTGCAATTAATTATTATAGCACATTTTTATATTAATTGCAAACACTAATTAATCCTTATGTTCAATTTTAATCAAAAAATCAAATTTATTAACAATACTTAAATATAATATAGAAAGAGAAACAGGGAGTGAAATTCTTCACTCCCTTGCATGTAAATTAGATTTTATTCAGTTTTTTGTTTTTTCTTGTTAGCATACATCCTCTTATCAGCAATTTTGATTACTTCTTTTATTGTATCATGTTTGAATTCATCATTATTTTCATAATAAATCCCATAACCTATTGAAACTCCAGATTTTAACATTGAATACTCATCATATTCTTGAGCCAATAAGTTTTTAAAAGATTCATTTAAATTTTCTATTGCCTTATACTTATCATACCTTTGTTTACCATTTTTCATAATTTCTTCTAGTTTTCCACGCTTTAATATTACACAAAACTCATCACCACCTATACGATAACAATGAGCATATTTTCCATATGACTTTAATATATTTTTTGCTATTACTTTTAATATTTCATCTCCAAATTGATGACCGTATTGGTCATTAATTTCTTTGAAATAGTTAGCATCTAATATAATAATTGCTGTCATATAGTCAATTTTTTTCAAGCGATTTTGGTAAGATTTCCGATTAAGCAGATTTGTAAGTGGATCTACTTTTAATACCAAATCACTATAATAGATAATAAATTGTAACAAAGCTATTGTAACTAGTAACCAGTCTGTATGAATATCTTCATTAAATAATTCAATTAAGAAACCAGCCACTAAGAAAACCAAAATTGAAATTAAGGTAATAACATTTCTACTTTGATATTTTCTTGTATTTTTAAGTAATTTAACAATAAAAAATATTATTCCTGCTAAATACATAATAGTGTAAAAATGATAGAAAAATGCATGCCTATATATATTATTTTCATCGATATAAAATATACATGGTGTAAATATACTAATAAATTCACAAATACCATTTATAATCAAAATCGACAAAATAGTTATTTGCACTTTCCTGTTTGTATTTCTTCTTTCTACTATCTTTGTAAATAGAATTGGAATAATAGGAGCTATTGTAAGTTCAATAGCCTTGATAATCCCATGAATTATAATGAATTTTGAGTTTGTTTCATTAAGATATAATCCTAGGAACTCACACATACTTCCGATAGCAATCAAAATTGCAATTATGCCTATTTTCTTTTTTACTTTACGCGATAATGTCTCATTATCACGTAGATGAATAATTATCACTCCTAATGTCATTAAAGTTATAAAAACTATTGCTGAATAATACCGTTCCATTTTACATACTCCTTTCATATAGTATTAATTCATTTGAAATAACTATTTATAATATTAATGCCTGAATATTATAACATTTATTTTAAAAATTGCAAGTATTATTATGATGATAAATTTTAAAAATACACAAAAACGACACTTACATAATGTAAATGCCGCTTTTGTATATTAATTCCTAGTTTTTATATACCAAGAAGCAGTAGTAAGCCATTTTCCAAAACCAGATAAAATAATATCTTCATATTAAAGTAATTAATTTATTCATATAAATTTACTCCATTCTATTTTATTATCAGCCTTTTAATTCATTTGAACTTTTCCTACTATCTCTTCTATATTTTCTATACTATTTTTATTCATATAGTTTTCTATACCTTTTATAGTTTCAATGCTTGTATAAGGATCTATAAAGTTTCCTGCTCCAATTGAAATAGCTTTTGCTCCAGCTAACATAAATTCAATTGCATCTTCTCCATTTATAATTCCTCCCATTCCAAGTATTGGAATATTTACAGCTTGAGCTACTTGATATACCATTCTTACCGCTACTGGTTTAATAGCAGGTCCAGACAGTCCTCCTGTATTATTTGCTAAAATTGGCCTTTTGGTATTTATATCTATTTTCATCCCAAGTAAGGTATTAATTAGTGATACTCCATCTGCTCCTGCATCTTCTGCTCCTTTTGCAATTGATGCAATATCTGTTACATTAGGTGTTAATTTAACAATTAAAGGTTTATCTAATACTTTTCTAACTTGTTTTGTTATTTCTTTAACACCTTCATATGTATTTCCAAAAGCCATACATCCTGCTTTAACATTTGGACAAGATAAATTTAATTCAACTCCATCTATATCTAAAGTATTTAATATCTTGCAAAGTTCAACATATTCATCTATTGTACTTCCACATGCATTTACTATAATTGCTGTATCAAATTTCTTTAAAAATGGTAAGTCATATTCTGCAAAATACTCTACTCCAGGATTTTGAAGTCCTATACTATTTAGCATTCCACTTGCTGTCTCACATACTCTAGGGGGTTTATTTCCGCTTCTAGGTTTTAAAGAAGTACCTTTTGTAATTATCCCTCCTAATTTACTTAAATCAAAAAAGTCACTATATTCTCTTCCATAACCAAAAGTACCAGAAGCAACAGTTACTGGATTTTTCATTTTAATTCCCGCAAAATTAATTTTAGTATTCATTTATTCACACCTCTTTCTACTTATATTTCTACATCTTTTGCTTCAAAAACTGGTCCACCTTTACATACATGCCAATATTCTGGGGCCTCTTTTGGGCTTTTAGCTGTTTTTACAGCACACCCAAGACATACTCCAAGACCACATCCCATTCTTTCTTCTAATGAAATTTGACAAGGTATGTTTTTCTCTATTGCTAATTTTCTTACAGCTTTAAGCATAGGTAAAGGTCCACATGCATAAATAGAATCTACTTTTCCTTCTTCTATATCTTTTTCTAAAAAGTTAATTGCAAAGCCTTTTTCTCTATAGCTTCCATCATCAGTTGTTAAAACAAATTTATCTGATACACTTTCAAATTCATTTTCTAACAAGACAAAATCTTTACTTCTAAATCCTAAATATATATTAACATTTTTGTTATCCCTTTTAGCTGATTTTGCAAGCTCATATAAAGGAAATACTCCTATTCCTCCACCTATTACAGCTATATTTTGGAATTTATCATACTTAAATGTTCCACTTCCTAATGGCCCTATTATATCTATAGTTTCCCCAATAATTCTTTCAGACAAAATTTTAGTTCCTTCACCTTTTACTTGAAATATAAATTCTAAGATCCCTTTTTCTTTGTCTAAATTATGTATGCTAATAGGCCTTCTTAAAAAAGGTTCTGTATTATTTGATACTCTTATTTCAATAAAATGTCCAGGTTTTGCAATATTAACTATTTGAGGTGCTTCTACTTTAAAATGATAAATATTCTCTTTTAACTTAATCTTTTCTAATAACTTTGCTTGTAATTTTACTGGCATAATAACCCTCCTTAATTATTTGTTTTATATGAGTTTACTGCATGCTGAGTTGTTATTGTTATATTTTCTGGTAATGAATTTAAATTAAACCATTTCATATCAAGATGTTTACTAGGTTCCATTATTTTAGGTTCTCCTTTTTTTATTTTGCATAAAAAACTTGGAGAAACCCAATGTTGGTTTTCTTGCTTTACTATATGATCACATATTCCTAAAAGCTTTTCTACAGTTACTTCTACATCACATTCTTCTTTTACTTCTCTTTTTACTGCATCTTCAAATGTTTCCATCCATTCTACTTTGCCCCCTGGGATGCTCCAAAAACCTTTTTCAGGTTCCTTATTTCTTTGTTGTAATAAAACTTCATCTTTTTCATTTATTATAAACGCTCCACATCCTACTCCAATATAATCTTTTCCTGGTTTCATTTTATTCACCAACCTTTATTACATCATTTAATTCGTTTTTCATTCTTAAAGCTTCATGTCTTGTTGCTTTGAAATATTCTTCTTCGCTAAACTTATCTTTCCATATATCAGACTTATAAGCACACATTAAACTTCTTGATGCATTTACAATTCCCCCTAAACCATTTTTATCAAATCCTAGTTTAATATCTTCTACTTTTCCTCCGCTGAGCTCCATATCCTGGTATTAAAAAAAATGTATAAGGTGCTTTTTTTCTTATATCTTTTAATTGTTCTGGATATGTTGCACCAACTACTGCAGCAATATTGCTGTACCCATATTTTCCTCTTAAGTCTTCTCCCCATTTTTCAACTAGGCTTGCTACTTGAGAATACACTTCATTTCCATTTTCTAATTTTAAATCTTGAAGTTCTCCTGATGATGGGTTTGATGTTTTTACTAATATAAATAATCCTTTATTATATTTTTTACAATCTTCTATAAAAGGTTTAACACAATCAGTTCCCATATATGGATTTACTGTTACAAAATCTATATCATATAAACTTTCTTCTATATCTCCAATTTTTGTTTTTCCTAAATATGCATTTGAATATCCTGCTGCAGTTGATCCTATATCACCTCTTTTTATATCTGCAATTACTATCATACCTTTTTCTTTAGCATACTTACATGTTTCTTTAAATGCTTCCATTCCCGGTATTCCGGTACATCTCGTAAAATGCAATTTGAGGTTTTATTGCTGGAATGATATCATATGTTGCATCTATTAAAGCTTTATTATATTCTATAATTGCTTTTGATACTCCTTCTAAAGTTTTAGGATATTTATCTGTAACACATTTAGGAAGCATTTCGTATCTTGGATCTAATCCCATTACAGTTGGGTTGTTTAATTCTTTTATTTTTTCAATTAATTCATCAATTATATATTTCATTTTTCATACACCACTCTTCCGCTTACGATTGTATATTTTACTTTTCCTTTTAGTTCTTTTCCTATAAAAGGACTATTTTTTGATTTAGATACTATCATATCTTTTGTATATGTATAAATTTCATTTGGATCAAATATTGTTATGTCTGCAATTTTTCCTTCTTCAATTGTTCCTCTATCTATTTTTAATAGTTTTGCTGGATTATAAGATGTAAGTCTTACCAAATTAAAATAGTCTAAATCTCCTGTATCTATTAGGTTCATAATCTCTGCAGATAATGCTGTTTCAAATCCTATAATACCATTTGGTGCTTTTGATAGTTCTTTGTTTTTTTCTTCTTCACTATGTGGTGCATGGTCTGTTATTATTGCGTCTATTGTTCCTTCTTTTAATCCTTCTATAATTGCTTTTCTGTCTTTTTCTTCTCTAAGTGGTGGATTCATTTTTGCGTTTGTTCCGGATTTTAATACTTCATCTTGTGTAAATGTAAAGTAATGAGGGCATGTTTCACAAGTTACTTGTACTCCTCTTTTTTTAGCATCTCTAATCATATTTTTACTTGTTTTTGTACTTATATGACAGATATGTGCTCTTACATTATTTGTTTCTGAAATCACTATTTCTCTAGCTGCCATTATTTCTTCTGCTTCTGGAAGTACTCCTTCTACTCCTAATTTATTTGCTACTTCTCCTGCATTTATTGCTCCACTAGATACTGATTTTTCTTCACAGTGAGATGATACAAAGCTTCCTATTTTGTCTGCTTCTATCATGGCTTGTCTCATTATTCTACTGTTTACAACAGGCATACCATCATCAGAAAATCCAATCGCACCAGCATTTTTCATTTCTTCAAAATCTACTAATTCTTCTCCTTTCTCACCTTTTGTTACAGATGAAAATGGAAGTATATTACATAAATTTACTCTTTTTGCTTCTTCTATAATTTTTTGCAAAATAATAGCGCTATCTGGTGTTGGTTTTGTATTTGGCATAGGGCAAATAGTTGTAAAACCTCCACTTACGGCGCTTTTTGCACCTGTTTCGATTGTTTCTTTATATTCAAAGCCAGGTTCTCTTAAATGGCAATGCATATCAATCATTCCAGGTATAATATTAAATTTTGTACAGTCAATTATTCTGTCTACTTTTTCGTTTATATCTTTTGCAATTTTTTCAATCTTATTGCCATTAATCAAAATGTCTGTTATTTCATCTCTTTTAGTCTTATAGTCAATTAATCTTCCATTTTTTAATAGTATTTTCATAAAATATTTCCTCCTTATTTTTATTTATAATATCATTTATTTTTTAATTTATCAAATATAAAATCTTCTAAATATCGTTTATTTTCATCATAGTTTTCTCTTATTTCACTTGCATTAATTGGTATAATCTTTTTTTCCATATCTACTTGTCTATTTTTTATTTTTAAATAGCTTGAGACTTTTTCTCCATAAGGTTCACTACTATAAAAATGTGTTACAGGTATATCTTTTATTATGTTATTTAAATATTTCATTTGAATATCTACGCTTTTATCATCTAAACCATATTGTTTTGGACTATCATAAGCAAATAAAATATGAACTTTTGGATATAACTTTTCAATCCACTTTGCTCTTTCTTTTACATCAATATCTATTACATCTGTATCATAAATAACACAATACACTTCATCCATTTCTTTTATTGCAGTTTCTAATAATAATTGATGTCCTTTATGTAATGGAGCAAATTTTCCTATAGTAAAACCTATATTTTTATTACTCATATATTTTTAACTCCTATTTATTTTTTAAAATTATATCATATTTGATTTAACGTTTCAATTTTCAATTGACAAAAAATGCTTTTTTATTTAAAATGTTCTTAGAATTTTAATTTAGGAGGAATTAAATATGTCAAATATTATATCTTACTTATTTGAAACAAATGCAATTAGATTTTGTGAAGAAAATAAACCTTTTTGGTATACTTCAGGAAAAATAGGACCTTACTTTATTAATACTCATTTTATTTATGGTAGCGAAAAAGAAGCAAACGATCTTTTATCTTTTATAGATAGTTCTTTATCAGATAAGATGACTTTACCAAAGAAAGTTTTTGATAAAGTTTTAAAACAATATAATGAAAATAAAATATATCATGATGTAATCGAAAATATAAAGTCTTATATAGAAGAAAATATTGATGTAAATGAAATTGACTATATTTCTGGTGGTGAAAGAAGAGATTGGTTTTTCTCTAATATTATTGCATATTTGTTAAAAAAGCCTCATATTACAATTTATAAAGATTTATCGACTGTAGTAAGTGATTATGATTTTTCTAATACTTACGAATTATCTAATTTAGAAGGTAAAAAAGTATTACATGTAGCTGATTTAATAACTGTTGCTTCTAGTTATATTCGTGCTTGGATACCAGCTATTAAAAATTTAGGAGCAAATATTTTATGGTCTTGTGTTGTTGTAGATAGGATGCAAGGTGGTAAAGAAAAATTAGAAGCAGAAGGTGTAAAATCTCTATCTTTAGTAAATGTTGATACTAATCTTTTTAAAAATGCTTTAGATATGGGAATTATAAATGAAAATCAATTAGAATTATTAAATAATTTCTTTAAAGATCCTGATAATTGTATGAGAGAATTTTTAATTAATCATCCAGAATTTTTAGAAAATGCTTTGAATTCTGATGAAAAAACTGTAAAAAGAGCTAAATTATTAGTTGATGGAAACTTATATAATTTATAAAAGTAAAAAGAAGCGGTTCTATATTATTATATAGCTGCTTCTTTTTTGTTATTTATTATTCTATTACATCCTACTACTGTACTATTCTCAGGTATATTTTTTAAAACTATACTATTTGCTCCAATTTTTACGTTATTTCCTATATTTATTGGTCCGAAGTATTTTCGCACCTGAGCCTACCATTACATTATTTCCTAAATCAGGGTGTCTTTTATTTTTATCTTTACCAGTACCACCTAATGTAGAATTATGATAAATTGTACAGTCATTTCCAATAGTTGAAGTTTCTCCTATTACTATTCCCATTCCATGATCTATAAATAATCTTCTTCCAATTTTAGCACCTGGATGTATTTCTATTCCTGTAAAAAATCTTCCAATTTGAGAAACTAGTCTTGATAAAAATATCAATTTATGCTTATACAAAAAATGCGCTAATCTATGAAATATTAATATATGAAATCCAGGATAAAGGATAATTACTTCTAATATACTTTTGCATGCCGGATCTTTTTTCTTTATATTTTTGGCATCTTCATATAATCCTTTTAAAAATAACATACATATCACCTTTATATAATATGTGTATTTATTAAATTATTCTTATAAAAATTCAAAATAAATTTGATAATATCTACTACTTTTCTTGATTTATTTAACATAAAGTGATATAATTTTTTATCGGTAAATGCATTTTAAGGACAGTTTTATGATGTTCTTATTTACCTTAAAAAATTTGTGCTAGTCATTTTTACAGGAGGATTACATGCAAGAATTTCCGAGTCGTTCTGAAAAACGGCTTACCAAGCTTTACAAGGCTGCTGAAAGTGGCCAGATGTCTCTTGATAATGAACTTCTTTACAGTTCAGAAATAAAGAGATATATTAAACAGGGATTTACCGTTTCGCATAAGCCTTCATCTATAAAGAATTTAGATAATTCAAAAATAGACTGGTCTCATGCTTTCAAGAATGGTATACCCCATATCGTTTTTAGTTACATTACAGGAGTAATTGTAACTTATCCGGAATCTCACATCGAGAATTTCGCACAGCGGCTTTATGTTATTGCTGCTTGTGCTAACCGCAGTAAGAAATAATTTAAATTTAATCTAGCACAAATTTCCCCTCACCGCTATAGTGGTAAGGGGTTTTTATATATATTAAATTTTGATTTTTGTTTAAATTTATGGTATAATTAAATTGCCATAAGGTATATCTCTATTGAGATTTAATGTTCCAAATTCGGAAATAAAAATCAATACATAGGGAATAAACAGGGTAATACTTTAGAAAGGATGACAACAATGGCAAAAAAAATTTCCACTGACAATCTTGCCCGTTTAATTGAAAACGTCGCTCTTCGTCCTTATGAGTTGTTAGAAAGCTCTGTAGGTGCTGAAGAAAGATGGATGATCCTGACTTCAACCATCAAAGGTCTATCCAAAGTTGTGTCTGAAGATGTGACTGTTGAGTCTTCTAGATTCCCTAGCGCACGTTTTAACATTTCAGCTTTAGCTAAGATGGAGCGGGCTACGCTTATTCATTTCTTTACGACCCCCTCTGATTTGTATCATAAGATACATCACATGCTTTTTGAGGGTATTAGAGAATATGTTGAAAAATCAGAAATTTTCAACAACGTATACAGCGTCAAAGATATCGAAGACTGACCCTGTTTTTAGCCTCCCATAGTAGTTAACATACTATGGGAGGCTATCCTTTTATATTAATTTTTCTAATTCTTTTATTTTATCTCTTAATTCTGCAGCTTTTTCAAATTCCATATCTGCTGCATATTTTAACATCTCATCAGTAAGTTTTGTAATTGTATCTTTTATGTCATCATCTTTTTCTAGTTTATATTCTACTTCTATATCTTCAACATTTGTTACTTTAATACTATCTCTTACTGATTTATTTATTGTTTTAGGTGTTATATTATGTTTTTCATTATATTCTTGTTGTATTTTTCTTCTTCTATTTGTTTCAGATATTGCTTTTTCCATACTTTCTGTTAATTCATCTGCATACATAATAACTGTTCCATCTGTATTTCTAGCAGCACGCCCTATTGTTTGTATTAAAGATCTTTCTGAACGAAGAAAGCCTTCTTTATCAGCATCTAATATTGCAACTAAAGATACTTCTGGTATATCTAATCCTTCTCTTAAAAGATTTATTCCAACTAAAACATCAAATTCTCCGAAGTCTCAAATTTCTTATTATTTCCATTCTTTCTAACGCTTTTGTATCAGAATGCATATAGTTTACTTTTATGTCTAAGCTTTTTAGATATTCAGTTAAGTCTTCTGCCATTTTTTTAGTTAATGTTGTAACTAATACTCTTTCTTTTCTTTCTACTCTTATTCTAATTTGTTCTAACAAATCATCTATTTGGTTTGTAACTGGTTTTACTTCTATTTTAGGATCGAGAAGTCCAGTTGGTCTTATAATTTGTTCTACTACATTTTCTTTACTATGTTCTTTTTCATAATCTGCAGGTGTAGCACTAACAAATACAACTTGATTTACTCTTTCTTCAAACTCTTTAAATGTAAGTGGTCTATTATCAAATGCAGAAGGTAATCTAAATCCATAATTTACTAAAGATTCTTTTCTTGATCTATCTCCATTATACATTGCTTTTACTTGTGGTATTGTTGCATGTGACTCATCAATAAGTAATAAGAAATCATCTGGAAAATAATCAAATAAAGTATATGGTGGACTTCCAACAGGCCTTCCGCTTATATGTCTTGAATAATTTTCTATTCCAGAACAGAATCCAGTTTCTTTCATCATTTCAATATCAAAGTTTGTTCTTTCCTCAATCCTTTGAGCTTCTATTAATTTGTTTTGAGATTTAAAATATTTAACACGTTCTTCCATTTCCTGTTCAATTGTTACAATTGCTCTATCCATTTTTTCCTTTGTTGTAACATAATGTGATGCTGGTGAAATTAAAATATGTTTTCTAGTTCCTATTGGCTTTCCTGTTAATGCATTTATTTCTGTTATTTTTTCTATTTCATCTCCCCAAAATTCTACTCTTATTGCATTTTCTGATTGATCAGAAGGATAAATTTCTACTATATCTCCTTTTGCTCTAAAAGTTCCTCTTTTAAAATCTATTTCATTTCTTGTATATTGCATTGAGATTAATTTTCTTAAAACATCATCTCTTGATTTTTGCATGCCAGGTCTTAGAGATAACATCATTTCTTGATAATCAATAGGGTCTCCTAAACCATATATACAAGAAACAGAAGCAACTATTATTACATCTCTTGTTTCGAATAAAGAAAGAGTTGCCGAATGTCTTAATTTATCTATTTCATCATTAATAGATGAATCTTTTTCTATATATGTATCTGTTGATGGAATATAGCTTTCTGGTTGGTAATAATCATAATAAGATACAAAATACTCTACATTGTTGCCGAGGGAAGAACTCTTTGAATTCGGAATACAATTGTCCAGCAAGAGTCTTATTGTGTGCTAAAACAAGAGTTGGTTTTTGTACTTTTTCAATTATATTTGCCATTGTGAAAGTTTTTCCGAGAACCCGTAACGCCTAGAAGCGTCTGGAATTTCTTACCTTCTTTTATTCCGTTTGATAGATATTCAATTGCCTTTGGTTGGTCTCCAGTTGGCTTATAATTTGATACTAATTTAAACATTTTTCCTCCTTTGTGATCTAGAAAAAGGATTACTATCATCCTAAAAATTCGTGTAAAAAGACGAACAAATTCGTGTATTTTGTTCACTTTTCGAAAAATTTTTGGCTAATTTTTCAAATTACACGAATTTGGTCACAAATTTTTATTTTTAAAACGAAATAACTTTTATCTTTCTTTTTCATCATATAGTTTTTCTTTTTTTCTACCAAGCCTTAAAATTATTTCTTGGATATCTTTTGCTTGTAATCCTTCTCCAAATCCTCTACCATTTTCTGTACCTATTTTTATTAAATGTTTTAGTAACTCCTCGTCAAATGTTTCAAAGATTTCATCATCTAGTATAACATAATCTTCTGTGTCAGGATGTACTTCAAGCCATTTTTTAATTTCTATACCTCTATCTTGCCTAATAGGAGGAGTTTGTCCTAAAATTATATTATAATTCATAAATAATTGTTTTAAACTTTCAAAATAATATTTGTTATATCGCCATGATGAGCTTAATACAACACTTGCACCAGTTTCATCTATTGCTTTTTTTAAATCTACTATAGTATTTATATCTATCTCACTTTCAATATCAGTTGTTTCCTTATTTTTAATATTATTAAAATATTCATCTGAATTCAAAACACCATCAATATCTAAAAATATAACTTTCATATTTAATTTACCTCATTTATTTATTATATTCCATACATTTTTCTTCTAATAATTTAAAATTGCAACATCTCGACTTAATATTTTTAGGAAGTTTATCATTGTTATATAATTGATATAATTTAAATGATTTATTTTTAACTTGATGATAATTTGCATTTAACCATGCTAACTGTTGTCTTAATAATCTTTGATACTTTAATTCAGAAAGAGTTAATGTTTCTTTGTTTAAATCTACTAGCGTATAATTTTCTTTATTTACTGGTATCATATTATTAAAATTAACTGCTCCTAATTCGCCATTTTTTATTTTAAAGAAATCAACCGTATTCTTCATATTTTTATGTTTAGGCTTTGGACTAGATAAAGGTGCAAAATATTCACATTTATCTATCTTGAATAATATTCCTATAAATGGTCTTAATTCTTTTTCAAATTTATTATATGAAACCTTATTGTCATATTTTCTTAAATAATCACAATAATCAGAATTAACTCTAACAATCTTTAAATTTAATATCATTATTTTTTCCTCCTTAAAGTGTTTTTATTATACACTAATTGTCTTAAAAATACAATAATATATATATAATAAAAGATTAGAGTTTAGTCTCTAATCTTACTTTTTTAAGTTCCAATTTGTTGGCTGGAAACACCGCTTTTTCAAATTCCAATTTATGGCTGGATTCACCGCTTTTTTAAATTCCAATTTAATGGCTGGATTCACCACTTTTTTATTAGTATATGCAATTTTTTATTTTTATTGCTTACTATACTTTAAATATACCATATTTTTTAAGAATAATCAATACTTTTAAACTATTTTCTCTTACATACATTACTTTTTATTTATTGTATATGTATTTCTATCTACCTTAATGTCAAATACTGTTTTTTCTCCACTTGGAGATTGTAATATAACTTTTGTATTTCCTGTTTTATTAAATACAGCATGAACAACCCAATCATTTAATCCTTGTTCTACAAATCTAATATCAACTGTTCCAAGACTTTCATCTTCTAAATAAACTTTATAAGAATCATCAAAAACCGCATCTTCTGATCCACCATTAGTTAATATATATGTGTCATAACCTTGTGGTTGTTGCAATGTTAAAAAAGTAAATACTATTAATATTATAATTCCTATTAAAATTCCAGCTAGCCTTATTTTTTTATCCTTAAATATTACTAATGGATATAAAATTATTGTTATAACACAAAATGCTGTTGTTAGTATATGTTTTGGAAATGAAAACATTGTCATTCCCAAATATTGTCCAAAATGATGACCTAAAAAAGTAAGTATTGGAAGTAATATTAGTAATCCCCACCATTTGTCTTTTTTCATATACCAGCCTATAAATCCCATTGGAATAGTAGCTATAGTCCATATAAACCAAAATCTATAATATGTTATAAATAAGCTACTTTTGTTTACAAGATCTTGAATAAGATATACTAATGGTTGACTTATTAAAAAGAATATAAAGCATTTTAATGCTGAATCTTTTGCTGATGTGCTATTCATAATAATAAATATTCCAAATAAAATCCAAACTTCAAAAGTAACTGTTATATCTGAAAAAGAAGTATCTTTTGCTATTGGTAACATAGCCATTATTGCAGTATATATACCTGCTATTATGGCAAATATTATTACTTTTGTCCAGGTTAAATTTATATTGCCAAATACTTTTTTTATTTTTTCCATAGTTTTATCTCCAATTTTTTACATATTTTATTCTGTTCTTAATGCTATGACAGGATCTTTTTTAGATGCTGCTTTTGCAGGAATTAATCCTCCAATTAATGTTAAAACAATACTTAAAATAACTAATATTACTGCATTTTGAGCATAGAAAGTTGCATTTAGTGGAATATTTCCTGTAAACATATGCAGTACACTATTTATTATTGGGATAACAGCATATGTAAAGCCTATTCCAATTAAGCCTGATAATAACCCTATAATAAAGGTCTCTGCATTAAATATTGAAGAAATATTTCTTTTAGACGCTCCTATTGCCCTTAATATTCCTATTTCTTTTGTCCTTTCATAAACAGAAATATAAGTTATAATTCCTATCATTATTGATGATACTACTAAAGAAATTGAAATAAAAGCAATCAAAACATATGTTACTGCATTTACAATTGTTTTAACAGATCCCATAAGTATTCCTGTAGTATCTGTATATTTAATTTCTTTATCGTCTTCTCCATTTTGTTTTACTTTTTCATTATAGTTGTTTATAAAATCCTTAAAATGTTCTTTTCCATCAAAACTATTAAAATAGAAAGATATATATGTTGGTTCTTCTTTATTTTGATATCCTAAACCAATTAAGTTTGTTTTTGCACTTGCATCAGAGTCTGCAAGCATTGCAGTAATTAATCTTGTTATTTCTTCTTCAGTTAGCTTCATTTTAAATGAATCAGCAATTTTTGCTTGATCAACATTAAAACTAGATGCAAAGCTATTTGTTAATCTTCCTGTTAATTCTCCTACTTTTGTAAGTACTGTTTTTTTCATAACCGCTTCTGTCATAACTCTTGCCATAGTTTCTTCAGTTTCTTGAATTGCAGCACTACTTAAATATTGAGATAAGATGGTATCTTTTATGTCTATATTTTGAATACTTGATGGCAATGATGGTATTGTTGGCATTGTAGTACTAGTACTTGGTGGCATTAATGCTTTTGCAGCATCATATGCCTTCACATATACTTGTAACAATCCTTTTAACAATCCAGAATATGCTTCTTTAAAAGTGTCTTTTGGTATTACATATTTTTCCTCCAATGAAGCCATTATTTTTGATTCTTCATATCCGTTTAAATAATTATTTACTAAACTTTCAATATCATCTTCAGTAATTTCATTATCTATTGAATCTAATAACCCTTTAGCCAAAGTATTTAGATTATTTGTAAAATCATTTTTTGCAGGAGTTATATCTGTACTAATAGCATTAGATATTTCTTCCATATAACCTTGTGTTTGATTTTGTATTTGAGTTGGGTCTATATTTATATTAAATGCACTTTGAAGTTTAGCAGTATCTATACTTATTAAATCTTTAAAATCTAACCCTAAACCATTTTTCTTTTCATCAAATTTAGAATTTGAAAATACATCTATTTCTTCGTTTTCTAATTGTTTCTTTACAATCTCAGTATTAGCTGTTTTGTCTATTATATAATCTACCAAACCACTTGTATATGCAACTCCTGGGTTTAATGCTGCTGAAGTAACACCTTCTTTTGCAGTTACAATTCCAACTATTTTTAACTTAGGAGCATTTTCATATAAGTTTCTCATATACTCTTCATTTTCCGTCATATCTTCATATACGTTATAGTCAGAATTGAAATTATATAAATCTGTAGGAAGTATTAGTTTTAATTCTTTATTCATTAAATCTTCATATGTAAAATCTAATGGTTCATTATTAATATCTACAGTTTCACCTTTCATTAATTTAGAAACTATATCTTTTAATTCATTCATATCTCTTAATCCTAAATAATAAACAAGTAAATCTGATATACTGTTTCTATCTGAAAGTACAATAATCATTTCATTATAATTTTCTGGAAGATGTCCTGCTAAGATATCATATGAATTTGTTATAGTTTCTTTGTTATCCATCATTTGAGAATAAACTGAAGTATATGTACTCATCATTCCAGATCCAAATGATGATCCCATACTAGATGTAAATAAATTATTGGGACTTAGTTTTGTAACTTTATTATTTACATCTATACCATAAATATTAGGCTCTACACTATATCCATATTTAACAGATGACAAATCTTTTTCTACTTCTTTATAATTATTTTCTAAATGCTTTTTAAAACTTCTTAAATCATTTGTACTTAAAGTATCTAAAACTTTTGATATATATTGTTCTTCTCTTATAGTCCCATCATTTATTTCTGAATTTTCTTTATTTTCAGGTCTCATAGCTAAAATTGCACTTGCAATATCTGAAGATTCTTCCATTACAGATAATGGATATGATGTTAATGTTTCTTCTTGTATAGAATCTACATAAGCTTGAAATCCATTTGATACTGATTGTACTAAAGCAATACCAATTATTCCGATTGAACCTGCAACAGAAACAAGTATAGTTCTTCCTTTTTTAGTAAGTAAATTATTTAAACTTAATCTAAATGCTGTCCAGATTTTCATAGAAGTTCTACCTATTTTATTTGTTTCTTTTTCTTGATTTAGTTTTTCTTCTTCTACTATTGGATTAGAATCTTCTGTAATAACACCATCTAATATTCTAATAATTCTACTTGAATATTTGCTTGCAAGTTCTGGATTATGTGTTACCATTATAATTAATTTATCTTTAGATATTTCCTTTAATATTTCCATTACTTGCACACTTGTTTTTGTATCTAATGCTCCTGTTGGTTCATCAGCTAGAATTATATCTGGATTATTTACTAAAGCTCTTGCAATTGCAACTCTTTGCATTTGTCCACCTGATAACTGATTTGGCTTTTTATGTATATAGTCTTTTAGACCTACTTCTTCTAATGCTTTAATTGCTCTTTGCTTTCTTTCTTTTCCAGATATACCTCCAATTGTTAAAGCAAGTTCAACATTAGATAGAATTGTTTGATGTCCTATTAAATTATAACTTTGAAATACAAATCCTATTTTATAATTTCTATATGCATCCCAATCTCTATCTTTAAACTTTTTAGTAGACTTTCCATTTATAATTAAATCTCCTGATGTATATCTATCTAAGCCTCCTATAATGTTTAAAAGGGTAGTTTTTCCACAACCACTTTGCCCTAAAATAGACACAAATTCAGATTCTCTAAATTTTAAGTCTATACCTTTTAAGGCTTCTACTTTTTCATTTCCACTACTATAAGTTTTCTTTATATTTTTTAACTCTAACATTTTTATCTCCTTTTTTAGACCTTTATATTATATATTGTTTTTGATCTAAAATCAATCATATATTATATAATTTATGCTTATATAGAATAAAAATAAGCAAAGAGTTTTAAAATTCTCCTTGCTTATTTTTATTAATTTATTATTATTCTCCTCTTAATGATTCAACAGGGTCTTTTTTGCTTGCAATGCTTGCTGGACCTAAACCTGCAATAACTGTAAGTAGCATACTTACACCTATTAATATAAATGCATGTGTAATTGATACTTGCATAATTCCATCTATTTTTGCTAGAGCATTTACAATAAGATTAACAAGTAATGATATTAAATAAGTAATTATAATACCTAAAGCTCCTGAAGCAAATCCTTCAATGATTGTTTCTGCAATAAATACTCTTTTAACATCTCTTTTAGATGCTCCTATTGCTCTTAAGATTCCTATTTCTTTTGTTCTTTCAAGTACAGAAATGTAAGTTATTATACCAATCATTAAACTTGATACAACTAATGAAATAGCAACAAATGCAATCATTACCATAGAAATCATATTAACTATTTGTGTTATTCCTTTTGTTAATTCTTCCATTTGATCTGAATATATAATTTTATCTTCTTCTGAAACTGAATTATTATAGTTCTCTATAAATTTCTTTATTTCTGCCTTTGAATCTGCATTTTTAGGATATATATTTATAGTGTATGGTGTATCTTCACTTCCGGCACTTAACAATTTTAAATTTGCCTCATAAGATTCTTGCATCATTTCATCAAAAGGTAAGCCTGTAAATACATTTATTTCTTTATTTGCTAATTGTTGTTTAACTATTTGAGTCTTATTTGCTTCTTCCATTATATATTTAGCTAAATCTTCTGTATATCCTAAATATCCATTTGGTGTATTTTCATTTTTAACTTTAACAATTCCTGTTATTTTTAATTCTGTGGCTTTATCATATAAATATTTCATGTAATTATTATCATTTTGTCTACTTACCCATATGCCACTTCGTTGTTCATAATAATCTGCTGGATTTATCAATTTATATGTTTTACCAATTATTTTGTCGAAATCATATGATACATTTTTTAATTTGATTTCTTCACCATTAGAAGCTTTCTTTAAAAATTCTGCAATATCCGCTTTGTTTTCTATATTTAATGAATACATTGTAGATAGAGATAATTCATTATCTTTATTTACAACCAATACTAATTCATTATATGCTTTTGGCATTTCTCCTGATAAAATTTCATAATTTGAATCATCTAATAATTGACTAAATGAATTTTGAAGTATACTTGTCATACTTTCTAGACTGGCCATTAGTCCAGTATCTGCAGTATTTCCTGCATTTTCTATTGGGTTTACTTTTATAATTTGTCCATTATTGTTTTTGTCATATATATTTAAATCTACATTATATATGTATTTAACATCTGAAGAAAATTGTTCAACTTCTGATTTATGATTATTTATATATTCCTTCATCTTTTTAAGGTTATTTTTCTTTATTGTTGCTTTTTCATTTAGAGCCATATTAGAAGAAATATTATCATTTGCAACTATTTTATTTGGATGTTCTTCTTTTTTTGTTTTTTCTGATTCTGATGAATTATATTTCATTTTTGAACTATCTGTAGTTGTTGATTGAATGCTAAGTGCCATACTAGCAAAAGAATCTTTTTGCAAATTTTCAGCATAATTTCTTACACCGTTTGACAAACCTAAAATAAGTGCTATTCCAATAATTCCAACACTTCCAGCTATAGCTGTAACAAAAGTCCTTCCTTTTTTAGTAAGTAAGTTGTTCAAACTTAATGTTAATGCTGTAAATAATCCCATTGATTTTCTTTTCTTTTCAATTTCTTTTTCATTTTTTTCTTTTCCATCAAATGGCATTGTATCATCAATTATATGACCATCTTTTAGGCTTACTATTCTTGTTGAATATTGTTTTGCAAGTTCTGGGTTATGAGTAACCATTATTACTAATTTTTCTTTAGCAACTTCCTTTAATAAGTCCATAATTTGTATACTAGTTTCTGAATCCAATGCTCCTGTTGGTTCATCAGCTAGAATTATTTCTGGATCATTTACTAATGCTCTTGCAATTGCAACTCTTTGCATTTGTCCTCCTGATAATTGACTTGGTCTTTTATTTAAATGATCTCCTAATCCAACTTTCTTTAATGCTTCTTTAGCTTTTTTCCTACGTGTCGATTTTGATTCTCCTGATAATGTCAAAGCTAATTCTACATTTGAAAGAATTGATTGGTGCATAATTAAATTATAACTTTGGAATATAAATCCAACTTTGTGATTTCTATATGTATCCCAATCTGATGATTTATATTCTTTAGTACTTGTTCCACTTATTATTAAGTCACCTGATGTATAATGATCTAATCCTCCAATAATGTTTAGTAGCGTTGATTTACCACTACCGCTTTGTCCTAAAATAGATACAAATTCATTTTTTCTAAAGTTTATTGACACTTTATCTAAAGCTTTTTGTTCTATTTCTTCCATTTTGTAGATTTTAGTAACTTCTTTTATTTCTAACATTCTTTATTTCCTTTCTTTACTTTTCTAAAATTTCTAGTCTTCTGCTTCTCTTCTTACTTTAAGAACTTGATTTAAAATGAATGCTTTAATTAGTATTCCTATAATATTTGCTATTGATTCCATATTAAGAATTGAGCCAAATCCAGCACTTAATATCTCTATTATTGGTGAGATTATGCCTAATATTAATAATATTATTAAAAACATAGATTTTCTTCCATTTTTTGCAGCTCTTCCAAGTAACCAACCTTCAAATACAGTAAAAAGTGATGATGTTATAAAATTAATTCCTAAAAATACTTTTGGATCAAGGTTTAACTTTTGTAATTCTGCTAATTTTCCCATTTCTGTTTGAAATAATGTGTCACCTATATTTGTAGTCATAGCAATAATTCCAATGACTACACCTATAATACCTAAAATATAGCATAGAATACTAAGTTTTTTTAGCAATTTACTCCCTGTCATTTTTTGTTTCCTCCTTTCGAATTTTAATTATTAGTTTTTATTAATTCATAAATATACTACACTTATTTTATAATATTGTCTGCCAACAATTTTAATTGTTCTTTTGATTCATTATTTAGAGTTGATCTAATTGTAACTATTGGTTCTATAATTTCAATATCTTTCATTTGTTCTAAAATCTCTTTCATGCATTTTGCAGCATTTGGTGACCAAGTTCCATTTTCTATTATTCCTACTTTTCTATTTTGATAATTTTTTCCTTTTAAGTGATGTAAGAATTGTTCCATAGGAGAAAATATTCCCATATTATATGTAGATGAAGCAAGTATTATTTTTCCATATCTAAATGCATCTTCTATGCATTCTGCAAAATCTTCTCTTGCTAAATCTGATAACACTACTTTTTTTGCTCCTTTTTCTTCTAATATTTTCTTCAATTCTTTTGCAGCATTCATTGTATTTCCATGTATTGAACTACAAGCTATAAATATTCCTTCAGACTCTGGTTTATATGAACTCCATATATCATATAAATTCAAATAATGATTTAAATCTTCTTTTAATATTGGTCCATGAAGCGGACATATTGTTTTTATATCTAATGAAGCTGCTTTTTTAAGTACTGCTTGTACTTGTATTCCATATTTTCCTACAATATTGAAATAATATCTTCTAGCTTCACAATCCCATTCTTCATCAGTATCTAAACTTCCAAATTTACCAAACGCATCTGCTGAAAATAGTATTTTTTCTGTTTCTTCATATTCCATCATAACTTCTGGCCAATGTACCATAGGTGCCATTATAAATCTTAATGTATGTTTTCCTAAATTTAGAGTATCTCCTTCTTTTACTTCTATTTTTCTTTCTTCTAAATCTTTTATATCAAAAAATTGAGGTATAAAACTAAATACTTTATTATTACTTACTATCTTTATATTTGGATATTTTTCTATTAGATTTTGAATATTTGCTGCATGATCAGGTTCCATATGTGAAACAACTAAATAATCTGGAGTTCTTCCATCTAATGCTTTATCTAAATTTTCTAACCATTCATCTGTTTTTCTTCTATCTATTGTATCCATAATTGCTATTTTTTCATCTTTTATTAAATATGAGTTATATGATATTCCATTTGGTACTATGTATTGACTTTCAAATAAATCTATATCTTTATCATCTGCTCCTATATAAATTATATTTTCTGAAATTTTAATATCTTTCATCTTTTTTCTTCCCTTCATAATTAATTTATTTAATTAAACTCTATTTTTTAGATTAATTTTATTAATTATTTTTCTTAATATAAATGTAAAGACTATAAAGTCAAAAATTGAAATTAATCCAAATTTTATTATATTATTTAACATTGGCATTATTTCGGCTATGTTAAACCACCAATTTAGAGCTGTTAGACCAAATATGAACAATGTTGTTGAGGCAATTGCTAAACCTAATCTAAATATTGATACTGGTAATACTGTTTCTTCACTTTTTCTTGTTTTAGCTAATGTAAATAGTAATATAATTCCACATATTCCAGTAGATATTACACATAAGCTTGAATATTGTTCAGTAGGTATCAAACCTTGTCTATGTAATAGAGATATTATAAATATATCTACTGCCACTGCTAAACTTGTTGGCAAAGCTCTTATTATTACATTTTGTAAAAACTTTCCTTTTATTCTTTCTCTATTTGGTTCTAAAGCTAATAAGAATGATGGGATTCCTATAGTTACAGTACTTATTAAACTTAATTGTATTGGTACAAATGGATATGCCGCACCCATAAACAAGAACATTAAGGCAAGTATTCCTGAATAAATTGTTTTTACTAAGAATAATGATGCTGAACGCTGTATATTATTTATTGTTCTTCTTCCTTCTGCTACTACTTTTGGCATTGAAGCAAAATTAGAATCTAATAATATTAATTGAGATACACTTTTGGTGGCATCACTTCCATTTGCCATTGCTATACCACAATCCGATTCTTTTAATGCTAGAACATCATTTACTCCGGTCTCCTGTCATAGCAACAGTTCTTTTTGCCTTTTTTAGAGCTTTTACTAATAATTGTTTTTGAAGCGGAGATACTCTACCAAATATAGAATATTTTAATGCTACTTTATCTATTTGATTATCTTTTACTTGTGACATATCTATATAATTTTCATAGTTACGTACTCCCACTTTTTTTGCAATTTTTGATACTGTAAGAGGATTGTCTCCAGAAATAATTTTAACATCAACACCTTGTTTATAAAAATATTCTAATGTTCTTGGAGCTTCTTTTCTTATTTTATCAAGAATTAATATTAATCCTATAATTTCTATATTATTTGGTAAGTTTTTATCTTTAAAATCCTCTTTTGAATATGCTAAAACTATAACTCTATAATCTTTTGAATATTTATTTACTACATCTTCATAATCTTTAAATTTTTTAGCTAATACAATTTCTGGAGCTCCAATAATGTAACTTCCTTCTTTTTCAAAGTTTATCCCTGACCATTTTGTCTTAGATGAAAATGCTACTTTTTGTATTGGATTAAATTTTTTATTTGTTTTTGTAAAATATTTTTTAATAGCATCTATTGTAGAATTTTCATCTTCTGAAAATTTAGCTATATTTGCCATTATATTTTTCATTTCATCTTCTGATCTTGTAATTGGAACAAAATCAATTACTTCCATTATTCCTTCTGTTAAAGTTCCTGTCTTATCAAGGCATAATGTATCTACTCTAGCTAATGTTTCTATACAATATAATTCTTGAACTAATACTTTTGATTTAGAAAGTCTTATAACACTAACTGCAAGAACTGTACTAGTTAGTAATACTAATCCCTCTGGAATCATACCAATAATACCTGCAACTGTTTTTACTACTGCATCTTTAAGTCCAACTCCAAATACACTATATTGCATTACAAATAATCCTATTCCAATTGGAATTATTGCAAAAGTCAAAAATTTAATTATTTTATTTAAGGATGTCATTATTTCAGATTTCACTTTTTTTATGTATTTTGCACCACTAGAGATTTTAGCAGTATAATTATCTTCTCCAATATGCTCTACTTGTGCTAAGCATTTACCACTTACTATAAAACTTCCAGATAAAATATTATCTCCTTCTTTTTTTATTATAGTATCTGGCTCTCCTGTTAAAAATGATTCATTTACTTGAACCTCACCTTTTAAAATAATACTATCTGTTGCAACCTGGTTTCCTGTATTTAATTCTATTAAATCATCTAATACTAAATCATTTATAGATATTTCTGACTTTTTTCCATCTCTTATTACTTTTACTTTACTAGTTGCCATTACAGATAATTTATCTATTGTCTTTTTAGCATGAATTTCTTGAAAAGTACTTATTGCTGTATTTATTATTACAATTGCTAAAAATAACATATTTTTATATGAACCTACCAAAAATATGCATATTCCTAGAAACAAATTTATTATATTAAATAATGTAAAGAAGTTTTCAAATAATATTCTTTTTATTGTTTTTGTAGGTACTGTAGTATCATAATTAATTTTTCCTTCTTCTTGCCTTTTCTTTACTTCTTCTTCAGTTAGTCCTTTTTTTATATCTACCATTTTTCCTCCACATTAATTGACTATTTTCTATTAGTTTCATTTTTCATATTCATAAATTTCTTCATTATCTTTTTCAAATTGCTATTTATAGATTATTCTTTTACTATATCTAAAATATCCCTACTATATTTCCATTTTCATCAATATCGATATTTTCAGCTGTAGGTACTTTAGGAAGTCCTGGCATTGTCATGATTTTCCCTGCTAAAACAACTATAAAACCTGCTCCTGATTTTAATTCTATATTTCTAACATGTATATTGTAATTATTATTACATTCTAGATTTTTAGGATCATCTGAGAATGAATATTGTGTTTTAGCAATACAAACTGGTAGATTTCCATATCCTAAGCTTTCAATTTTTTCTATTTCATTTATTGCCTCTTCAGAGTATTCAACATCTTTTGCTCCATAAATCTTAGTTGAAACTTTAAATATTTTTTCTTTTATAGTATCATTATCTTCATAAATATATTTAAAATCTTCTTTTCTTTCTACTAAGTCTACTATTTTTTTTGCAATATCTGTTGCTCCTTCTCCTCCTTTTGCCCAGCCTTCTACTAGACTTAATTTAACATCTTTTTGTTTTAACTTTTGTTCCAAAAATTCTATTTCTTTTTCAGTATCAGATATGTATCTATTTAAAGCAACTATTACATTTAAACCAAATTTATTTTTTAAATTATCAATATGTCTATACAGATTATCTAAACCCTTTTCTATTCCTTCAATATTTTCCTCTTGTATTTTTTCTTTTTCTACTCCTCCGTGATATTTTATTGCTTTTATTGTAGCAACTAAAACCACAGCATCTGGTTTTAATCCAGTTTTTCTACATTTTATATCTAAAAATTTTTCTGCACCAAGATCTGCTCCAAATCCAGCTTCTGTAACAACATAATCCGATAATTTCAAAGCCATTTTAGTTGCAACTATACTATTACATCCATGAGCTATATTTGCAAAAGGTCCTCCATGAATAATTGCAGGAGTATGTTCTAACGTCTGCACTAAATTCGGTTTAATAGCATCTTTTAAAAGAACTGCCATTGCACCTTGTGCATTTAAATCTTTTGCATAGATCGGATTTTCCTGTTTATTGTATCCAACAATTATATTTCCTAATTTATTTTTTAAATCTTCTATATTTTCTGATAAACATACAATTGCCATTATTTCTGATGCAACCGTTATATCAAATTTGTCTTTTCTTGGAACTATTTTCTTTTCTTCAGATAAACCTGTATTTACAACTCTTAATTGTCTATCATTTAAATCTATACATCTTTTCCAAACAACCTTATCAAACCCTAATTCATTTCCAAAATAAATATGATTATCAATCATAGCTGATAATAAATTATTTGCAGCAGTCATTGCATGAATGTCTCCTGTAAAATGAAGGTTTATATCTTCCATTGGAGCTACTTGAACTTTTCCGCCACCAGTTGCTCCTCCTTTTATTCCAAATACAGGTCCAAGTGATGGTTCTCTTAGAGCTAATATTGATTTTTTTCCTATTTTTTGAAGGCCATCTGCTACAGCTATAGAAATTGTTGTTTTACCTTCTCCTAGAGGTGTTGGGCTCATTGCTGTTACTAATATTAATTTTCCATTTTTCTTATTCTTTAATTTTTCTTCTATTCTTTCAGATATCTTTGCTTTATATTTTCCATATTGTTCGATATATTCTTCATCTATATCTAGTTTTTTTGCAATATCAACAATATTTTCTAGTTTAGTACTTCTTGCAATTTCTATATCTGTCATAAAAATCACCTCTATTTATTTTATCTAATTATTGGCTCTCTACCATTTTCTAAATATAATTTAATATCTTTTATTGGTCTTATATCTACATCTATTATATTTTGTGGAAGGTCATCAAGATCAAACCATTTAAATTCTTTTACTTCATTATCATTAAATTTTATTTCACCTTTAAAATCTTCACATATAAATACATGATTTACAACATATACTTTATCTCCATTTGGATATTCATGAAACATGTTTCTACCTGTATATATTCCACATAATTTAGGATTTACAGGTTCTATATTCATTTCTTCTTTCAATTCTCTAGATAATGCTTCTAAAAATTCTTCATCTGGATTTAATCCGCCACCATGCATAGCCCAATTACCATCATCTGCTCTTTTTTGTAATAATACTTTTCCATCTTTATATATTATTGCACCTGCAGTAGGCATAAACATTGCATCATGTCCAATTTTATTTCTCATTTCTTTAACATACTCATCTATCATTATTTAGTTCTCCATCTATATAAATAACCCAGCAATTAATCCTATTAATGCTCCAACAAATACTTGTGTAGGAGTATGTCCTAATACTTCGACTAATTTTTCAGAAACTTGAATTCCAGTTAATCCTGGTGTTTCTATTAATTTGTTTAGTAATGCTGCTTGTTTCCCAGCAGCTCTTCTTACTCCACACGCGTCATACATAACTACAAATGCTAAAATTAATGAAACTGCAAATATTGGAGTATTTACTCCTTCATATTTTCCAATTAAAGTAGCTAAGCCTGTTACTACAGCAGAATGAGAGCTTGGCATACCACCTGCTCCTAGTATTCTTTTAAAATTAAATTTTTTTGTTGTTACTAAATCATAAATTAATTTAAATAATTGTATTCCAAACCATAGTAAAAATGGCACATACACATATTTGTTTTGTATAAATCCTAAAAAATCATTCATTTTTATTACCCTTTCTTTTATTCTTCAGTTTCGAAATTTTCTTCTTTTATATTTCCGTCTTCATTTAATAATATTGTTATTTTCTTTTCTGCATCTTCTAATATTTTATTACATTGTTTAGAAAGTTTTATTCCTTCTTCAAATTTAGAAACAGAATCGTCTAAATTTAAATCTCCTTTTTCTAGTTCTGTAACTATTTTTTCTAATTCTTCTATGTTTTCTTCAAAACTTTTACTCATTATAATTTATCCCCCAAAAAATAATATCTCTAATTTACTGTTGCTTGTTTTTTTCCATCTGCAAATTTTAAATCTATAATATCTCCAGAATTTAATTCGTCTTTACTTTTTACAATTTTCCCATCTTTTTCAGTAATACTATATCCTCTATATAGTGTCTTTAATGGACTTAGTGCATCCAATTTTGCAATTAGCTCTACATATTTTGTTTTTTTACTTTCTTGTCTTGTTTTCATACTATTTTCTAATTGCTTTATATATGTATCTACTTTTAAATAATTATCATTTACCCTTCTTAAAGGTTCTTTAAAGGTACTACTTGAGATTACTTTTTCATATCTTAATTTCATAAGTTCTAACTTTTTGATTAATGAACTTCTTAATCTATCTTGATATAAATCTATTTTTCTTTTTAATTCATATGTATCTGCAACGGCCAACTCTGCTGCTGCGGATGGTGTTGGTGCTCTTAAATCTGAGGCAAAATCTGCAATTGTAAAGTCTGTCTCATGTCCTACTGCAGATATTATTGGTATCTCAGAATTATATATACTATTAGCTACAATTTCCTCATTAAATGGCCATAAGTCTTCCAAAGATCCTCCGCCTCTTGCTAAGATTAATACATCTGCTAATCTTTCTCTATTCATAAATTCTATTGCTTGTGCAATCTTTTCTGCTGCGCCTTCTCCTTGAACAGGAACTGGATATAATCTAATATATACATTTGGATTTCTTCTTGTTGATACATTTATTATATCTCTAATAACTGAACCTGTACTTGAAGTTAGTACGCCTATTACTTTTGGCATAAGAGGAATTTGCATTTTATGTTCTTCATCAAAAAGTCCTTGCTTTTCTAATTTATTTTTTAATTCTTGATATTTAGTATATAAATCTCCTAGTCCATCTTCTTCCATTACTTTAGCATATACTTGATATACTCCATCTCTTTCGAATACAGATACACTACCGCAAAATCATAACTTTCATACCGATCTTTTGGCATGAAAGTTAATTTTTCGGCATATGATTTAAACATTATACATTTAACAAGAGATTTTTCATCTTTTAAAGTAAAATACATATGTCCTGTATAATGATTTTTAAAATTTGATATTTCTCCTTTAATTAATATATTGTTTAAATTTTCATCATCATCTATTTTATCTTTTATGTATTTATTTAAATCAGAAACACTTATTGCTAAGTCTCTATATTTCATATTACTCTTTTCCTTCTTCTTTTACCACACTTGCTAAAATTCCATTTATAAAGTTTTTAGAAGTGTCTTCTCCATATTTTTTTCCTAGTTCAACCGCTTCATTTATTGCAACTTTAAATGGTATATCTGTATATTTTATTTCATAGATTGCAAGTTTTAAAATTGCTAAATCTACTTTAGAAATTCTTTCTATTTTCCAATCTTGCTTTAGATTTTTTTGGATTTTAGATATAATTTCTTCTTTGTTTTTTTCCATACCTTTAACAACATCTTCTATATATGTAATTGCTTTTTTATCTTTTATTTCATTACTTTCTAAATAAAGTTCAATTTGTTCTTCTATTGGTTCTTTTTTTTGAATTTCTAAACTATATATTAGTTTAAATGCTTGTTCTCTTATTTCTGATCTGTTCATGATAATCCTCTCTATATGATAGTACTTTTACATTCTATCAATAAAATCTTTTAATTTTGTTTTTACAAAGTCTTTATTATTTTGTACGTAATTTCCTATGAAAGCTCCTAATATTATTACTACTATTGCCAATATTAGGTTATATAATCTTGTTATTAATATTAGAATTGCAATTGCTATTCCTATTATAGCTCCTTTATATTGATCCCAAAATCCTTTAAATCCTTCCATTTTTTAACGTCCTTTCAATTTAATTTATTCTTCTGCTTGTCCTTCTTCTTGTTCAGGTTCTTTTTCAACAACTCTTTTAATTGCTATATTTACTTCTTTTACTTCTAAGTCAGTTGCACTTTTTATTTTTTCTTTTATCTCTGTCTGAAGTTTTGCAGATAAATCTTTAATTACTACATCTGCATTCACAGTTAAATTAATATATACTATGACATTATTATCTTTATCTAAATCTACTCTTGTTGATACTTGTTCACTATTTTCAAAGTTTAATGCAATAGAATCTACTAGATTTTCTATTGTTTCTTTTGAAATTAATAATTTACCATTATCATTTTCAAGTAATACTCCTGGATTTATTTTTTCTTTTTTCTTTGATGATGAATCAAAGAATATACATTTTATTGAAAGCAATACAAAGAACGCACATACTCCTAAAATTATTTTACTTGATGTATCTCCATAAATCCATTTTGCTATTATTCCTCCAACTAAATTAATATCTAGCCATCCAAAAATCATTAATCCAATTATTACTGATAGTATTAGCATAATATTTGCATATAAAATTAGTGTGAATTTTTCTATAAATTTCATTTCATCTACTCCTTTATTTTTTATTTCTTTTATAATTAATTATTCTTCTTCCTTTTTTCCTTCGTCTAATACTACTTTTTCATTTTTTGCTGTATCTGTATTTACACCTTGAACATGAACATTTACTTCTTCAACATTTAGTCCTGTCATACTTTCTACTGCTTTTTTTACTCTGTTTTGGATTTCAAAAGCAACATCTGGTATTCTTGAACCATATTCTACAATAATATTTACATCAATTTTTGCAGTATTTTCAATTACTTCTACTTTTATTCCTTTAGCTAAGTTTTTCTTTCCACTTAACACTTCTGATATTCCTCCTGCAAATCCTCCTGCCGTATCAGCAACTCCTGATACTTCAGATACTGCAACTCCGGCTATTACTGCAACTACATCATCTGATATTTTTATTCCGTCATTTTCTTCTTTTATTTCTGTTTCTAGTTCTACTATCTCCTCTTTTACTTCTTCTTTGTTTTCTTTTTCTTTACTCATAATAAACCTCCATTAAAAAAGATATACTTAATTTATATTATTAAGTATATCAATTTTTTCCTATTTTTACAACCATTTTTAGGAAATATTTCTTTATTTCTTTACATATTTAACATATCCTTCTTTATCTGTTCCCACTATATTGTAATTATCTGTTATATAACTTCCTATTTCTGTTATGTCTGATCTAATATATATACTATTTATTGATGAATTACATAAAATCCATCCGCAACTAAAATATCTAGTAAGACTTTTTGTAATATTGGCAGAATCAATTATTACTGTATTCAAATTGCTACAATCTTGAAAAGCTCTATCTCCTATATCTTTCACATTTTCTCCAATTAATACACTATTTATGCCACACTGATTAAATGACCAACCCGCAATTTTTTCAGTTGAATTTTTAATTATTATATCACCAATAGTTGCATTTGGTGCCTTTAATAATGTTTTTTCATCATAAGAATATAAAATATTATCAATTATTTTATATTCACTATTATTACTCATGGATATTTCTTCAAAACTGCTACATCCTGAGAATGCATTTAGAGCACTTTTACTGTTTGCATAACCAGATATACCTGTAAATGTTACTTTTTTTAATTTATTACTACCGGAAAAAAGCCCATGACATTGAATCTAAGTTTTCTGGTAATACTATTTCATTTAACGACATCCCTCCTAATGAATATGATTGCATAGTTCTTATTGTATTTGCTAATCTTACCTCTATAATATTTGAAACATTTTGGAATGCTCTTTGTCCTAATATAGTTACACTTTTATGTTTATATTCACTAGGTATTATAACTATTGCTTTACAATTAGGATTTGAAACAAGTCCACAACCACCTCTTTGACCTATTCCATCTCCAACCATATAACTTACAATTTCATTTTCATTTGTAGTTATATTTCCATTACTGTCTAGTCCAGTAAATACTAATGTGGTATCATCATTACATATTAAATAATATGATACTTGTATTGTTTTATTTTCTGTTATTTCTCCTTCTATTTTTTCTTCTGATGATTCATATTTATCAATTGCTGGTGGTAATTTTGAATAATTATTTGTTACTATTGTGTATTCATATTCTCCTAGTACTTCATTTTTACTATTTACGCATTGTACTTTTAGAGTTTTTTCTCCTGTTGCATTTTCTATATGGCTTATATTTCCATCCTTGTTCACTTCATAATATCTATTACTTTCAAATTTTACTGTAAAACTTCCTATATCTTCAGCTATTATACTTGCTTTATTTCCTGTTTTTGAATTTGCAACTAAAGCTTCATTAAAGTTATTTTTTTCTAAATTTCCTTGTCTATTTTCAGCTTGTGCTTGAATAGCAGATATAGAAATTATATCTTTTTCTTCTGCTATTTCTGATTGTGATTTTGCATCTCCTGCTTTAGTTAATAATCCATTTTCTCCTGTTAATGTGCTAATTGTCACTCCTGCCAATATCAATAAAACTAATATTGTTATTACTAATGCTATTAATGTTATTCCTTTGTTTTTCATTCTTTTCTCTCCTTTTAATTTTATTAAACACAAAAACAAGACTAAAAACCTAAAATTATATTAGGTTTAGTCTTGTTTTATTTATATCTATTTTATTTATTTTGTTAATTAAATTACTGCTCTCTCTCTCTCTCTCTCTCTTACAGCCATAAGGCTTTTATTTGTTATCTTTTGCATTTTTATCCTTCCTTCTTTTATTTTTCTTCAATATATTTTTCTATTAATTTGATTAATTCATCTGCTGTTTCTATTTGTTTTTTAGTTTTTTCTGAATTTACAATAAACTCATCATCATAATCACTATCTTCTCTCATTTTACTTGCTTCAGAAATTCTTCTTCCCATTGTTTTAGGAAAAATCTCTGTATTTATATAATTTTTATTAAAATATGCTTGAACATCTTTATGTCTTTTAAAATCAATTGGTTCTAATGCTAAAACAGATTTTATGCTGTGAAATATTGAATAATATGCTCTATTATTAGCTGATTTATATAATTTTAGATCATACATTGCATTTGCTGCAGTTAGCTCTTCTTTAGCTTGTTCTAATCTATGTTTTGCTAATTCTTTAGATATTTTTGGACTCACTTAGCACAACTCCTTCCTTTTGTACGTTCATATAAAAAGGTAATGCTTCTAGCCAGTAATTGAATTTATCTATATTTTTTACTAATGGCGATACTACTATATCAAAATTATTCTCCCATTCTATATCATAAGCTATATCCCATACTTTTTCTCTTTGTTCTATTATTTCATTATCTGTCAAATCAGTTAAAATCATAATATCTATGTCTGAACTTTCATCAAAATCTCCTCTTGCATATGAGCCATATAGTATAATCTTTTTTATTCTTTCTCCTAGCAAGATATTTACTTTAGATATAAATTCTTGTATTATTTTATTTGTCTTTGTAGGAATTTTTTTCATAATTACCTCTTTCTTTTTAAAAATTAAAATATAGAATTAATCCTCCTATGATTGCAATAATAAAACCTAATATTTTTAACCCTAAACTTCCTTCGTTTTGGTCTCCAAATCCAAAAAACTTTTTAGTTATTAATCTTGCATCATATATAAGTATTACTCCTGCAAATACCATAAGTATTGCAATTAATTTTATTATAATCTGTAACATTTTATCTACATCCTTTTTGTTTTACATTTATAATATACAATTTTTATTTTAAAAAGTCAATGACTATATTTCTATTCTCTTCATAAATTTTTCTTTTATTAATTCTTTTAATAATTTATTTTTATCTTTTTCAAGTTTTGGATCATCTGATAATATTTTAATTGCAACTGACTGAACCATTTTTAGTGTTTCTATATCTTCAAAAAGATTGGCAATTTTAAATTCTGGAAGTCCGGTGTTGCATTGTTCCAAAGAAATCTCCTGCACCTCTTAATTCTAAGTCTTTTTCTGATATAACAAATCCATCATTTGTTTCACACATTACTTTCATTCTTTTTCTTATATTTTCACTTTTACCTTCATATTTTAATATACAATATGACTGATACTCTCCTCTTCCAACTCTTCCACGTAATTGGTGTAGTGCTGCTAATCCAAATCTTTCTGCGTTTTCAATTACCATTACATTACTATTTGGAACATCTACTCCAACTTCTATTACAGTTGTAGAAATTAAAATATCTATTTCTTTGTTTTTAAATCTTTGCATAATCAAGTCTTTATCTTTAGGTCTCATTTTTCCATGTATATATTCTACTTTATATTCTGGGAAAATTTCTTTACTATATGTTTCATATAGTTCTTCAACAGATTTTAAATCCATTTCTTCATTTTCTTCAACTAATGGACATACAATATATGCTTGTCTTCCTTCTTCAATTTGTTTTTTTATAAAAGCATTTACTCTATCTGTCATATTTTTACCAACAGCAAATGTTTCTATTTGTTTTCTATTTGGAGGAAGTTCATCTATTATTGAAATATCTAAATCTCCATATAAAATAAGAGCAAGTGTCCTTGGTATTGGTGTTGCTGTCATAACTAATACATCTGGATTATCTCCTTTTTCTGCAATTTTAGTTCTTTGTTTTACACCAAATCTATGTTGTTCATCTGTTACAACTAACCCTAGATTTTTAAATCTAACATTTTCTTCAATAATCGCATGTGTACCAATTAATATATCAATTTCTCCATCCTCTAATCTTGCTAAAATTTCTTCTTTTTTCTTCTTAGTAATTCCAGATACTAATAATTCACATTTTATATCTAATTTTTCTAATATATTTTTAAAATTTTCTAGGTGCTGAGTTGCTAAAATCGCAGTAGGTGCCATTATTGCTGCTTGATAACCACTCTTTACTGCTTTATATGCTGCACACATTGCAACAACAGTTTTCCCGTGAACCAACATCTCCTTGTAGTAATCTATTCATTGGTTTATCAGATTCCATATTTTCATCTATTTCTTCTAGTACTCTTAATTGTGCTTTTGTTAAATTAAATGGCAATGTATTTATTACATCTGACATTTTTACATCTTTAGAAAATTCAATTCCTTTTTCATCATTCATATAGCTATTTTTTAATTCTAATAATGCAAGTTGTACTGATAATAATTCTTCAAATACTAGTCTTTTTCTTGCAATATCAAAGTCTTTAAATTCTTCTGGAAAATGAATTTCTTTTGTTGCATCATTTATATTTTCTAGTTTATATTCTTCTAATATATAATTTGGTAGAGTTTCATCTAAATTCCTATATGCTTCTTTTATTCCCGCTTCCATTATCTTTCTAATAGCATTTTGAGATAAGTTGTATGTTAATGGATAAATAGGTATAATTCTCCCTGTATTTTGAGTTTTTTCTTCCATATCAAAGACAGGAGAATTAAACATTACTTTTCCTCCCTTTTTTGATACTTTACCAAAAAACTTATATTTCTCTCCCACTTTAAATTTACTTTTTAAATATGGTTGATTAAACCATGTAATAGTTGCAGATCCTGTTTCATCTCTAACTATCACTCGTTGCATAGTTTTTCCCTTTAGTCTTACATTTGTCATATTGTTGCAAATAACTGCTTCTATTAATACTTCTTCACCATCTTCACATTCAAAAATAAATTTCGGTTTATTTCTATCTTCATAGGTTCTTGGATAATATGTAATTAAATCTTTTAATGTAAAAATTCCTAATCTATTTAATAGCTGTACTCTTGTTGGTCCTACTCCTTTTATATATTTTACATCTTTATTTAAATCTAACATTGTTTCTCCTAAATTTTATATAATTTAAAATCTAATCCATCTGCACTTACTAATTTAAAATCAATATCAAAATGTTTTCCTTCTACCGCTTCTTTTATAGAGGTACTATGTAAATGTCCATAAAAACATTTTTTTATATTATATTTTTTCATAATCTTAATAAAATCGCTCATTTCATTATTTATTAAATTTAATTTGTTAATTGGTGGATAATGCATAAATACTATAATTTCTTTATCTTCTCCAAAATTATTTATTCCATCTTTTATAGATAATTCTAATCTTAAAGCTTCTCTTTTTAGAATTTTATCATCATCTTGAGTTTCTTCAGATTTACTCCAGCCTCTAGTTCCAACAATTATTTTATCTTCAAATTCAAATGAATTATTATGAATAAAATCTATATTTTTAAAATCATTTTCTTCTAAAAACTTTCTCATACTTTTAAGAGTTGTCCACCAATAATCATGATTTCCTTTTAATAATAATTTTTTTCCTGGTAAGTCATTTAAAAACTTAAAATCTTCATCAGTATCTTTTAAATATGTAGCCCATGAAAAGTCACCTGGTAATACTACCAAGTCATTTTCTTTTACTTTTAAATTCCAATCATTTTTTATCTTTTCGAAATGTCCTTCCCAGTTGTTACCAAATATGTCCATTGGTTTATTTTCTTTAAAAGATAAATGTAAATCTCCTATTACATATATTGACATCTGTTTTCTCCTATATTTTTTAATTAAATTTGTTTGACTTTTTCTATTTTTAAGTATATAATATTTATAGGAAATGAAAGACCACAATGTGGTTGCCTGATATTGATATAGAAGCACATCTCAACCGGCAAGTTACAGATGTGCTTTTAACTTTTATTTGCTTATAATTATTATATAAATAATTAAGGCAAATACAACGATAGTTTCAGCAATTAAACCGAAAAAAAGTAAATATGTTAATTTTAATAAAACACTCTCTATCATATGTACCACCTCCATTCTCACAACACGAGTGCTGTGGATAAAAGTGGCAACCACATCTGTAATTTTCATCTCCTATGTTTTGTACTATACAATAAATTTTTACTAAAAACAAGCGAACATTTTAAATCTTATAAATTTATATCTATTTTTATTAATTGTTTTATTTTAGTTCTGTTCCTCCCCATTCTACTACAGTAAAACCTTTTCTTTCTGGAGTAATTAATTCTTGTTCTTTAATTTCTATTTTCTCATCTAAAGCTTTCCAATCCATCATAATTCTAATTATACTATCTGGTTTTGGTGTTACTTCTAATGGCATAGAACTATTTTGTTCTTCTTTTGTTTCAAATCTTATATAATTATATTTATTATTTTCCATTTTAGGAAGCCAATATATTATAAATTCTTCCGCTTCTCTTTCTGTTAGACCTAATATTTCTAATTTTTCTTCTAAGAATTTTGCAGTATCTTCTCCTTTTATACAAAATCCTTCACTTATATCTATTTGCTTTTGAATATTTTTACCTTCCCAATATAAAGCATATAAATTTCTTCCAGTATTTTTATCTAACAAATTTCCATCTGGATTTGCAATTACTTTCCATCCATTCTCATATTTAGGATATGTACAAGATAGATACTCAGGATTTCCTAATTTTACTTCTACTTCAAGTGTTTCTTCTGGATATAAGTATATAATTGGTTTATCCCAAGATACACTATTATCTGATTTATTTCTATTTATAATTGACGGAGATCTTTGACTATTTTGATTATATATATCATTAATAATTATAAAAGCTAATACTATAGCTATTAATACTGATACTGTTAATAATATCAAAAGTATTATTGTTAATTTACTTAATTTCTTTGGTTTATCTAATTTCATT
The DNA here is from genome assembly GCA_946411515.1 of uncultured Clostridium sp. Classification (GTDB taxonomy): domain Bacteria; phylum Bacillota; class Clostridia; order TANB77; family CAG-508; genus CAG-269. The sequence goes on from CAMKEH010000006.1 coordinate 41,826, forward strand.
TTTATTTTCTCCTTATAATTTTAAATTAGGTACTGCATTTAAGTCTAATTCATTTCTTTTACCTTGTATATAATTATAATATCCAGCTGATGCTATCATTGCAGCATTATCTGTACAAAGTTTTAAATCTGGCATATAAACTTTTATACCTTGTTCTTCTAGTTTTAAGAATTCTTTTCTTATGTATGAATTACTTGATACTCCTCCTGCTAATGCTATTGTTTTCATACCTGTTATTTCAATTGCTTTTTTTACATTTTCCATAAGCGTTTCTGTTACATTTTTTTGAAAGCTTGCACATAAATCTGCTTTATTAATATTTGGATTTTTATGATGTAAATTTATCACTGCTGTTTTAATTCCACTAAAACTAAAATCTAATGTTTCTCCATCAAATTTAGTCTTTGGAAGTTCTATGTTTGCTTGTCCTTCCTTTGCTAAATTATCTACTTTAGGTCCTCCAGGATATCCTAATCCTACTACTCTTGCAACTTTATCAAAAGCTTCTCCTATTGCATCATCACGAGTTTTCCCTAAAACTTCAAATTCAGTATAATCTTTTACATGAATAATCTGAGTATTTCCACCTGACATCATTACGCAAATAAATGGTGGCTTAAGCTCTTTATATGTAATATAATTTGCTGCTATATGACCTTCAATATGATTTACTCCAACTAAGGGTTTATTTGTAGCAAAACTTAAAGCTTTGCTATATGAAAGTCCAACAAGTAAAGCACCAACAAGACCTGGTCCATATGTTGGAGTTATTGCATCTATTTGATCTAATTTAATATTTGCTTCTTCTAATGCTTTTTTTGTTACTCTAGAAATTGCTTCTATATGATTTCTAGATGCAATTTCTGGAACAACTCCGCCATATTTTTCATGAATTGGTATTTGCGTATCTATTATATTAGATAGTATTTCTCTTCCATTTTTAACTATTGCTACTGATGTTTCATCACAGCTTGATTCAATTCCGCATTGTTAATATATCTTTTCCCATTATTATATCTGTTAGTATTTTTCTAACTTTTTCTCCTTTCAAAAATATAATCCAAAACAGGTTTTAAACTAATTAAAATGTCCAAAACCTGTTTTTATTTATCGTATAATTAAACTTCCTAAATTAAGTATCCCTGTTGTTACTGCATTTATTACAGGTGAAATTATAATACTTGTAAGTCCTGTTATCCATAATACCACAAATAAAATTGAAAATAATTGCTCATTATTTACAAAAAATTCTTTAGCTTTATATGGTAAAAATGGCATAATAATTTTAGAACCATCTAGTGGTGGTAATGGTATTAAGTTAAATATTCCTAACCCTATATTTATTGTAATTGTAGCTGAGATTAAAAGCATTACAACATAACCTACTGTAGTTGTTACAAATCCTACCCCTGCAAATTTATATATTAAACAATATATTATTGTAAATACTATTGCAAGAAGTATATTCATAATAGGCCCTGCTGCAGAAACTATTGCATCTGCTTTTTCCATCGAGATTTTTCTTGTATAATTTCTAGGATTTACTTGTACTGGTTTTCCCCAACCAAATCCTGCAAACAATAGCATAAGTGATCCTATTGGATCTAAATGTGCAAATGGATTAAGTGTTAATCTTCCTTGATTTTTTGCAGTATTATCTCCTAATTTATATGCAACAAAACCATGTGCAAATTCATGAAATGTTATTGCAATTAAAACTCCTGGAATGCTTACTAATAATCCAAAAAGAGCATTTGGATTGCTTATATACTGAACTAATGTAGTTAACACCATTATTCCTATAATTATATATATCATTCTTTTATCAAACGAAAAATTAAACATATCTTCTCCTTATAATTCATCTATTTTAAATGTTAAGTATCCTTCATATAAATAACTATTATCTATACCTTTCATATATACTTCTCTATCATTAATTTTATCTGTCAGATTTTTCTTTAGCAATTCTTTTATTTCTACATCTTTAATAGAACTTCTTTCCATAGCAAGTAAATAGTCTGTTTTGTCTACTTTACTCCAATCAACAACAACATTCAATTCTTTTTTCAGAATCAAATCTAACCATATTCTTGTACTTCTTCGATTTCCTTCTCTAAAAGGATGTGCAATATTCATTTCAACATATTTTTCAATAAGTTCATCAAAGGTAGATTGTGGCATCTTTTCAATATTTTTTATTGCTTCTTCTAAATAACTAAGTGATGCAAATCTAAAGTTTCCTTTAGCAATATTTACTTTTCTTAATTTCCCCACAAAATCATATATATCTTCAAATAAATATTTATGAATTTTCTTTAAAGTTTCAAAAGTTCCTGCTTCCAAAGAATTTAAATAACCTGTTTCAAACATTTCTTTTGCTTTCTTTTTACTGATTTTTTCTTCTTGTCTTGCAAGTTCTGCTTGATCAGTAATATTTAATTTATTTTCTAAAACCACTTCATTTTCTCCTGATTATTCTTTATACTTCATTACCTTAATTAATATATCATATTTTCATACAAATTACAATTAAAAATCTTAATTCTTGATTATAAATTACAAAAAATACTTAAATATTAAAAAAGGATAATTCCATATTGAACTATCCTTCTATATTTCTTTATAATTTGTTAATTTTTTTATTGAGCTCTTACATCCCACATTCCTGTTTCGTTATTCTTCTCACATACATATCCTGTAGCACAATATGTAGATACATCTTGGTCAAAACTTCCACCATAAATTACTGGTGCAACATGTCCACTAGTTAAGCATAATGCTTTTCCATTTGTATAGAATGTTCCTCCATTAATTATACATGAAGATGTTTCTGTTATTCCTGCAGCTATGTCACTACTATCAGGTACAGCAAATCCAAATAAAGTACTTGATCCATTACCTCTATATGTTCCACTATTTATTGTAAAAGATGTTCCTGCATTACCATATACTGCATAATAATTTGTTGCTGTTACATCACAATCTTCTAAAACTATATCAAATGCATTGTATGCATTTATACCTCCATCAGTTGTTATATTTTTAACAGTAATTCCATGACTAGTATTATCATTATCCCATAAGAACAATGCATAAGAACCTTTTCCTGTTGTTTGAGCATTTATAGGTTCTGCCAAAAGTGTACCATTTTGAATTGTTAAATTATCTCCTTGATAACTAACTGCAAGGTTACGAGTTGTTATTGTTTTACCATTTAAATCTAATGTTGCATTGTCCGGGAAATTAAGCATATGACCAGGTGTTCCGCCATCTATTCTTGTATATTCTGTAAGATCTAAATCATTTTGAAGTTTTAATGTTTCTCCTTGAGCAACATTTGATAATGCTGTTTGTATATCATTTATATTATTACTAGATACATTTGTTACAAGATGTTGTCTTGCTTCAAATGTAACTGGTACTACTATAGTTCCAGCATCTACTCCCATTTGTGTATCATCTGCATTATTTTCATCATCATTTTTCCACTCTAATGTTAAAGTAATTGCTTTTTTACCATTTGCAGCTGTAAAAGCTGAGTTATTTTCTAATTCAATTAATTGTGGTTTACCTGATGTTAATACTGTATCTCCCATTTTTGTTGTTAATACCAATTTGTCATAACTTGGAAGTCCTGAAATTTGACTTTCATCTATTGTTGCTGTAAAATCAACTGCAACTTCTGTACCTGTTAAATCTAGTTCTGCTGTTGCTGTTGCCTTAGTACTTGGAGCAACTTTCCCTGCTACTACATTTGCATTTGGTTCTACTACAAAAGTAATATCTTGTGTTTGTGTTTGATATTGTGTTAAATCTTTATTTCCATTATCTGCAGTAATTGCTACTGCCCATTTTGCTACTTGCACATTTGCATCTGCTTGTCCTATTGATGCATATCTTGAATAAGTTCCAGCTATCATAAATACTGCGATTGCTAGTATTAATAAAGCTATTATTGAATATTTTACTTTGTTTTTTTTCATTTTTTTCTCTCCTTATATTATTTTTATTTTATTTTTTGTTCAACATCTTATAATTTTATTTTAATTTTCCCTCCTTTTCCTTTATCTATAATATTATTTTTTACAAATTAATAGTTTTTTCTTTTAAAGTTTTATCTTGTCCAAAAGTTTTTTTCAATATATTTACAACTGTATTAATCATATTATTTGCCTTTGTTAAAATATTATTTTCTTTTACCTCTACTGGATAAAGTTCATATTTTATTTCAAATACTTTAAAATCATCTAATTCATTTTTATTTAAACAATCTAGATATACATCTAACTCTTCTAAACTTTTACATGCAGCAATTATTGCTGGATGTACATATTTATTTTTAAATAATTCTATAGCCATAGGAGTTGCTTGTAATTTAGAATATTTTTCTTTTTTAGTTAATAATTTATAAGTTTCATTAATTCTTGATCTATATAAATTTTTATAATCTGAAAATTTTCTAGTAAATTTATCTTCTATTACTTTTTCAGCACTTTCATAATTTTCATTTTTTAGTATGTTTTCTACTTCTTCTTTTGTATATGGCAAAATTACTTTGTCTTGAATTTCCGAAATTAGTAAAGTTCCATTATCTATTAATTCTTTTTCTATTTTTTCTTCTTTATCTGCTTTATTATCTACTTTTATATCTTTTATATCAGTTTCAAGGATATTATCAAATCTTATATCATTTTGAATTTCTTCTTTTTCATCATTTGAATCAAAAAATATATTTTCAATTGACAACTTCTCTATTGGTTTTGTTTCTTCAATTTCTTTTTCTTCAAAATTTTCAACTGATTTTAGTTCTTGTAATTGTTTTATAATTTCTTCTAAAAGATTTTCTTCTTCTATAGTTTTTAATTTATTTTTTTCTTCATTTTTAACATCTTCTACATATTCAAAAGTTTCTGTTCCTTCAAAAAATTGTTCAAGTGTCACATATTTTTCTTCTTCAAGATTTATTGTTTCTTCTTTTTGTTCTTCTATTTCTTCATGTTTTTCTATTGAATATTCAAATTTATAATCATTGCTATCATTATTATCCCACTCATTTTTTTCATTACAAAAACAAAAATTAAGTGCATTAAAATCTTCTAATATTATACTAGTACTAAATCCCAATTCTGTTTTTATCATTTCTTTATTAGTAGTATTGGTCCAATTGTCACCAAATCCATAGACAATTTTACAACTTGCAGAATTATTTTCATAAAGCATACCAAAATATGTTATTTCAATTTCTTTACTTGATATGAAATTAATACTATAATTTTTACTAACAAATTTGTTTTGCTCCATTTACATCTTCTCCATATTTTTTATATTTACAAATATTATATTTTTTTCTTATTTCTTCTCTTGCAAGTATTCTATCATTCTTTTTAGATGAATAAACCCAAGCAATAATTATAATTAAAGCTATAGCGGCAATTCCTCCAGTTGTTTTTAATGCATTTACTAACAATCCTAATTTACCTATTTTAAAACTCATTGTTCCTAAGACATTTTCATACTGAATTAATTCTGAATCTACTGAATTATTGTTATCACCCTTGGTTTTATAATACGTTTTTCCATTTTTTTCTACTATTTCAGTCACTCTATGTGTTACTGTCTGTTCTGTATTTCCTACAGAATATGTAATTACATCACCTGGTTTTATATTATTTTTTTCTGCACCTTTAACAATTACTAGATCTCCTGCATTAATTGATGGTTCCATACTTCCTGTCAATACTATAAAAGTTTTATAGCCAAAAAAGTTTATGTATTTATTTTTTTCTATAAACTTTTGAAAAAATATACTACTACACCCAAGCAATAAAATTACTATTAATGGAATATATAAATATTTCATTTTTTTTCGTATTTTTTCTTTTTTTTCTAGTTCCTTCTTTATTATCTCATTTGTATATATCATTAACTTTCCTCTTCCTCTTTTTGTATAGTATTATCTTTTGTTTGTTCTTTTTCTATTTCTTCTACTGTTTTTTCAGTTTCTTTTTCATCTTGTACTTTTTCTTGATTTTTCACTATCTCGTCTTCAATATTTTCTTCATTATTAGAATTTATATTTTCATTAATATCATTTTCCAAAGTATTATTTAATGTATTAACAGCATTAGGTCTTATATTAAAAGGTGTTGCATTATTATTATTATTATTATTATTTATAACATTTAAATTTATATCAACTGTTTTTATTATATGGAAGTTTTCGTTTGTTATAGACTCTGCATATACTTGTAATTTTAATTTTTGTTCTCCTATTAACTCGCTAGCAGTGTTGTTATATTTAAAAAACACATCAAATATTGTGTTTTCAGAATTCCCATCACACTTAAGTGTTTCAGGTCCAAATCCTTTTTCATCTGTGTAATTCATTGATGTAGCTGTATCAAATGTTGTTTCACTATTTGTCATTTCACAAATTTTTATATCAAATCCTTCTACTTTTAAACCATTTTCATCTATAACTTCTAAATAATATCTTAAATTGTTAGTATTTATATTTTCATCTTCATTATTTGATATTTCATATTGAAGTTTTATTTCATTTCCTACTGTAATATTATAATTATTACTTTCAAGCGGAGTTACTTTTAATACTGTATTTGGAAAATTAGCTTTTCCAGATAGTTTAGCTACAGTTTCATATCTAGCATTTGTTACTGAAATCATAACTATAATAGAAATCATAATCATAATTACGCCAATATGTATTAAGTTGTTTTTAGTAGTTAAACTAATTTTCACTATTTTTTTCCTCCAATAATTTTTATTCTATAATTTGTCTTACATTAATATTTGCATTAACAAAATAGTTTTTATCTGCTGTAATTAGACTGTCTCCATTCCATTTCCAATATACTCTATAAGTTTGTTTATCTGTATCATCTAGTCTTTGATAATTTTTCAAACGAATTTCACCTGATAATTTATTTTCTTCTTTAAATTCTTCTAATTCTCCAGAATTTAAAGTGTAACCTGTTAATCTCATGTTAGAAGGTAAATTAGATAAATCGATATTTATATTATATTTTAAAGATACTTCTGTTCCTGAAGGATCTAAAACTATATCAAAATATCCAGTTTCTCCAGGTAATATTAAGCCATTTTCTTTATTGTCATATATTAAATCTATTTTATTGTTTAATGCAGTATTTTGAACTATCGGTTCATTGTTTATTATTATTTGCCATTTAGCTATATTACTACTTGCTTCACTTTTTGCTTCAGTTGTATAACGTGAGAAAGTAACTGGTATAACAAGTAATGAAATTAACATTATAATATATAAAAAATTATATCTCTTTGTTTTATTCATACTAATGACTCTGTATCTTTCACTTATTGTCAACTTTCTCACCCGCTTTCTTTAATATTTTAAAACTCTCATTGAAACCTACAAATTTTTATAGGCTTCAATGGAAGTTTCAAAACTTCCATTTTATAATTAATCAATATGTTGTTGTGCAGTTACTGTGATTGGTACTGTTACTGTTTTGGCTGCAATTCCTGCTGCTGTATCAGTTACATTTCTTGAATCGCTGTTATCCCAAGTTAAAGTTAATTTAACTGTTTTTTTACCATTTTGTGCTGTAAAAGCTTGTCCATTTGGTAATGCAAATGTTGCTTTATCTCCAGCTGTATATGTAGCACCATCAATTGTCATTGAAAGTGTAGCACCTTCTGGTAGATTAGCTGTTGTTCCAAGTTCTGCTATTAAGTCAACTGCAACTTCTGTTCCAGCTAAATAAACATCTATATCAGCTGTAGCTTTAGTTGCTGGAGCAATTCTTTCTGGTACAACATATTCATTAGGTTCAACAACAAATGCTATATCTTTTGTTGTTGTATTTAATGCTGTGTCTCCATTTTTAATTGCTACATCCCATTTTGCAACATCTACTTTAGCATTAGCTTTTCCTGTTGTAGAATATCTTGAATATGTTCCTGCTATGAAGAATATTGCAATAACAAGTAAAATTAATGCTATAGATAATTTTAAAACTTTGTTTTTACGCATTTTAGATTCTCCTTTCTTTATATTTTTTTATTTTAAATGTTAATAACACTATTTATATAAATTGTAATCTAGTATTTATATTATAAATTTTCTAAATTCTTTCGTTTTTTCTCGCTCATCTAATTTTTCAGCTACGTAGTAAGCAATTAGACCAATTATTAATATAATTATTATGTTTAAGAATAATACTCTTGGATCTTGTAAATACATAAATACAGTTCCTAGGCCTTGAACCTTGTTTACAAGAAGTCCTTCTACTTTTTCATTTTTAACATATTTTGTATCTCCTACCTCGGTTTTAGGTATCTGCATCAAAAAAGTTCTTCCTTCAGTTGTTTCTTGAACTTCATCTATTTTGTGAAGTATAACAAAATTATCTCCATTTCTATATGCAATTATATCTCCTGTTTTTAATGTATCTGTATCTACTATTTTTGTAATTGCTAAGTCTCCATAGTCAATTGATTTTTCCATATTTTCATCTAAGATTATAAATGGTTTATATCCAAATATATCAGGTACTTTATCTGGGTATACTATTGACTTATAAATTACTATCATAGATATTAATATTATTGGTATTATGATAATTCCAAATATTATATCTAAAATATAGCTACTTATTTTTGTTTTATTTTCTGCTTCTTCTTTTTTCATAAACTACTCTTTCAAATTAAATTTATTTTTAATTTTCATATAATTTTTTACAATTTTATCACCTATAAAATATCAATAAATTGTAAAAAAATCAATATTTTTACATCATGTTACAAAAACTACATTTTTTTGTAATTTTTGTCATGTTTTCGTAATGTTTTTGTAACAAAATTGAGTGTAATCCAAAAAAAAGAAGATTACCTAAATAATCTTCTTTTAATAATATATAATTGAAATATCTATCATTTCCGTTTTTTATAACCTCTATCCTATTGAGCAGTTATTCAAATTTGCTATAATACTATATTTATAAACATTTTCTTGGAATTTTCGTTTATTAAAAACTACTATTTTACTGCTATGCTATTAAATTTAATAAAACTTATTAAGCTTTATTAAGTTGATTTTTTACCTAAATTTTTGTAAGCTACTGTTAAAATTCGATAATATTTTTCTTCAATAACATTTTTATAAAATTTTTTTCTAATTTCAGTTATTATATCAATACCATCTATCAATTCAAAAATCATGTTTAAATCTATTTTATCATACATTCTCATCAAAGCTTCATTACAATCTTCATTTTCCAAATTTGTTATAAATTCATAGTATTTTATTCTCGCACCATTATCTCTTATAGCAGATGAAGTATTTTTTATACAGTCTAACATTTTAGTATTATTATTTAAGCATTCTTTCATTTCTTCATCTGTATAAGTAGAAAATAGACAAGAACCACAATCATAAATTGGTGAAAATGTTAGTTTTTCTTCTTTTATATTTTTCAAAAATCCCCAGTTTCCATTGTGTCTATCTGTATTACCTATTAAACAATCTACAATAAACATATTCCAAAATTTTTCTTTTAATTCATCTAAGTCTATGTTATATACTCCTGATTCAACTATATGAAAGATGTCTTTTAATTCTCTTTTAAATGGATTTGGTTCGATACTAGCATTTTCAAATTTTTCAAATTCTACCAATTTAACTTCACTATTTGTAAAATCTTCGCATCCACATACATATCTATTTTTTCCATCTTTATCATACGTTCCTAATGCTACTTTTTGTGTCTCAAATCCGCATATTTCAAATGTTTTTGTACCTATGTATTCAGAATATACATTATTTATATATGATATTTCTAATTTTGATGACCTATTAGGATCCGGAAATTTTACTAAATATTTTTTATTGTTTAATATCATTGTTTTTTTCTTTTCACTACCAGTATATTCTGGTGCGATTTCTACAGCTTCTGAAAAATTTAATAACTCCATATCACATTTCCTCCTTCCATTTATTTTCTATTTATTATCTACAAACTCCTTTGCCTCTTCCATATTATCAGTTTCGACGAAAACATTTCCTTTTTCATCTTCAACTGAATATCTTGTATATTCTCCTCTAATGTATTTATATATCAAGTATCCTTTATAATTTTCTTTTAATTCATCATATCTTCTTCTCATTGGTCCTTTACTCATTAAATCTTGTTCTTCATATTCTTTAAAATTAAACTTCATAATTTTCACCTATACTTTTTTATAAAATATAAAAACATATTAAATTAATTTAAAGGCTTCATAGTTGGGAAAAATATTACATCTCTAATTGATGCTGAATTAGTAAGAAGCATTACTAATCTATCTAAACCAATTCCCATTCCACCTGTTGGAGGTAAACCTATTTCTAATGCTGTAACGAAATCTTCATCCATTCCTCCAGCTTCTTCATCACCTTTTTCTTTTGCTTCTACTTGTTTTAAGAATCTTTGATATTGATCTATTGGATCATTTAATTCTGAATATGCATTTCCATATTCTCTTCCACCAATAAATAATTCAAATCTTTCTACTAATTCTGGCTGGTCTTTTTTTCTCTTTGTTAATGGTGATATTTCAACTGGATAGTCCATAATAAATGTTGGTTGAATTAGAGTTTCTTCTACAAAAGTTTCAAAGAATTCATTTATTATATGACCTCTTGTATTTTTAATTTCTTCATATTCAACACCTTTTTCTTTAGCTATAGCTTGTGCTTCTTCATCTGTTTTTATTGTGTTAAAATCAACTCCACATGCTTCTTTTATAGCGTCTATCATTGTTATTCTTTTCCATCCAGGAGTTAAATCTATTTCTAAATCACCATATGTTATTTTTGTTGTTCCTAATACTTTATTAGCTACTGTAGAAATAAGTTCTTCTGCCATATTCATCATATCATGATAATCTTCATAGGCAGAATAAAATTCCATATTAGTAAATTCTGGATTATGTTTTATATCCATACCTTCATTTCTAAAGTTTTTACCTATTTCAAATACTTTATCAATTCCTCCTACAATTAATCTTTTTAAGTTTAATTCTGGAGCTATTCTTAAATACATTTGTAAATCTAAGGTATTATGATGTGTTATAAATGGTCTTGCAGCATCACCTGTTGCAACTGTAGTTAGCATAGGTGTCTCTACCTCCATATAACCTTTTTCATCCATAAATTTTCTTACTTCTTTTAATATTTTACTTCTTAAAATAAATGTATTTTTTACTTCTGGATTTACTATTAAATCTGTATATCTTTGACGATATCTTAAATCCGGATCTTTTAGACCATGGAATTTTTCTGGAAGTGGTCTTAAAGATTTAGTAAGAAGTGTTACTTCTTTTGCATGAACTGATATCTCTTCTGTTCTTGTTTTAAATACAAAACCAGTAATTCCTATAATATCTCCAATATCATACGTTTTAAATAATTTATAACTTTCTTCTCCTAAATCATTTATACTAACATAGCTTTGGATTTTTTCATCACAGTCTTGAATTGTACAAAATGATGCCTTACCCATTATTCTTTTAGCAATAATTCTACCGGCTACTGTAACATCTTTTTGTTCAAATTTTTCATAATTTGCTTTTATTTCTCCTGCAGTATTTGTTCTATTAAATTTTGTTATTTCATAAGGATTTTTTCCTTTTTCTTGTAATTCCTTTAATTTATCTCTTCTTATTTGCATTAGATGATTTATATCTAATTCTTCTACATTATTTTTGTTATTGTTATTTTCTTGCATATTAATCTCTCCTTAAATTTATTTTAGACTTTACATATTATACCCTAAAAATAGCTATTTGTAAAGAAATAGTAGTTATTTTAAAATTATTTTTTATCCCTTTGCATCTATATTTTTCACTTTGGATTTTCACATTTTTATTAAAATCCTCACAAATATAATCAATTAACTATAGGCAAATCTATATGAATTATTGGTTTTATTCAAGCTCTGAAAGCATTGTCATCAGTAAATATCAAACAACTTTAGATGTTTGCATTATTATTTTAGATTATCATTAATCAATTAAATAGTTGTCCATAAATTTATATTATTTCTAATTGTCTTACACTAGATTCATATTCATTGTTTACTATTTTTATATTGTATACTCCTGGTGTGTCAACATTAAAACTATAATTGTTAGATTCATACCAAGTATCACTATCTGGTTTTTGGTATTTAATCTGCCATTTAGATATATTACCGTTATAGTTAATATTACTTATTGTAATTTTATATCTTCCATTCTCTAAATAATCATATTCTACGTCAAAATCAGGCTGTTCTTGTGACGCCTGATATTCTACATTATATAAACTATCTGGTAATTGATTTAATGTATAATAAGTATTTCCTTCGTATTTTAATCCTTCATAACTTACAACACTTCTTTTTTGTACATTTACAAAAAATTCTCCTTCTACACCTTCAATACCTAAATTTTTAATTGTTTCTTGATCATAATATCTATAACCTGCTCGGTTATCAATTTCATTTGCTATTGCAGCAAACACTTTATCTGCTTGTGTTTGTACAGTTGAAATTTCCTTACCTAATCCATCTATAGTTTCTTCATCATCAGTTCTTTCATCATAAAGTTTATTTACTTGTGTTTGCATAATTTTCAATTCAGTTGTAAATGCTGCTAATTTTGAAGAATTAACCACCTTTATTCCACTATAAGTAGCTACTGATGCAAGTATAATTATAATTATTATAGTTATAACTAATGATATTAAAGTTATTCCTTTAGTATTTTTTATAATTCTCATTTGTTTTCCCCTTTTCACATAAATTTAAATACTTAATATTTATATTTAATATTATATCTAAATCATTATATTTTGTAAAGATTTTTATGGTTGTTTTTTGTTAATTTTCAACTTGATATTTTACATAAAATTTGCTATAATTGTATCATAAACTATAAAGGAGGTTTAATTGTGACTATAAATATCAAGGCGAATACCTCTGATATGACTCTTGATGCTAAAATCGCATTACGCGATAAAATCCAGAGAAAATTAGACGAATTAAATGTTGAGATTCGTCATTCAAAGATAGCAAAGCATCATCATCGTAAATAACAATAGTTTATAAAAGCAACCGTTACAAAATATAGCGGTTGCTTTACTTTCATTAATATTTCTATTTTTTATAAAAATTTCGAATAGATTGTTTACTTGGCTCCTGTGTTAAAGTTATCTACAACTTTTTCAAGACCTTAACGATTGATACAAATATCAATCTGTTTTATTTATATGTAATTTAGCATAAATTTTGTATTTTTACAATACTATTTATTAATATTTTTCTCCCAAGCTTTTCTTACTAACTTTAAAGATAAAGTAGATAGCGTAAATCCGTATTACAGGCACTAATGAACTTAAAAATATATTATCATAATTTCTTACTATATAAGAATATATAATAACTACAATATAAGTTAATATACATATACAAATTTTTCTTGTTCCACTTGTTTCCCACTTTTTATCTAATTCAACTCTTTTATTTCTTTGCTTTATTACATTTATTTCTTGTTCAATTTCATTCAAATTCATATTTCTTACTCCTTAAAATTTCTTTATTAATCTGCTTGGGTTTGTCCATCTTGTTCATTAGATTTTTCCTTATCATTTTGTCTTGCTGATTCTTCCGTTTCTTTTATTACTTCTTCTATTTCTCCTTCTCGTGGTTCAATATCTTCAGCTATTTCATCAGCTGTATAATAATCTTCTTCATAATCATCAGAGTAATAATCCTGATCATCATAATAATCATTATCATAATCATCGTAATCTCCATTTGCTTCTATATCTAATTCTTCATCAATTTTACGTCTTATACTCTCTATATCAAATAATAAATTATTATTAAAACACTTTAATATACTAATGTTATGTATGCGGTTTTCACCCGTTAATAATGTAATTAATTTTAAGTCTTCCTGTGTCATTTCTTTAAAATTGCAACATATTATATTTTGTATTTTGTTAAATGCATTTAGCAATTCTTCTTCTGTCATGTTATCTACGTCTATTCCATAGAACAAAAATCTTTCTTTCATTCTCTTTCTTTCTTCTTTTGTTAAAAAATCAATATTTCTAACTCCCTCTATCATTCCTTTCTCTTCAAGTTCTTCATAAAGATCAGGATATTTTTCAGCAATTTTTTCAAAATCATCCTTTTCAATATTATTAATATCAATTCCTATACCTAAAAGTAGTTTTTCACATTCTTTAAAACAATAATCTTTATAGTAACTAGGGCAATCCATATATTTTTTAATAAGATGGCGCCTTCCTAACATTAATTCCATAATTTTTCCATCATCAATACGATATAATTCTTCATATAAAGATTCAATCACACAACTAGTAAGCTTTAATATATTATTATTATATTCTGGAATACAATATTCCTTAACATAATCTGTATATCTTTGCATTCCCCAATTCAGTATATGTCTAACACTAGCATATCCCTCTTTAAATAAACTTAATGATTTTTTATCAACTATAAACTCGCATACTACATCTGAGTTAATTCCAAACTGCTCCAAATCATAAAGGCTGTCAGCAAAAAAGAATGATGGTTTATTTGCGGAAGAATCACGGTTTGGTTCGTTATAAGCAATTAGATTCTCTCCATTCAAATATTTTTCTAGCTCTTCTAATGACATTCTACGATATAGTTTTACATATGATTGAGATACATGTTGTATAGCATCCCCATCTTTTTTCACAGCTTCCATTACTATATCTGGATTTTTTTTTAATTCTTCTGAGGCATATTGTAATGCATCTCCATCTTTTTTTACTGCTTCTAAAACTATTTCTGGATTACTTCTTATTTCTTCTGATGCATATCTTAAGTCATATTGACCTTTATGTATTTTTTCCAAAATATCATTTATTTCTTCTCTTGACAACATTTTCATTTATCTTCTAAATACTCCTTTTATTTTTTCTATAATCTTTTGTATAAAACTTTTATTTTGAACTGTTGGTAGTTGTGTTTCTTCTTGCTCATTTTCTTGTTTGATTATAGGTTCTTTTTTCTTAAATAAATTATCAGTATTATATTTTTCTCTTTGTTCTTTTTGATATTTTTCTTCATTAGCCTTTATTTTTTTATTAAATCTTTCTTTTCCTTCTTCATCAGCCAAATATTTTAGATATATTGCACCAAGTAAAGCCTGTGTTTTTGGTTTTAAATTTAAATCTTTTATTGATTTAGTATAATCAAATTCTGGTTTATATGTTGTCGATCTGTTATTTATTAAAAAATTTATCATGGCTTTAGGAATTTTTTTAACTTTAATTTTTTCCGTATGTTTTAATATTGCTAAAACTTCTGTTGCTGCTTCACTATATTCTGTGCTTACCATTTCAAATTTCTCCTTACTAATAATAAAAATACAATTTCCTATTATAAATTTACCATACTATTTTGTTTTTTTCAATAATATTAAGTTTTGTAATAAAGATTTAACAAAACCGTAATATTTGTAATATTAAATCAATTACCTGTACAATTATATAAATACATTGCTACCATATTTTGTTCAGTATTATTCATTTCCATTATTTTTGCCATAACAAATATTACTTGTGGATATTTTCTCATATTTATATAACTTGTTAAATAATCTTTATCTATCTTTTTTAATTCTTTATCAAACCTGCTATGTATATGTGCCTTGTTATATTTTAATTTTGTATATGCACTTTCTGACATACAAACTCCAACTCTTAATTTATTTTTAATATCCATTTTATTTATTATTTCTATTACTTTATTTACTTTTTCCATAATTATTAATTCACCTTTATTTTTTATTTTTATTATTCTTATCTTTTAATTTGTTTTCTTTATTTTTTGCTAGTTCATCTTCTGTTAAAATCCTCTTTAGTGGATTATTTATTAATTCTATTTCATTATCATTAAACACATTTTCTTTATGTAATATTTCTTTATAAAAATCTTTTAGATAAACAAATAAGGAATTCCCTTATTGGAACTCCTTATTTGTTTTATTATTCATTATTTTTTACTTTTAATTTAGTATTCTTCTCTTTTTCTAATTGTTTTAAACTCTTCTTAGGCGTTGGTAAATTTTCTGGCATAGTTCCACCAAGTTCTTTTATTGTTTTTCTTACCTTTGATCCAACATTATAATGTGTTTTATTGGCTTCTTTTTCAGATTGTATTTTATCCCTTATTAGTTTTTCTTCTGTTTGTGATATTCTGAATAAATTAGCAATTAATTCTGTACTTCCCATATTATCTAATATGTCTTCTCTATATCTTAAACCTTTTCTTTTAGCTATATCATCAGCAGTTTCTCCATTGTATAATCCTTTATATCCGCTATTATGAAATTTATCAAAATTTTTTACACCTGCATTTTTTGCAGCTTGATTTAGTGAATAATTACCTTTTCTTGTTAAATTTCTTTGGTAAAATCTCTTTTCATCTTCTGATAACATACTATATTCTTTTTCACTTATTTCTTGTTTTCTGGTTTGAACTGCAAAATATGTTTGAGCAAGTGCAATTACCTTTTTTCTGCTATCTCCATTCTGTGCTATTAAATAGCAAGCATAACGTGTTAGTTTATAATCTTTTATTTCTATTTCAGCATTATTAGCACGTTTCGACAACTTACTGACGTCAGTAAAATGTTCAAATACATTTATATCACTATTTTCACAAGATATTTTTGCTTTATTAATTGTCTTCTCAAAGTTCTGCCAATTAGAATATTGTAATATCGGCATAAGTTCTCTGGCATACCAAAATTCAATTCCATTCTCATCAATATGTTTTATTTCTTCAAATGATTTATTATTTTTGTCTATATTTTTCATTGATATCATCTCCGTTTCTTAGTTTTTTATTTCTTTATTTTTCAAATCTATTATAAAACAATTGTTTGTTTTTGTCAATATTTTTTACTTATTTTTCCATATTTATACAAAAAAATCTGTTCATAAAAGTTCGAACAGATTCGTCACTGGCTGGGGTACTAGGATTCGAACCTAGGAATGTCGGAGTCAGAGTCCGATGCCTTACCGCTTGGCGATACCCCAATATAATTTTCTTAAGTTATATTATCACAATACATAAAAAAAGTCTAGAGTAAAAAATAAAAAGAATTAGATTTTATGTATCATAAAACCTAATTACTTATTTAAATTAGTTATATATTTAATAAAATAGCTTCGCTTTTTTTGTAATCTGGGCAATACTTTTCAAGCATATTGTAAAATCCTTTTGAATGTGTTTTATATTTTAAATGACAATATTGATGTAAAACAACATAATCTATAACTTTTCTTCCATACTTTACTACTTCTGGATTTATTGTTATTTTTTTATCTTTACATATACCTAATGTATTAATTTTAGATATTTCATATTCTTCTGGAGCAAATCCTAACATTATTCTTGTTTTTTCCATAGCTCTTTCGATTTCCACATTTGCAATTTGTTCATACATTTTATCAATTGCTAAATCTAAAATTTCTTTACTTTCCATTTTTTTATATCTGTTTGGTAGTGATATTTTTATAGTCTTATTTTCAACATCTAATTCAGTTATTTTTATATTTTTATAAACTATTTTCACTCTATAATCTATCCCTAATACTGGAACTGGATGTCTTTCAATACTGTTATTTACTAATGCTTTCGTATTTATTCTTCTTTTTATAAGATTCATTTTATATCACTCCTTATCAAATTTTCGTTCTTCGAATTGTTGTTCGCTTTTCTTGTTCTTATTTTATATTTTATTTTTTTATTTGTCAATACCTTTTTAAAAATTTTTTAACTTTTTATTTCTTTTTTTTATTTTTTATAATATAATCTCTTATATAGTATGAATGTAACTACATTTATATAGAAAAACTGTATTACGAAAGTGTGATCATTATGAAAAAAATTTTATTTAAAGGTTGCGGAACTGCAATCAGTACACCTTTTGATGAAAATGGTGTGAATTTTAAAGAATTTGAAAGATTAGTAGAAAATCAAATTCAAAATAAAGTAGACGCTATTATAGTTTGTGGAACAACTGGTGAAGCTTCTACTATGACTACTGAAGAAAAATTAGAAACAATAAAATGTGCTGTAAAAATTTCTAATGGAAGAATACCTATTATTGCAGGTACTGGAGGAAATAATACAAAACAAGTTATTGAATACTCTAAAAAAGTAGAAAATTTAGGTGTTAATGGCCTTTTAATTGTTACACCTTATTACAACAAATGTACACAAAAAGGATTAATTGAGCATTATACTGAAATTGCTAAAAACGTTTCTTTACCTATTATTCTTTATAGTGTAGCTAGTAGAACTGGTGTTAATATTGAACCTAAAACATGTTTAGAATTATCTAAAATAGAAAATATAGTTGCTATTAAAGAAGCAAGTGGTAACTTATCACAAGTTGCAGAAATTGCTCATTTATGTGGTGATAATTTAAATATCTATTCTGGAAATGATGACCAAATTGTTCCTGTACTTTCTCTTGGAGGAATTGGTGTTATCTCAGTACTTTCACATGTATTACCAGAATATACACATAATATGGTTCAAAATTTCTTTGATGGAGATATTAAGGAAGCTACTAAAATGCAATTAGATGCAATACCATTAGTAAAAGCATTATTTAGTGAAGTTAACCCTATTCCAGTAAAAGAAGCTTTAAATATATTAGGATATAATTATGGAATTCCAAGACTTCCTTTAACAAAATTAAGTGAAGATAAAGAAAATATATTAAGAAATGAAATTAAAAAATTTATTAAATAATAAAATAAATAAATATTAAAACAAACGTTAGAAAGGATATAATAATTATGATAGAAGTAATGGTAAATGGATGTAATGGTCGAATGGGACAAATTGTTTGTGACTTAGTAAACCAAAATGAAGATTTAGTATTAAAATGTGGTTTTGATAAAAATATTACTGGAGAATTTTCTTTTCCAGTATATGATAATATTCAAAATATAAAAGAAAAACCTGATGTTATAATAGACTTTTCTATTCCTGTAGCTACTTTTAATATTTTGGAATATGCTGTTTCAAACAATATACCTATTGTAATTGCTACAACTGGATTTACATCAGATGAAGAAAAAATTATAGAAGATTACAGTAAAAAAATTCCTATCTTTAAATCTGCTAATATGTCTTATGATATTATGATTATGAAAAAATTAGTTTCTATTCTTGCTCCTCTTTTAAAAGATACAGATATAGAAATAACAGAAACACATCATAATAGAAAAATAGATAGTCCAAGTGGAACAGCTAAAATGCTTGCAGACACAATAAATAATTCTCTTGGAAATACTTTGCATTGTGAATATAATAGGCATGAAAAAAAAGAAAAAAGAGATAAAAACGAAATTGGTATGAACTCTATTCGTGGTGGAAATATTGTTGGAGAACATGTTGTTCAATTCTTTGGTGAATTTGATACTTTTGAAATTAAACATACTTCATATTCTAGAAATGTGTTTGCCGAAGGAGCTATAAAAGCTGCTAAATTTATTGTAAATAAACCTTGTAAACTTTACAACATGGAAGATATGTTTAGTAAGACAGAATTCTAATAAAATTATAATTAATCTTGAAAATAATTGACTTTTATATAAAAACTGTGTATAATAAATATAGAAAATGAGAAGCAACAGTTTGTGTTGCCGAAATATGGATTTTAATAAACCATTCTCTCGTCAAAAGCAGAATGGTTTATAATTTTATTTGCTTATAATTATTACCAATGTAATAATCAAGGCAATAGCTATGATAGTAATAGTTTGTTTTTAAAAGAAAGTATTTAAAAACTCTAGAAAAATAATTCTCTAGAGTTTTATTTTATATAATTATTCAGCTTTTTTATCTTCTTCTTTTTCTGTTTTTGTTTCAGCTTTTTCTTCTTTAACCTCTTCTTTTACTGGTTCTTCTTTAACGTCTTCTACTACTTCTTCTTTTACAGTATCTACTGTTTCTTCTACAGTTACTTCTGTAGTTTCTACAGCTGGAGCTTCTTCTGGTGCAACTTCAGTTTTAACCTCTTCAGCTTCTACAACTGGTTCTTCAGCTAAATCTTCTTTAATAGTAATTTCTCTATCTTCAATTCTTGCTCCTACTTGTTCTTTAGTTTTAGCAGCTTTACCAACTCTGTCTCTTAAGTAGAATAATCTAGCTCTTCTAGCTTTACCAACTCTTACTAATTCTACTTTTTCAACTAATGGTGAATGTACTAAAAATGTTTTTTCAACACCTACTCCATAAGATATTTTTCTTACTGTAAATGTTTTATTTACTCCTCCACCTTGTACTTTTATAATAATTCCTTCAAATACTTGGATTCTTTCTTTGTTTCCTTCTTTTATTCTTACGTGTACTTTTACTGTATTACCAACTTTTAATTCTGGTATTTTATTTTTTAATTGTTCGTGTTCAATAGATTTTATAATATCCATTTTAGAATTTCCTCCTTACTTTTATTTACGAGCGGTGCACTTATTTGCACTTCATTTATTTAATTTTACCTTCTATTAAATCAGGTCTTTTCTTTTTAGTTATTTCTAAAGATTTTTCTTTTCTCCATTTATCTATATTTTGATGATTTCCTGAAAGCAATACTTCTGGAACTCTTTCTCCTTCAAATACTTCAGGTCTTGTATATTGTGGATATTCTAAAAGTCCATCTGAAAAACTTTCTTCTTTAATAGATCCTTCAGCTATAACTCCTTTTACATATCTACTTACACTATCTATTAACACCATTGCAGGAACTTCTCCTCCAGTTAATACATAATCTCCAATAGATATTTCTTCATCCACAATTTTATCAATCACTCTTTGGTCAATGCCTTCATAATGACCACAAAGTATGATTAAATGTTCTTCTTTAGATAACTCTTCTACTTTTTTCTGGTCTAATTTATTTCCTTGTGGTGACATATATATAACTTTTGCATTATCAGCTTTTAGTGATTTAAAAGCTCTATATACAACATCTGGCATCAATACCATTCCGATTACCACCACCATATGGAGTATCATCTACTTTTTTATGTTTGTTATTTGAAAAATCTCTAATATTTACTAAATTAATATCTATTAGTTCTTTTTCTACAGCTCTTCCGATAATGCTTTCATTTAAAACTTCAAACATTTCAGGAAAAAGTGTTAAAACATCAAATTTCATTTTATTCCTCCATATTTTAAATTAGTCCAGGTATTAAATGAACTACCATTTTTTTATTTTCTATATCAACTTTTTTTATTACTTCTTTTAATGCTGGTAATAAAACTTGTTTTCCTAGTTCATCTTTTACAACATATATATCATTACTTCCAGTGTTATAAATATCATCTAATTTTCCAAGTAAATTTCCTTCTTCAGTATATACATCTATTCCTAGCATATCTACTATATAATATCTTCCTTCTTCAAGAGGTTCTTCTTTTTCTCTATCAACAATTAGATAACTATTCTTAAGTAGATTTGCTGCATCTATATTATCTATACCTTTGAATTTTATTAGTACCATCTCTTTATGGTATTTTACTTCTTCTATTTGATATTCTTTCTTTTCATTTTGTTTTTTGATATATACTTTTTCTAATCTATCAAATCTTCTAATATCATCTGTAAAAGGTTTTACTTTTACCATTCCCTTTATTCCAAATGTATTTACAATTTGACCAATTTCAAGATATTTTGTCATATAAAATACTCCAATTATCCTATAAATTCAACTGACACTTTTTTATGTTCTTTGCCAGCTACTGCTTTCATGACAGTTCTAATAGATTTAGCAAGTCTACCTTGTTTACCTATTACTTTTCCCATGTCACTTTCTGCAACTTTTACTTCAAATGTAATTGAATTTTCTTCATCTATTTGATTTATTTCAACAGAATCTTTATCATCAACTAAATTTGAAATAATACATTTTAAAATTTCTTTCATTTTAATTTTCCTTTCAGTAATTTAAATTATTTTGCTTTTTCTATTAAGTCTTTTACTGTATCTGTTGGTCTTGCACCATTTTTGATCCATTTTTCAACTTTTTCTTTGTCTAAGTTTATTGTTGCTGGATCTGTCATTGGATCATATGTTCCTAATTGTTCAATTATTTTTCCATCTCTTGGAGATCTAGAATCAGCTACAACTATATGATAAAATGGAGCTTTTTTCTTTCCTTGTCTTTGTAATCTTATTTTTACCATTTATTTCACCTCCCAAAAACTTCTTTATATTTATAAAATTAAAAAATTAATAACTGAAAATAAATTAATATTAAGTTAGAATTTAAAGTTCTTTAAAGAATTTTCATCTATTCCTCTCATCAACTTTTTCATGCTTCCTTTATCATTTTTCATTTTCTTCATCATTTTTTGTGTCATTTCAAATGATTTTATAAATCTGTTAATATCTTGTACTGTTGTTCCACTTCCTTTTGCTATACGTTGTCTACGACTTGCATTTAGAAGCCTTGTATCTCTTTTTTCTTTTTTAGTCATTGAACAAATAATTGCTTCGATTTTAACAAATTCTTTATCATCTATTTCTACATCTTTTAAAGCATTCATTCCTGGTATCATTTTTAGTATTGATGAAAATGAACCCATTTTTTTCATTTGTCTTATTTGTTTTAAGTAGTCATCTAGGTCAAATTCTTTTTTCTTTAATTGTTTTTCCATCTCTTGAGCTTGTTCTAAATCAAAAGATTCTTCTGCTTTTTCAATTACAGATAAGATATCCCCCATTCCTAAAATTCTACTTGCCATTCTATCTGGATGGAATACTTCTAAGTCACTTAGTTTTTCACCAGTAGCTGCAAATTTAATTGGTTTTCCTGTAACTTTTTTTACAGATAGAGCACTACCACCACGAGTATCACCATCTAATTTTGTTAGAACTACTCCATCTATTCCTAAAGCTTCGTTAAACTTTTCTGCAACATTTACAGCATCTTGACCTGTCATAGCGTCTACTACAAGTAATATTTCATGAGGTTTTACACCTTGTTTTACATTTTTTAATTCATCCATTAATTCTTCATCAATATGAAGTCTTCCTGCTGTATCTAATATTACTACATCATTTAATTTAGAAATTGCTGTTGACATTGCTTGTTTTGCAATATGAACTACGTCTTTTGATGTTTCATTTGCAAAAACGGGAATGTTTAATTGTTTACCAACTACTTGTAATTGCTTAATAGCTGCTGGTCTATAAACATCACATGCAACAAGTAATGGATTTTTTCCTTGTTTTCTTAGTAAATTTGCAAGTTTTCCTGATGTTGTTGTTTTACCAGAACCTTGTAGACCTACTAGCATAATTACTGTTGGAGGATTAGGAGTAAAATTAATTTTTGCTTCTGTCCCGTCCGAAGTAATTCTACTAATTCATCTTTTACAACTTTTACTACTTGTTGACCAGGAGTTAAAGATTTTAAGACATCTTGACCTAATGCTTTTTCTCTTACTGTTTCTATAAATTCTTTTACAATTTTATAGTTAACGTCCGCCTCTAAGAGTGCAAGTTTAACTTCTCTAAGCATTTCCTTTAAGTCAGAATCTGTTATTCTTGCTTTTCCTCTAATTTTTCTTGTTATTTCTTGTAATCTAGAAGATAATCCCTCAAAAGCCATTTTATTCAACTCCTATCAATATTTATTTTACTATACTAAGCAATTTAGTTCTTTTTTTATACTTTCTAAAACACTTGCTATTTGTTTGTCTGAATAGTTTTTTTGTATTTTTGTTAATTCATATAAAGCTTTTTCTATTCTTTTTTCTTGATTTAACGTCCTTTTCATAAATCCAAGCTTTTCTTCGTATTCGAAAAGTTTTTTCTCCCCTTTCTTTATTATGTCTCTAACAGCTTGTCTTGTAATTTCATTATTCTCTGCAATTTCTGATAATGACAAGTCGTTATTATAGTAATCATCTATGAATTCAAATTGTTTCGCAGTTAATAAGCTTCCATATAACTGGCATAACATACTAACTTCAACCTTCTTTTCCATAGTGATCACCTCTTTCATTTTTTGTAATGCTAATATACTTTACACTATTTTTATCCATTTGTCAAGTGTTTTACTGAATTTTCTTATTTATAACTCGAATTTTTTCATTAAATACAAAAAACGACATGTGAATCCACACATCGTTTTTTGTTTCGGGAATCACCCGGGAGAAACATATTAACTTTTCAAGAAAGTTTCTATGATTTTTTTTACTTCAGGCTGAGAGAACATAAAGAAGATATACTTAGAAGCATCATCAAGATCTTTAGGATCTTTGTTGAAAAACTCATCATAGTCATCAGAAAGTCGCTTTTCTGCTTCTTCTGCTTTCTTTTTAAGTTCTTCATATTTTTCTTCGATCATATCGATGCTTAATTGTAATTGTTCTTTGAACTCTCTTCGATTGATGTGACCACGTTGTAATTTATACATGAATAAATCTTTTATGTTCTGCTGTTCAACAGTGGGAATGTGTACTTTTTTGTACATTTTTTGCCACTCATTGCTAGCAATCTCACCGATCATCTCCATGCTAACATCAATCGTTTCTTCAAAAACTTTCAGACACTTTTCTTTGAGTTTTTTAAACTCTTCGAATTGTTGTCTTGATTCTATGGCCTGCCGTAAATCATCAAGAAGTTTTCCCACGAAATGTTCCTCCTTTCTTTTTAGTCTACTTGTTGTAGCACATATATTATACCACGTTTAGAGCTTTTTGTAAACATAACACCAAATTTTGATATTCTTATATTTTCAAATATTCCAAAAATGATTCTAAGCCTTCCATTATATCGTTATATGTTTCATCAAAATTTCCTGTATACCATGGATCGGCAATATCTCTTGGATTTTCGGAATAGTCTAATAGTCTATGTACTTTATTGTCTTTATCTTCTCCTATTATTCTAATTATGTTTTTTACGTTTTTTTCTTCCATCGCTAGTATATAATCATATTTTTCATAATCCTCTTTTTGTAATTTTCTTGCATATTTTCCATCTGTTGAAATTCCTATTTCTGATAATTTTCTTCTTGTTCCAAAATGAACAGGATTTCCTTCTTCTTCGTTACTTGTGCCTGCTGATTCTATTATAAATTCATTTTCTATGTTTTTCTTTTTAACCATGTCCTTTAGCAAAAATTCTGCCATAGGTGATCTACATATATTTCCTAAACATACAAATAATACTTTTATCATTAAATTGTCTCCTTAAATATTTTTATTTTTTATGTATTCTTCTTTAAATTCTTCTTTTAAAATATCCATATAAACACTATCATAGTATTTACCATTTAAATAATAACTTTGCCTTCTTCTTCCTATTTCTTTAAATCCTACTTTTTTATAACAAGCAATTGCTCTTTCGTTAAATGACATTACTCCAAGCATGATATTATTTAAATTTAAATAATTAAATCCATAATCTAGTAATAGTCTTAATGTTTCTTTACCATATCCCTTACTTCTATTTTGTTCTTCTCCTATAAAAATTCCTACAGTTGCACATCTATCTTTATGATTTATATCATGAATTCCACAGTTTCCAATTAATTTATCATTTTCTAAATCTACAATTGCAAAAACATATTCATTCTCTTTTAAAGTTTTTTCTATCCATTCTCTTTCAGCATCCACTGACACTAGTTTACTACTTTGTCCAATTCCATCTGTCATTCTAAAATCACAAAACCATTCTACATATTTTGCAGCATCTTCTACATTCATTGGAGATAAATATATTCTTTCTCCTACTAATTTTTTATAATATTTCATTTTTATCAACTCCTATTTTTATAATTTAAATTTTTCTTTTATCATTTTTGCTACTTCTTCAGGAGATAAGTTTTCATTATTTATTTTTATATAATTTTTAAATATTTTTTCTCCTTCACCTGGATTTGAATTTAATCTATGTTTTGTCATTGATCTAATTAAATCATTATTACTCCATTCCAAATTTCTTTTTGATTCTTTATGTTTTAATCTGTTTTCAGTTTCATTTCTTTTTAATCTTTCTTCTAAAGATGCTTCTAATTCAACAACATAAGCTTCATCAAATAAATCTATCCACGTATCCGCTCTTTCTTTTTCTTCTTCAAAATGACTTCCAAAATCAAAACAACAAGTGAATATCATACCTTTTTCATTACTTTTTGCAAATTCTTTGAAAATTTCTTCTCTAATAATTGTATTCATTTTTCTAAATATTTCTTGATCATAATCAAATATATCTTTTACTAATTCTATTGTCATGTGATTATGAAACAATTTATAATTAATCATTTTAGAAAGTTCTTGTCCCACTGTCATTTTCCCTACCGCTTGCGGACCTATTATTAATACTAAATTTGGCATATTATCATCTCCTTTTTATAAATAATAACCACCCGTGAAACGGGTGGTTTTCACATGCCCTATAAGGGCAAATA
>CAMKEH010000007.1 GCA_946411515.1 uncultured Clostridium sp.
TAACAAATTATGAAATTGCAAATGGAAATAATTTAAAATTAGGGCAAGGAAGTGTAACAATAAAATACACAGAAAACGGCGTTGAAAAGACAGTAGAACAAGAAGTAGAAGTAACTAACAAATTACTAACTGGTATAGAAATAATAAAAGTACCAGAAAAAATAAGTTATATAGAGGGTCAAAACTTTGATCCTGCTGGAATGAAAGTAAGAGTAAGTTACAATAATGGAGAAACAAAAGAAGTAACAAATTATGAAATTGCAAATGGAAATAATTTAGAATTAGGACAAGAAAGTGTAACAATAAAATACACAGAAAACGGCGTTGAAAAAACGATTGAACAAGAAATAACAGTGAAAGAAAGACTAAATCCAGAAGTAGAAAATTATATAATAGTAAAAGAAAATGGAATAAATTATATAGAAAATATAACAGAGGAAACAACAATTGAAGAATTAAAAAACAACATAAATACTAATGGAGTAATAGAGATATATAAAGATAATAATAAAATTACAGATGAAAATACGGTAATAGGAACAGGAATGGAAATAAAAGCAAAATTAAATGAACAGGAAGAAACATATATAGCAATAGTTAGAGGAGATATAACTGGAGACGGAAAGATAAAAATGCCAGATTTATTAAAATTAGCAAGATATAAAGCAGGGGTAGATAAGAATTTAAAAGGAGTATATTTAAGAGCAGGAGATATAGTAAAAGATGGACAAATAAAAATGTCAGATATACTAAAATTAGCAAGAATATTAGCAAAAATAGAAAATAATTAATTAGCGTGATATCTTGAAAAACTGCCCCAAATATAGTAAAATAAGTATTGTTAAAAAATATTATTTGTTTTATTATATGTGAAAGGCAGAAATGGTAAATGGAAGAAAAAGTATTAGATACAATAATTAAATATGGATTAATAGAAAATAACGATAAACTAGTATTAGGGGTTTCCGGAGGACCTGATTCTATATCTATGCTAAATATATTGAATGAAATAAGAAAAGAAAATAAAATTAACTTAAACTTTGAAATTGTGGTTGCTCATATAAATCATATGATTAGGAAAGAAGCAAAAGAAGATGAAGAATTTGTAAGAAAATTTTGCATGGAAAAAAATATCAAATTTTATTCTAAAAGTATAGATGTAAAAAAACTTGCAAATACTAATAAAATAGGAACAGAAGAAGCAGGAAGAAATGTAAGATATGAATTTTTTAATGAGGTACTAGAAAATACGGGAGCGAGTAAAATTGCAATTGCACATAATAAAAACGATAATGCAGAAACAGTTATAATGAATATTATGCGTGGAAGCGGAATTTCAGGCTTAAAGGGGATAGAAGCAAAAAGAGGTATATATATTAGGCCGTTAATTGAATGCGAAAGAGAAGAAATAGAAAAATATTGTGAAGAGAAAAATTTAAATCCTAGAATAGATAAAACTAATTTTGAAAATGAATATACTAGGAATAAAATACGAAATATAATAATTCCGTATGTGAAAAAGGAATTTAATCCTAATATTATAAATACTTTAGAAAGATTATCTAATTTAGTAAAAGAAGAAGAACAATATATAGAAAAACAAGTTGTAGATAATTATAAAAAAATATTAATTAAAGAAAGTATAGAAGAAATAATTTTAGATTTAAAATTATTTAATGCGGAAGAAAAAGTAATAAAATCAAGAGTTGTGTTATATACTATAACGAGACTATTTGGAACTTCAAGTGGAATTGGAAAGATACATATAGAAGATATTATAAAGTTATGTAGTAATAATATTGGTAATAAATATTTAATGCCAAATAAAAAAATTAAAGTTTTAATAAAAACAAATAAAATTCATTTTCAAAAGCAAATATAAGTAGCCGTAATAATTGCATAAACACTACTATTTTGTAATAAAAAAGACATATAAAAAATGTTTACAAACTAAATTTTATATGTTATAAAATCAATATAAAATTCAAAAGAAAAACAAACATAAGGAGGAATTATTTTGAAAAACGGAATAAAAACATTAGCTATGTGGCTAATAATAGGTGTTATATTTATTGTAGTTTTATCATCTATTATTGAAAATAGTGATTCAAAATTGAAATATTCAGAATTGGTAACAAATATTAATAATGGTAATGTAGAATCAATTCAAGTAGAGGCAGATGGAAATACAGCAACTGTCCAATTAAAAGATACAAAAGTAAAAAAAGAAGTTAATATTCCAGATATACAAAAGTTTATGGATTTTACTGAAGATTTCTTAAAAGAAGGAGCTTTTACTTTAGAAGAAAAATCTCAATCAATATTTGTAACAATACTTAGCCTACTTACACCATTTGGATTGTTAATAATATTCTTCATTTTCTGGTTCTTTATGATGGGCGGAGCAGGTAATGGAAATCCAGGAAATAAGACTATGACATTTGGAAAGAGTAAAGCCAGAATGATGACACCAGCAGATAAGAATAAAATATCTTTTGAAGATGTTGCAGGTGTAGATGAAGAAAAAGAAGAATTAGAAGAAATAGTGCAGTTCTTGAAGAATCCAAAGAAATTTACAGATATGGGAGCAAGAATTCCTAAAGGAGTATTACTTGTTGGGCAACCAGGAACAGGTAAAACACTTTTAGCAAAAGCAGTAGCAGGAGAAGCTGGAGTGCCATTCTTTATTATAAGTGGTTCAGATTTCGTAGAAATGTTTGTTGGTGTAGGAGCTTCAAGAGTAAGAGATTTATTTGAACAAGCTAAGAAAAATTCACCATGTATAGTATTTATTGATGAAATAGATGCAGTAGGACGTCAAAGAGGAGCAGGACTTGGTGGAGGACATGATGAGAGAGAACAAACACTAAATCAATTATTAGTTGAAATGGATGGGTTTGCTCCAAATGAAGGAGTAATTGTTTTAGCTGCAACAAATAGACCAGATGTATTGGATAAAGCGCTTTTAAGAGCGGGTAGATTTGATAGGCAAATTGTTGTAGGACTTCCAGATGTAAAAGCAAGAGAACAAATATTAGAAGTACATGCTAGAAAGAAAAAACTATCAGATGATATAGATTTAAAAGTTATTGCTAAAAACACTTCAGGATTTGCAGGCGCAGACTTGGAAAATATATTAAATGAGGCAGCACTTTTAGCTGCAAGAAGAAATCTAAACGAAATTGGTATGAAAGAAATCGAAGATGCTATGGTAAAAGTTACTATGGGACCTGAAAAGAAAACTAAAGTAAGAAGTGAAAAAGAAAACAGATTAGTTTCATATCATGAAGCTGGTCATGCAGTAGTAAGTCATTATTTACCAACACAAGATCCAGTACATGAAATTTCAATAGTACCAAGAGGAATGGCTGGTGGCTATACAATGTATAGACCAACAGAAGATAAAAACTTTGTATCAAAAACAGAAATGGAAGAAAATATAATATCATTACTTGGAGGAAGAATGGCAGAAGAATTAATAATAGGAGATATTTCAACAGGAGCAAGTAATGATATAGAAAGAGCAACAGCAATTGCAAGAAGTATGGTTACTAAATATGGTATGAGTGAAAAATTAGGAACAATAACGTTAGGTCAAGACCAAGGTGAAGTGTTCTTGGGAAGAGATTTAGCTCATTCAAAAACATATTCAGAAGAAACTGCAGCTATGATAGATGCAGAAATAAAGAGAATAATAGATATTGGATATAAGAATGCAAGACAAATTTTAACTGATCATATTGATAAACTACATGCTGTTGCAGGAGTATTGTTAGAAAAAGAAAAAATATCATCAGATGAATTTGAAGCAATATTTAATGAAGAGTAAATGAATAAAATAAAAGAAAAATAGTAATTTAATATTGCTATTTTCTTTTTTTTAGTATAAAATATCTTTAAATAAACTATAAAAAAAGTAAATGAGGTATAGCAAATGAAAAAATATTATGAAATTTTAGAAGTAAATCCAAAAGCTTCTGTAGAAATAATAGAAAAAGCATATAAAGTGTTAGCTAGAAAATATCATCCGGATTTGTATGAAGGTGAAAAGAAGATATATGCAGAACAAAAAATGAGAGATATAAATGAGGCATATAAGATATTGTCTGATGATTTTTTAAGGGAGCAATATGATTCTGAACTTGAAAAAGAACAAGAATATGATAATATATATATAAATACAGATAAAAATAATTCAACAAAAGAATCAACAACAAAAAAGAAAATGCAAGAGAAAAAAGAACAGGCAAAGACTCAAAAAAGTGAGATAGGAACATATAGAGGATTGATTGGAATAACTAAAGAATTGTATAAAAATAGACCTAAATTTAAAAATATAAAAGACTTACAAAGAGAAGATTATATTGCAGCAGGACTTACTGCAATAATTATGATAGTTATATTAATAGTGCTATGGTTTATACCATTTACAAATTCATTTATAAAAGATATGCTACCATTTCTTAAGTAAAAAGCTGAAAATTAATTCTATATTTAACGATATATACATGTAGTCAAATTTGAATAAAGCAATATTATTTAGGCTTTAACTATTGACAAGTTAAGTGTATTTAATGTATAATAAGTATCGTTATAAGGGTTATCCCACATACAGTTTCGTATGGACCGGAAGGAGGGGAATATAAATGTCAGAAATAAAAGTTAATAATGGTAATATAGAAGATGCTCTAAAAAGATTTAAGAGGCAATGTGCAAGAAATGGAGTTTTACAAGAAGTTCGTAAAAGAGAGCATTATGAAAAACCTAGTGTAAGGAGAAAGAAAAAATCAGAGGCAGCAAGAAAAAGAAAATTTAATTAGAAAATTGGGGATTGGAAGTATATAGAGTGATTAAGACACTTTTGACTTCCAATTTTTTATTAAAATTCGAGTTTTTAATTTCAAAATATTAATAAAATAAATCAAAAAGTTAATAATATCTAATAAGGAGGAAAAGTAATGAAATATAAGGTAATGGATTTAAAAGAAGGAATCAAACTTCATACAATAAAAACAGATAAATTTAAAACAAATTTAGTAGCAGTTTTTTTAACAACTAAATTAAATAGAGAAAATGTTACAAGAAATGCGCTTATATCTATGATGTTAAGAAGAGGAACTAGAAATATGCCTTCACAAGAAGAAATAAGCAAAAAAATGGAAGAGATGTATGGAGCAAGTTTTGATTGTGGATTAGACAAAACAGGAGATAATCAAGTATTAAAATTTTATATAGAATCAATTAATGACAATTTTTTGCCAAAACAAGGAGAAAATAATTTAGCAAAATCTATAGAGAATATAATAGAAATAGTTTTTAATCCATATATAGAAAATGAAAGTTTTAAAAAAGAATATATAGATCAAGAAAAGAAAAATTTGAAGCATAAAATCGAAGGTAAAATAGACAATAAAGCAAGATATGCAATGGACAGATGTATTGAAGAAATGTATAAAGATGAACCATTTGGTTTATTCAAATTTGGATATATAGAAGATTTAGAAAATATTAATGAAAATAATTTATATGATTATTATAAAGAATTAATAAACTCTTGTAAAATAGATATATTTGTATCTGGAAACATAAATGATGAAACAATAGATATTATAAACAAAAATGAACTAATGAAAGGTATTTTACCAAGAAATCCAAATTATGTAGTTACTAGTCTTGTAAAGAAAAATAAAAAAGAAGAAGAAATAGTAACAGAATCAATGGATGTAACACAAGGAAAATTGTTATTAGGTTTAGATGTAAATATTGATAAGGAAAAGCTAAAATATGATGCATTAATTTATAATAGCATTTTAGGGGGATCAGCTAATTCTAAGATGTTTCAAAATGTGAGAGAAAAAGCACATTTAGCATATGTAGCTAGTTCTAACTATTTAAGACATAAAAATAATATATTTATAAATTGTGGTATAGAAATTTCAAATTATGAAAAAGCACTAGAATTAATTAGAAAACAAATTGATGATATGAAAAATGGTAATTTTACAGATAAAGATATAGAAGATGCAAAAATTGGAATCATAGCAACAGTAAAAACAATAAGTGATGAACAAGATACAGAAGTTAGTTATTATTTCGGACAAGAACTTTCAAAAAATAAAACATCTGTAGAAGAATATATATCAAAAATAGAAAGTGTAAGTAAAGAAGATATTATAGGGGTAGCAGATAAAATTTCTATAAATACAATTTACTTTTTAAAAGATTAAAACAAATGAAAAATAAAGAAAGGAGAAAAATTTAAATGCAAGTTATTGAAAATTTAAAAGTTAAAGAAAAATTATATATAGAAAAATTAGAAAATGGTTTAACTGTTATGATAATTCCTAAAAGTGGAATTCAAAAGAAGTATATAATCTGGGGTACAAATTATGGATCTAATGATAATAAATTTATTGTACCTGGAGAAAATGATATAACAGAAGTACCAAATGGTGTTGCACATTTTTTAGAACATAAACTATTTGAACAAAAAAATGGAACAAATAGTTTAGATACATTAACAGCATTGGGTGTTGAAGCAAATGCATATACAACAAATGATCATACAGCTTATTTATTTGAGTGTACAGATAATTTTTATGAAGCTTTAGATGAATTTATGGACTATGTTCAAAATCCATATTTTACAGATGAAAATGTAGAAAAAGAAAAAGGTATTATTGGTCAAGAAATAATGATGTATGATGATTATCCAGAATGGCAAGTGTATCTAAATGCAATGAAAGCAATGTATCATGAAAATCCAATAAAAATAGATATTACTGGGACAATAGAAACGATTAGCCATATAGATAAAAATATTTTATATAAATGTTATAAAACTTTTTATAATCCATCTAATATGGTATTAGTTGTAGCAGGAGATTTTAAACAACAAGATATATTAGAGGAAATAAAAAAAAGGTTGATAGAAAAAGAAAATCAAGGAGAAATTAAAAGAATTTATACAGAAGAACCTGAAACGATAGTGAAAGAAAAAATTGAGCAAACATTCGAAGTAAGTAGACCTTTATATACTATTGGCATCAAAGATTCTCCAAAAGATCAAGAAGAAATAGTAAAAAAACATATATCGATAGAAATATTACTAAATCTTATTATCGGAAGAAGTTCAAAGTTATATAAAAAATTATATGATGAAGGAATAATTTCTGGACAACCAAGCCTAGATTATGAATTTGGAAAAACATATGCCCATATATTAATAACAGGTCAATCTACAAATCCAGAAAAGGTTTACAAGGAGTTTAAAGAACAAGTAAGAAAAATGAAAGAAGAAGGGATAAATAAAGAAGATTTTGAAAGAGTGAAGAAACTTATATATGGTGGATATGTAAAAGAGTATAATGATATTCAAGATATTTCTAGAATGTTTCTAGCAGATTATTTTAAAGGTATCAATTCATTCGATTATCTAGAAGAGATAGAAGGAATAAATTTAAATTATTTAGAGCAAGTATTAGAAAACGTTTTTGAAGAAGAAAGAATGGTATTGTCGGTAGTTAGAAATTAAATAAAATAGGATAAAAACGGTGTTTTTTAGAAATTAAAAATAATACCGTTTTTTTATGTCTGTAAATGTCGAAAAAAAATAAAATATGTCATACGAAAGTTGCCAAAAACCATTGAAAATACTTGACTTGACAAAAATAATGTGATAATTTAGAAATATACCAAAGATAACCTTATAAAAAGGAGAGAAAAGTATGTTAAATGATGAAATTTGTAAATTAAGAGATAAATTAAATAAAAGCATAGAGCAAGGAGATGATTACAAAATTACTTATCAATTAAGTATACAATTAGATGAATTAATTGCTAAGTATTATCAAAAACAAAAAGTGAAAAAATGAAGGTATTTATAAAATGTGAAGTTCTCTAATTTTTGGGAGCTTTATTTTTATGTTTATATATCTTGATTTTTTTATATAAATATTATATAATATTATGCCAAGTGAGGAGGCTGAAATGCAAAATAATCCAGAATATAAGAATTTTAAAAACATAGTTAATATATTTTATAATGAAGAAATAGAAGGTATTGAAGAGATAGATGAGAAAATAAAAGGATCAGGAAGAGTAAAAATCGAACCTAAAATATTTTATGATAAATTTTCAGGAGATATGAAAGTAGAATTTAAGATTGGTGATACTAAAATGTATAAAATAAAAAATTTATCACAATTCTATTCTTTGATGATGAAAAAAGAGCTTTACCGATATGGAGAAAAACTTAAATTTACACATGTAAAAGAAGCTTTTACAGAAGAAAGTCAAGACATATTAGAATTTATTATGAAATATTCAGAAATAATAAAATTTGCTAATTCCAATTCAAATAGTAATTATAAATATTATGGAAAAGCACTAAGCGAAACAAATATAATTGTAGGAAATAGTGCTATGGATGATTTGTTTGAAGTTTTAAAAGGAAAGAAAGTTGCATTTCAAAAAGATTATAACATAGGAGAAATAGAATTTACAGAAGAACAACCAAATGTACAATTTAAACTAAATAAAGTAGATGAAGAAAACTATGTAATAGTACCAAATATAGAAATATATAAGGTAAGTATTATACAAGGTAAAAAAAATAAATATTTATTAGATGAAAGTAAAATATATAGATGCAACAAACAATTTGAAAAAGCACAGTTAAAATTATTAGAACTATTTAGACAAAACTATATTACAGAATTAAAATTAGAAAAAAATGATTTACCACAGTTATTTTCGATTATTATGCCAAGAGTTAATAATGCTATACAAATAAATGATATACCGGAAAAAGACATAGAGATATATAAACCTAAAAAATTACTAGTAAAAGTATTTTTAGATTTTGATGAAAATGATTATTTAGTTGCAGATGTAAAATTTATATATGAAAACAATGAATTTAATCCATTATTGGATAAGAAACAAAAAATTAGTTTTCCGAGAAATCTTATAGGAGAAACTAAAGCTTTAAATGTATTTAGAAGAACTGGGTTTATGCTAGACACTAAAAATTTAAGATTTATTTTACCAGATAATGATAAAATATATGATTTTTTGAGTGATGATATAAATTATTATATGAGCCATTTTGAAGTTTTAGTAACTGATAATTTTAAAAAGAAACAAATAAAAGAACCTAAAGTCGAAAGTATAGGAATAAAAATTGAAAATAATTTATTATCAATAGATTTGGAAAATTTAGAAATAGACATAAAAGAATTGGAAGATGTAGTAACCAGATATTCTTTAAAGAAAAAATATTATAGATTAAAAGATGGAAGTTTTATTAATTTAACTAATAATAAAGAAGTCGATTTTTTAGAAAAATTAATAACTGGTATGGATATAAATTATAAACAATTAGAAAAAGGAGAAGTTAAACTTCCAATTTATAGAAGCTTATATTTAAATCAATTATTAAAGGATATAAAAAGTACACAAATAATAAAAAATGGAGAATATAGAGAAGTAGTAAATAGTTTAGACAAAGATAAGTTAGAAGAAGATATGCAAGTTCCAGAAAACTTAAAAACAGTTTTAAGATATTATCAAAAGACTGGATTTAAATGGCTAAAAACCTTAGATAATTATAAATTTGGTGGGATTTTAGCAGATGATATGGGACTTCGGAAAAACAATACAAATATTATCTGTAATATTAGATTATATTAAAAATTCAAATAATAGAAAAGCAAGTTTAGTAGTGTGTCCCAGCTCTTTATCACTTAATTGGCAAAATGAAGCAAATAAGTTTGCAAATGATTTAAAAACTTTAGTTATAAAAGGAACTTTAACTGAAAGAAAAAGGCAAATAGAAGAAATTGATAATTATGATTTAGTAATTACTTCATATGATTTATTAAAAAGAGATATTGAATTATATGAACAAAAAGATTACGAATTTAAATATGTAATTGCAGATGAAGCTCAATATTTAAAAAATAGTAATACACAGAATGCAAAATCAATAAAGAAAATAAAAGCAGAAACAAGATATGCATTAACAGGAACACCAATAGAAAATTCTTTGGCAGAATTATGGTCAATATTTGATTTCATTATGCCTGGATATTTATTTACATATAGAAAATTTAAAAACACTTATGAAACACCAATAGTAAAAGGTGAAGATGAAGATGCAATGAAAAAATTAAAAATGCTTATAGAACCGTTTGTACTAAGAAGAAATAAAAAAGAAGTATTACAAGAGTTGCCTGATAAAACTGTAACAGTTCTAAATAATGAAATGTTTGAAGAACAACAGAATTTGTATATAAATTATTTAGCTAGAGTAAAACAAGAAATTGCAGAGAAAGTAAAACTAAATGGTTATGAGAGTTCTAAGATGCAAATTTTAGCAGCATTAACAAGATTAAGACAAATATGCTGTCATCCAAGTTTATTTATAAATAATTATGATGCAGGAAGTAGTAAATTAGAACAATGCATGGAAATTATAAAAGAAGCAACAAAAAGTGGCCATAAGATTTTATTATTCTCAGGATATACCTCAATGTTTGAAATAATAGAAAAAGAGTTAAATAAGGAACAGATAAAATATTTTAAATTAACAGGAAGCACTAAAGTTGATGAGAGAATAAAAATGGTAGATGAGTTTAATAAAAATCCTGAAATTAAACTATTTTTAATTTCTTTAAAAGCAGGAGGGACAGGATTAAATTTAACAGGAGCAGATATGGTAATTCATTATGACCCTTGGTGGAATTTGTCTACTGAGAATCAAGCAACAGATAGGGCATATAGAATAGGACAAAAGAATAATGTTCAAGTATATAAATTAATAACTAAAAATTCTATAGAAGAAAAAATATATGAATTGCAAGAAAAGAAATCGAAATTAGCAGAAAATATGTTAAATACAAATACTGTATTTGTTAATAAATTAACTAAAGAAGATATATTAAAATTATTTGAGTGATATATGTAAAACATTTACTTTATAGTAAGCGTTTTGAAAATTTTAGAAAAAACTTGAAAAAAGAATAAAATTATGTTAACATATAAAAGCGGAGTAAATTTGTAATTTTTATATAGAGGATTAAAAAGATGAATGAAAAAATCAATGAAAATAGAGTAAAAATATCTCGTGTTTATGCTTTAAAAGATGGATCAACAATGAAAAAAGAGGTAATAGAAAAAAAGAAAAAAAGATTTAAAAGATTATATGTTGATACTTTTAAACATGAACAAGATGTTAGAAAATGGATAGAATCTGGAACAAGAAAAAAAGGTGATATAAGACGAAGCTTAAAAAGATTAGAAAATAAATATCAAGAATTATTAGATTTAAATGACGAATTTAATCAAAAAGGAATTTTTCAAATTAAACAATTAGAAGATGTTAACAAAAATGTAAGTAATAGTGTAATACAATTAAATAATAAAATAAAAGAATTATATAATTTAGCTGGCATAGAAAAAGAACAAATCAACAAAAATAATGTAAAAAATATGAATAGTGAAGAAATTGATTTGGTAACAGACATACCAGGTAACCTAGAGATGCTTGGACTCGTAAAAGAAAATAAAAATACTATGAATAAAAAAGAAAAAACTAAGTATTTTGATTTTAGAAAACTAGGTAAGCGAGTTGCTACATTTACAATGGCAATGATAATGACAATATTTGCTGGTGTAAAAGCTAATGATTCTAAAGGACATGTTTATGAAAAAGAAACAAATTCATATACAGATACAAATGGAGAAAATGAAAACACAAAGGAAAAGTTTAAAGAAACATTATATGTGGAAGTTGCAGAAACAATAAAACAAGAAGCTGAAACTATTAATCAAGAAGAAGAAGTTAAACCTACAGAACAATTAGAACAAAAACAAACAAAAATAGAAACTACAAAAATAAATGTTAGTACAAATGAAAAAGATAAAAAATCAACAGTAGAAGAAAGTGAGTACTATTTGGTAAAATCAGGAAGTAAGTATACAGAATCTTCAGATGGAAGCGGAAATATAGGATATTTTCCAAAAGATATAGAAGCGAAAGTATATAATCGAGCTTTAGTAAAAACAGATAAAGACGGAAATAAAAGAATTTTAGAAGCAACTAAAATAGGACAAACATGGAGAGAATATGCAGAAGAAAAGGGGTTAAAATACGATGAATTTAAAGCATATATTGATAATAATGAAAATATACAAGAATGTATATCATTACAAAGTGTAGATGGAAGTAAACTTTATGGATGGATAGAAGTTAATGATGATGCATTAGAAAAAATAGAAGAAATGGAAAGATAAAATGGTAGATTATATTACAGTTATTGGTGGAGGTCTAGCTGGCACTGAGGCCGCATATCAAATAGCAAAAAAAGGGATAAAAGTAAAATTATATGAGATGAAGCCTGTGAAATTTTCAGAGGCTCATTTTAGTAAGAATTTAGCAGAAATAGTATGTAGTAATTCATTTAAATCAAATTTATTAACAAATGCATGTGGACTGCTTAAAGAAGAATTAAGAAGATTAGATTCTTTATTGATAAATATTGCAGATAAAACTAGTGTTCCAGCAGGACAAGCTTTGGCGGTAGATAGAGAAGAGTTTTCTAAGGCAGTAACAAAAAAATTAGAAGAAAATAAATTAATTAAAATAATACATGAAGAAGTAACCAATATTGAAAAAATTGCTAAAGAAGGAATAGTTATAATTGCAACAGGACCTTTAACATCAAAAGACTTGTCAGAAGAAATTTTAAAAATAACAGGACAAGATAAATTATATTTTTATGATGCTGCAGCTCCAATTGTAACTAAAGAAAGCATAGATTTTGATATAGCATTTTATGGAGATAGATATTCTCAAGAAAAGAAAAAAGAAGAAAGTATAGAAGAGTGGAAACAACGATTATCAAAACAAAATAATGAAGGGCAAAGTTATATTAATCTACCAATGAACAAAGAAGAGTATGAAAAATTTTGGAGAGAACTTGTAGAAGCGGAAGTAGTAACTTTACATGAATTCGAAAAAAGAGAAATATTTGAAGGTTGTATGCCAATTGAGATAATGGCAAAAAGAGGAATAGACACATTAAGATTTGGACCATTAAAACCAGTAGGATTTGATGATCCAAGAACAGGTAAAAGACCATATGCTTTAGTACAACTAAGACAAGATGATAGTAAGGCAAGTTTATATAACTTAGTAGGATTTCAAACTAATTTAAAATTTGGTGAGCAAAAAAGAGTGTTTAGTCTGATACCAGGACTTCAAAATGCTGAATTTGTAAAATATGGAGTAATGCATAGAAATACTTATATAAATTCAAGTGAACTTTTAGATGAAACTTATAATTTAATATCTAATAAGAATATATATTTTGCAGGTCAAATAACAGGAGTAGAAGGATATGTAGAATCTATTAGCTCTGGGATGGTAGCTGCATTTAATGCAATTAACAAATTTAAAGGGAATAACGACACTAAAATAGTATTTTCTGAAAATACAGTTATTGGAGCATTAGCAAAATACATTTCAACTCCAAATGAAAAATTCCAACCTATGAATGCTAATTTTGGAATATTGCCTGAGTTAGAAGGAAAAAGAATAAAAGACAAAAAGGAAAGATATCAAAAACTATCAGAAAGAAGCTTAAAAGAATTTAACAATATGTAAAGTTTATATTACAAATATTGCCAAAATATTACATTTTTGTTAAATTAAGCTTATATCTATATAAAATGATTGATTTTTTGCCTGAAAAATGCTATAATTATAAAAGAGAGTATTTGTACATAATACAAGGAGGTATTTTTATGAAAAATTGGGAAGAAGTATATAATGATTTTGATGAAAAAAGATATGAGGAATTAAAACAAAAAATAGACGATAAAAAATATACACAAGAGGAAATGAAGGAATTTAAAAAAATAAATAAAATTCATGACAATTTACCTAAAGTAAAAAATCTTATGAACTATAAGAAAAAATTGCAAGATAAATTAAAGGAATTAAAGGATTTAAAAGCATCATATGAAAGTAGAGAAAAATATGAAAAACAGAAGAATAAATTAGAAGAAGAAATGAAAAAATACTCAGAAAGACAAGAAGAAATTGCTAAAAAACAAAAAGGAATAAAAGCTAAACTAGCAGATGAAAAATTAAATGATGAGGATAGAAAGAAACTAAAAGAAGAACAAGCAAAACTTGATACAGAATCTACAGAATTAAGACAAAAAGTAGATCTTAATAATCAATACTTTGCACAAAATGAGCAAAACATGCTAAAAGAACAGGAATCTTTTAGCAAAAAGGCTGATAAAAAGCAAGTAGATGAGCAAATTTTTGAAATTAGTTCAAAAATAAGTAAATGCAATTTTATAGCAGGAAGATTAATGGAAGGATATGATTTAGAATCTGATTTTATAAAAGAAAAACTTACAAAGCAATGGCAAGACAGAAGATTTACATCAAAAGAACCAATTTCAAAAACAAAATCAAGTGAAGAAAAAACAACTGAAGAAAAGGTTGTTGAAGAAAAAGAGGAAGAATATGAACCATTGTGGTCAAGTAGCAAATTAGAAAAAGAAAAAGAAAAAGAAGAAAAAAGTAAAACGGAATTTGAGGAAGCAAAGGAGACAGAGTTACCAGCTAAAGAAATGACATTTGAAGAAGCATTTCCAAAATTGTCAAAAATATTACCTAAATTTATAAAAGAGTCAAGACTTGGAAAAGCAATGATAAATGCAAAACAAAAACGAGAATTAGAAGGTATTAAAAAATTAACAGAAGGAAAAGGTAAAATACCAAAAAAAGTTAAAATAGAAGAAAAAGAATCCAAAGAAGAGGAAAAGGAAGAAAAAAATGAATTTAAAGACAACTTGAAAGTGGATTATGATGAATTAATGGCAGTTGCTAATAAGGGAACACAAGAATATGCTAAAGAAAGATATGCGAAAATGAAAGAAGAAGCCATTAAAAATGAAGAAATAAATAAAGGATTATCTCAAAAAGAAAAATTAGAAAAAACAGCACAAGAGGTTGATATGGAGGCTTATATAAAAAGACTTGAAGATGAAGGAAGATAAAATATTAAATGAATAATTTGGATTATCGAAAAACTTGGAAGAAATTCCGAGTTTTTCTTGACTTATAGTACTTTCCATGATAAAATATAATACGTTATTGTAAATTGCGTGTATTATGCAATTCCGTAACGATTAGACAGAAAAAGTGGGAGGTGAAATTTAAGTGCCAACAATTAATCAATTAGTAAGAAAAGGAAGAAAAACAGGAGTAACAAAATCAACAGCGCCAGCTCTTCAACATGGATGGAACTCAAAAAATAAAAAATTAACAAACAATAGAGCTCCACAAAAAAGAGGAGTATGTACAGTTGTAAAAACAGTTACACCTAAAAAGCCAAACTCAGCTTTAAGAAAAGTTGCCAGAGTTAGACTTTCAAATGGTTATGAAGTTACATCTTATATCCCAGGTATAGGACATAACTTACAAGAACACAGTGTTGTTTTAATAAGAGGTGGTAGGGTAAAAGACCTTCCAGGTGTTAGATACCATATCATAAGAGGAACATTAGATACAGCAGGTGTTAAAGATAGAATGCAAGCGCGTTCTAAATATGGAGCTAAAAAACCTAAAAAATAAGAACGGGTTAGTTTAGCTTAAAATAATAAAATTAGAAATAGTGCTTGTAAGCTTAACTAATTTTAAGGTACTTAAATTTAGAATAGATTATAAAGCGCTATACGGGTAGGAAAAATCCTATCAGAGTACCGAAAATACTCTTTTTAGATAGAGTATTAATAAAATTAAGGAGGGAAGAATAGTGCCAAGAAAAGGATATATAGCAAAAAGAGATGTATTACCAGATCCAATATATAATAGCAAAGTTGTTACAAAGTTAGTAAACAATATAATGCTAGATGGTAAAAAATCAGTTGCTCAAAAAATAGTATATGATGCATTTGACATTATTAAAGAAAAAGAAGGAAAAAATCCTTTAGAAGTTTTTGAAGCAGCATTAGAAAATATAATGCCAGTTCTTGAAGTTAAAGCAAGAAGAGTAGGTGGAGCAACATACCAAGTTCCATTAGAAATAAGACCAGAAAGAAGACAAACTTTAGGACTAAGATGGTTAGTAACATATGCTAGAAACAGACATGAAAAAACAATGGCTGAAAAGCTAGCTGGAGAAATAATGGATGCAGTTGCTGGAAACGGTGGAGCATTTAAGAAAAAAGAAGATACACATAGAATGGCAGAAGCTAATAAAGCATTTGCGCATTACAAATGGTAAAATTTGATTGAAAGGGGGAAATAAATAAATGGCAGGAAGAGCATACCCATTAGAAAGAACAAGAAATATAGGAATAATGGCACATATAGATGCCGGAAAAACAACAACAACAGAAAGAATATTATTTTATACAGGAAAAACACATAAAATAGGAGAAGTTCACGAAGGTGCTGCTACAATGGACTGGATGGAACAAGAACAAGAAAGAGGTATAACAATTACATCTGCTGCAACAACATGTTTCTGGAAAAATAACAGAATAAATATCATAGACACTCCAGGTCACGTTGATTTTACAGTAGAAGTTCAAAGATCTCTAAGAGTTCTTGACGGTTCAGTTACAGTATTAGCTGCAAAAGGTGGAGTTCAACCACAAACAGAAACAGTTTGGAGACAAGCTGATAAATATCAAGTACCTAGAATGATATATGTAAATAAAATGGATATTGTTGGAGCAAACTTTATGCTTTGTGTTGATCAAGTAAGAAACAGATTAAAAGCAAATGCAGTTCCAATTCAATTACCAATAGGTGCTGAAGATAATTTCCAAGGAATAGTTGATTTAATTAAAATGAGAGCATTCATCCATAAAGATGATTTAGGAAAAGAAATTGAAGAGACAGATATTCCTGAAGAAATGAAAGCAGACGCAGAAAAATTCAGAAGTGAAATGATTGAAGCTGCAGCAGATCAAGATGAAGAATTAATGATGAAATACTTAGAGGGTGAAGAATTAACAGCTGAAGATATTAAAAAAGGTTTAAGAGCAGGAACAATAGCAAATAAAATAGTTCCAGTTACATGTGGTTCTTCATATAAAAACAGAGGTGTTCAAGAATTATTAGATGCAATAGTAGATTATATGCCAACACCATTAGATATCCCAAATATTAAAGGAACAACATTAGATGGTGAAGAAACAGTAGCTAAAACATCAGATTCTGAACCATTTGCAGCATTAGCATTTAAAATTGCAACAGATCCATTTGTTGGAAAATTATGCTTCTTTAGAGTTTACTCAGGAACTTTAGAATCAGGTTCTACAGTATTAAACTCAAGTAAAGACAAAAAAGAAAGAATCGGAAGAATTCTTCAAATGCATTCAAATCATAGAGAAGATATTGATAAAGTATATGCTGGAGATATAGCAGCAGCTGTAGGATTAAAGGAAGTAACAACTGGAAATACTCTATGTGATCCAGATCATCCAATAATTCTAGAATCAATGGAATTCCCAGAACCAGTTATCGATATAGCTATTGAGCCAAAAGATAAAGCAGCTCAAGAAAAAATGGGAATAGCTTTAACAAAACTTGCTGAAGAAGATCCAACATTTAAAGCTTATACAAATCAAGAAACAGGTCAAACAATTATAGCTGGTATGGGTGAATTACACCTAGATATCATAGTTGATCGTTTAAAAAGAGAATTTAAAGTTGAATGTAATGTAGGTAAACCACAAGTTGCTTACAAAGAAACAATTAGAAGCAAAGTTAAAGTTCAAGGTAAATTTATCCGTCAATCTGGTGGTAAAGGACAATACGGTGATGTATGGTTTGATATGGAACCACTAGAACCAGGAAAAGGAATTGAATTCGAAAGCAAGATCGTTGGTGGAGCAGTTCCAAAAGAATATATTAAACCAATCGAACAAGGAATGAGAGAAGCTGCTGAAAGTGGTATCCTTGCTGGTTACCCAGTTACAGACTTTAAAGTAACATTAGTTGATGGTTCATACCACGAAGTTGACTCTTCAGAAATGGCCTTCAAAATTGCAGCATCTATGGCATTTAAAGAAGGTATGAGACAAGCAAAATCAATCATCTTAGAGCCAATTATGAAAGTAGAAATAACAGTTCCAGAAGAATACATGGGAGATGTTATTGGAGATGTAAACTCTAGACGTGGTAGAATGGAAGGAATGGATGGAAATGATGGAATGCAAGAAATCCACTCATATATTCCACTTTCTGA
Organism: uncultured Clostridium sp.; assembly: GCA_946411515.1. Taxonomy (GTDB): domain Bacteria; phylum Bacillota; class Clostridia; order TANB77; family CAG-508; genus CAG-269. Next base: position 18,285 of record CAMKEH010000007.1, read on the forward strand.
AATGTTTGGTTATGCAACTGAACTTCGTTCTAGAACACAAGGTAGAGGAACATACTCTATGGAACCTTCTCACTATGAAGAAGTTCCAAAATCAGTTTTTGAAGCTATAGTTTCTTCAAGAAAAAAAGCTGAATAAAAATACTTGCTTTTTTATAAAATATGTTATAAAATGCAAGTACAAAAATATGTTATTAAATTTTAAGTTAGCTCTAGGAACGAAGTGACGTAGAGATAACTTATACAACCGAAGTAAAACTTTGGTTGTATACATTAATAAAAATAAATAAAAAAGAGAGAAATCTCTGAAATTAAAGGAGGAATTTTAAAATGGCAAAAGCAAAATTCGAAAGAACAAAGCCACACGTTAATATCGGAACAATCGGTCACGTTGACCACGGTAAAACAACAACAACAGCAGCTATTACAAAATATTTATCATTATTAGGAAAAGCTCAATATGAAGCTTATGATCAAATCGACGGAGCTCCAGAAGAAAAAGCAAGAGGAATCACAATCAACACAGCTCACGTAGAATATGAAACAGATAACAGACACTATGCACACGTTGACTGTCCAGGTCACGCTGACTATGTTAAAAACATGATCACAGGTGCTGCTCAAATGGATGGTGCTGTATTAGTTGTTTCAGCAGCTGATGGACCAATGCCTCAAACAAGAGAGCATATATTACTTGCTAGACAAGTTGGTGTTAAATATATCGTAGTTTACTTAAATAAATGTGATATGGTTGACGACCCAGAATTATTAGAATTAGTAGAAATGGAAGTTAGAGACTTACTTTCTGAATATGGATTCCCAGGAGATGATATTCCAATCATCAAAGGATCTTCATTACAAGTATTAGAAAGTTCATCAACAAATCCAGAAGATGAAGTTTACAAACCAATTAAAGAATTAATGGATGCAATTGATAGTTACATTCCAACACCAGAAAGACCAATTGACCAACCATTCTTAATGCCAGTTGAAGACGTATTCACAATTACAGGACGTGGAACAGTTGCAACAGGTAGAGTAGAAAGAGGACAAGTAAAATTACAAGACGAAGTTGAAATCATCGGTCTTACAACAGAAAGAGCTAAAACTGTTGTTACAGGTGTAGAAATGTTCAGAAAACTATTAGACCAAGCTGAAGCTGGAGATAACATTGGTGTTCTATTAAGAGGTATTGATAGAAAAGACATCGAAAGAGGTCAAGTTCTATGTAAACCAGGAACAATCAATCCACATACAAAATTTACTTCTGAAGTTTATGTATTAACTAAAGAAGAAGGTGGAAGACATACACCATTCTTTAATGGATACAGGCCACAATTCTACTTTAGAACAACAGACGTTACAGGTGTTATCGAATTACCTGCAGGAACAGAAATGGTTATGCCAGGAGATAACGTATCAATGACAATCGAATTAATCACACCTATCGCTATCGAAAAAGGATTAAGATTCGCTATTCGTGAAGGTGGTAGAACAGTAGGTTCAGGTGTTGTTGCTGATATATTAGCATAAGAATCTTAGAAAATAAAGGCTTTCGGAAGTTTATCCGAAAGCTAATTTTTTATATTTAACGACTTTTTAACGACTTAGTTAAAATACTCTAACCACTATTAACTTCTTTGAATAAAAATAAGACAGTTTCTTAAAACTGTCTTTTATTAGATATATATTGTTAAATTATTCTACTGCAACTAAATAAAATGAGGACCTTGCGTCTATTTTATCTCCCTGTTGGAAAGTATATATATATTCTTCAACTCCATAACTACCACCTAGAATTATATTAACTTTCAAATCTCCATATGAAGAATGAACCGTAAAATTACTATTTCCACCATATATTTTATATTTTCCTAATGGAATATCTGTTCCTGCTGTTAATTGTCCTGCAGGATATTTTTTAGGTTCTCCCTTTATTTTTACTACTTCTTCTTTTAGTTTTTGTATTTCATCATTTAAAGATGTTTTTGTTTTTTCTAATTCTTCTTTTGTGCTTTTCAATTTGTTTACTTCTTCTTGCTGTTTATTATATATTGAAGAATTATTTAACACCCAATCTTCTGTTTTTTCATTTTTTAATTCCCTTGTTGCAATATCTAAGACATATGTACCTCTCATACCATCTTTTGTAGATGTATTGACAACTATTTCCTTGAATAAAGAAATACCATTTATATTTTCACCTAAAATTTTGCCTATTGTTTTTGCAGATTCCAATGCTTCTTCTTGGGTATCAAAATTAACATCTATGTTTATTATGCTTTTATCATATGATTGATAAACCATAGTGTCTTTATGATATTCTTGTAAGCTTTTAGCTAATTTTGATAAACCTTCATCGGGATTAATTAAAGTAAATGCAAATAATATTATTGATGTAAATGATACAATTACTATTATTACTAGCAATATTACCCAAAACCACCATTTCGTATAAAGCTTACCATGTTTCTTTTTTTCCATATAATACACCTCCATATATAAAAATTATAAATTTAGTATACCATATTTTGTAACTATGTCAAATTCAATAGGCAATATAAAATTTTTTGTTGCTTGTTTCTGATAATTGGTCTTTTTTATTTGCTTACTCTTTTAGTGTTGAAATTTATAATATTTGTTTAACAACTTTTTAACAACTAAGTATAGGATACTTCAGAATGGCACAGAATAAAAAAATACAAAGAACCGCTAAAATAAAAGGTTTGGAACGATTAAGGTTAGTATAAAATGTAAAACAAATAACAGTAGGTTCAGGTGTTGTTGCTGATATCTTAGCTTAATTAAATATAAATAATATGTGGGAAAAATGAAGTAAAAAATTAGACAAGAGAAGCACCAATTTGGTATGATGTTTTTGTTAGAAAACAAAGCCATACAAAGGAGGTGCTTCTCTATGATTAATATTATAATACAAACAATCATAGAAAACAAAGAATTTTTAGAAAAAAGTTTAGAAGAAAGTATAAAATGTGGAGAAATAAGTAATTTTAGTAAAAAATTAAGAACTGTATTTGATGATGCAGGAAGAAAAACACTTGTGGGAATATTAGAAACTATAGATATCACATTATTTGAGAGCAAAACAAGAAAAAGAGAATATGAAACAAAAGATTTAAGGAAAAGAACATTAGTGACCGACTATGGAAATATTGAATATTATCGAAGATATTATAGAAATAAAAAAACAAAAGAATATATTTATTTAACAGACGAAAAAATGGGAATAGAAAAAAATGAAAGAATAATGAAAGATGTACAAAGTAACATTATAGAATTAGCACATGATATATCATATAAGAAAACAGGAAAAAAAGTTATAGGAAGTGAAACAATTTCTCCCACAACAGTAATGCATAAAGTAAGACAAGAAGAATTAAAAGTAGAAACACAAGAAGAAAAGAAAAAGATAAAAAGATTATATATAGAAGCAGACGAAGATCATGTATCAGAAAGAGGTAACAAAATAGGAATGCCTAAATTAATATATGTACATGAAGGAAACTATAAAAAAGGAAATAGAAATGAATTAAAGAATGTACACTATATAGGATGTTTAGGTAAAAATAGTGAAGAATTATGGCTTGAGGTAGCAGAATATATAGATAAAAAATATGATATAGGAAGTTTAGAAAAAATATATATATGTGGAGACGGAGCAAGATGGATAAAAGAAGGATTAAATTGGATAGATAAATCAGTATTTGTATTAGATAGATTTCATTTATTAAAGTATATAAATCAAGCAACAGTTGAATTTCCAGAATATAAAAATAAAATATGGTACAATATAAATATATTTGATCCAATAAGTGTAGAAAATGTATTAAAAGAAATAATAAATAAAACAGAAGAAGAAAAAAGAAAAGAAAAAGTTATATATAGTTATAAATATATAATGAATCAATGGCCAGGAATAGAAATATACGAAACAGATAAAGACTATTTGAATGGATGTAGTGCAGAAGGACATATAAGTCATGTATATGCAGATAGAATGAGTTCAAGACCACGAACATGGTGTGATGATGGAATAGATAAGATGAGTAGATTAAGGACATTTGTAAGTAATGGTGGAAATATATATGAAGAATTAATAAAAAAGAAAAAAATAAATACAAAATTAAAAAAATATGATAAAATAATAGAGAAAAATATAAAAGTTGGAATTGAAGAAGTAAAACAATATAATTCGCCAATATCAACAGGCGGAAAGAATTGTAATATAAGAAAAATAATAAATAAAATAATGTATGGATAAAAATCAAAGTGGTGTTTCCCACAAAAAGTTTATGCAATGAATTTTTTTTATAAAATTTACATTTTTGAATATTTATGATATAATTATGTTAATAGAATTTGAAAGGAGTGAAAAGCTTGAATTACCATAAATACATACAAAATACATGTAAAAAGCGCTGTGTGCGCTTTGAGCGGAAGTTGTTCTTTATAGGTATAAGAATTATTGGATATGACAAAAACAATGAAAAAATTTACCAAAAAGAGCTCAGCTTCAAATTCAAGTGAAGTAATTAAAACCTATAGGGCAGAAATAATGTATTATATTAAATACAGAATGACTGTCCTTTTCTTTTATAAAAACACTTGCTTTTTTTTAGAAATAATAATAAAATAGATGTGTTATAAATATAATTAAATAATGTGAAGGAATAATAATCCTTTTTTAGGAGGAACAAAATGAGAATAATATTAGACGCAATGGGAGGAGATAATGCTCCAGATGCGAATATTAAAGGAGCAGTAAATGCAATTAATAAAGTAAAAGCAGAAGTAGTATTAGTTGGAAAAGAAGAAATAATTAGAAGTAAAGTAAAAGAATTTTATGGAAAAACTCCAGAAGAGATATCAGAACGTTTAAAAATAGTAAATGCAACTGAAACAATAGAAATGGAAGATAAACCTACAGATGCGATAAGACATAAAAAAGATTCTTCAATGGTAGTTGGATTTAATATGTTAAAACAGGATGAAGGTGATGTATTTATTTCTGCAGGAAATTCAGGAGCATTACTTACTGGTGCAACATTAATTGTTGGGAGAATAAGAGGAATAGATAGACCGGCCTTAGCTGGAATATTACCTGCTTATAAAAGTAGATTACTTTTAATTGATGCAGGGTCTAATACGAATTGTAAACCAATAAATTTACTTCAATTTGCTCAAATGTCAACTATATATTTAAGAAATACATTTGGAATAGAAAAACCAACAATAGGGCTATTAAATATAGGAACTGAAGAAACTAAAGGAAATGAGTTGGTAAGAGAAAGTTATAATCTATTAAAGGAAAAGGCTGAAGAACTAGATATTAATTTTGTAGGAAATGTTGAAGGAAGAGATGCTTTTTCAGGAAAAATAGACGCAATAGTTACAGATGGATTTACTGGAAATGTATTTTTAAAAACAACAGAAGGACTAGGTAAGTTAGTAAAAAGAACTTTAGTTGAAAGTTTTACTCAAAATATAGGAGCAAAATTATCATATTTATTTGCTAGAAAGCCAATAAAATCACTATCAAAAGCCATGGATTATAAATCATATGGAGGGGCACTATTTTTAGGAGTCAAAAAACCAGTTGTAAAAGCACATGGTAGCAGTGATGAAATTTTATTTGAATATACAATTATTCAAGCGGAAAAATTTGTTGAAAATAAAGCAGTTGATAGGATGATTGAAGAATTTCAAAAGCAAAATAAAGAATAAATATATAAAAAAATAAAATTATACTTGACAAATATAAAAACATATAATATAAATGAACTATGAAAAAGAAAATAACAAATGAAAATATATCATTTGAAAACTTGAGAGGAGGTGAACTCATAATGAGTTCAGAAGAAGTTTTAGAAAAAGTAAAAGGAATTATAGTTGAACAATTAGGAGTATCAGAAAACTCAGTTACAGAAGAAGCATCATTTATAGATGACCTAGGTGCTGATTCACTAGATATAGTAGAATTAGTTATGGCATTAGAAGAAGAATTTGATATAGAAATTCCAGATAGTGATGCAGAAAAAGTTGTAACAGTTGGAGATGTAGTAGAATACATAAAAGAAAATGTGAAATAAGAAATTTAGGAGTATTTCAATATAGTTTTAATGTTGATATACTCCTAAAATATTTTAAACAGTATAGATAATACTATACTGTTTTACTATATATTCCAATTTGAATTCAATTAAAACAAGGGGAAAATAAAATGATAGATATTATAAAAATTATTAATGAAGGCAAGGTTGAAACTCCAGCACATGTAATTGATTTAAATCAAGTATATAATAATTTAGAAAATATTAATGCTATAAGAAAAGAAACAGGGATAAAAGTATTTTTTACACTCAAAGGTTTTTCTAATGACATAATTCTAAAAAGATTTATTAATAATTTAGATGGTGTAAGTAGTAGTGGTTTGTTTGAATCAAAATTAGGAAGAGAGCTAAATATGAAAATAAGTACATTTTCTAATGCTTATACAGATAAAAATATTCAGGAAATTTGTAAGAATAGTGATTATGTTATATTTAATTCTATAAATCAATACAATAACTATAAAGAATATGCAAAAAAAGAAAATTGTTCAATAGGTATAAGGATTAATCCTGAATATACAGAACTTCCTAATGAATTTGGAGCAAACACATGTAAAAAGGATTCACACTTAGGAATAAAAAAAGATAGTATGCCAGATATTTCTGAATTTTATAAAAATAATATAGAAGGTATACATCTTCATACGATGTGTGAACAGCATGCAGATGCATTAGAAAGGACTATAGATAACTTAATTCAAAACTATGATGAATATTTAAAAAATATTAAATGGTTAAATTTAGGTGGAGGACAATTGTTAGGAGATAAAAAATACAACGTAAAAAAAGCAATAGAATCAATTAAGAAATTACAAGAAAAATATAATATTGATATAATATTAGAGCCATGTGAAGGTATAATGTTTAATAGTGGATATTATGTTACAAGAGTAGTAGATTTAATAAAAAATAATATTAATATAGCTGTTGTAGATGGTTCAGCCATTTGTCATATACCAGATAGCGTATATAAAGGTTGGACTAAGGATATGATAGGTGAAGTAGAAGATGAAAAAGAAGGATATAAATATAAAATTGCAGGATGTTCCTGCTATGCAGGCGACACATTTGGAGAATATTATTTAAACAAAAAACTTGAGATTGGTGATGTTATTGTTTTTGAGGACACTGCTTCATACACAATGGTTAAAAATAATATTTTTAATGGAATTTCTTTTCCTAATTTATATGTTATAGATATAAATAAAAATTTGGAAAAAGTAAAAAATTATGGATATGATATATTTAAAATGATTATATAATAATAAAAATGAAATGAATTTTGATAAGTTTGGAACTCATTTCATTTTTTAATTATGAAAGATTTAAAAATGAGTATATATGGAATCAACTATTGAAGAATAATTTTTAAAAAATTCATATATGTAATTTATAAAATTTTTTTTAGGTATAAAATTAGAAGATATAACATTTGACTTAATTATATAATCACTTCCAGCAAATACTTCTATTTCCCCAATAATAGCGTTTTCATATATAGGAGCATCTAGATTTTGATTGACGTTAATATTTATATTTAGAGATGGAATATCTCTTTTGTTAATAGGAATAATGGGAGTTTTTAAATCAGAATATTTAATTTCTATATTAGAAGATAGTCCTTTATCTATATTAAAATTAGTTATATTTTCTTGTTTCCATTTTTCAAATTCTTGATTTATTTTTTCCTCTATATTTACATACTCAAAATTTTTAAAAGCATATTCTATTAATTTTATACTATCTGAAGTTCTAAATTTTTTAGTATCACAACCAAGAACAACACATATTATGTCCATATTGTCTCTCCTGCAGGCAGTGACTAAACAACGATTTGCACCATTGGTAAAACCAGTTTTTATTCCATATACACCTAATAAATTACCAAGAAGTTCATTAGTATTAGAAATGTTTTTAGGATTACCATTGATTGTTATTGTATAATTTTTTGTTCCAACAATATTAAAAAAAGTAGAGTTTTTTAAAGCATAATCTGAAAGAATAGCAAGCTCATATGCTGTTGTATAATGATTATCAGAGTCTAATCCATGTGGTGATTCGAAATGACTATTGCTTAATCCTAATTCTTTTGCTTTATTATTCATCAAATTACTAAATTCTTGAATACTACCACTACAACTTTCGGCAAGTGCAACTGCTGCATCATTTCCAGAGCATAACATTAATCCATATAGTAAATCTCTTATACTTATTTTATCTCCAGATTTTATACCTAATCTAGAACCTCCAGTTCCAGCAGCTTTTTTAGAAACTTCAATAGTTTGATTTAAATCACATTTTTCTATAATAACAGTTGCAGTCATGATTTTTGTTGTAGATGCCATTTTTGCTTTAGTAAATTCATTTTTTCCATATAATATTTTTTTACTTATTCTATCTAATATAATAGCTGAGCGAGCATTAATATTTAAATCAGTTGTATTTATGGAAGAAGTTTCAATTGTTTCATAATCTATAGTTTCACTTTCTATATCATCAGCAAAAGAAGAATAAAAATTAAATAAAAATATAAAACAAATAAAAAAAGCTAATGATTTAATAAGTTTTATTTTCATAGTTTAATCACCATTTAATTTTATGAAAATAAAATTTGTAATATTCAAAATCATAACTAAAAAATCTAAAACACTTACGGGCGCAAAAATAAATCAATTTAATTCACATAAAACCTTGATTTTATTGCAAAAATGTAATATAATTGTAATGTAGGGGATTTTTATAATTTGCAATTTTAAAAACAAGTATCCGTAAAGGATTAGAACATAGGCTAAAAATGGCAAAAAAAACCTAAAAAAAACCTATTGACTTAATTTGAAAAACGTGTAAAATATTATATAAGTATATATAAATAAAAGGAGAGAAATTTATGAAATCAAGAAAAATTATCTTAACTGTAGCAATAATGATAGTAATGATATTTACAATTTCAATTTCACAATCAGTATTTGCTACAACAGCAACTACACCAAAGTATTTAGGAATAACAGAAATTAGAACAAATGACACACCAAATTTTGGATATGCCATAGGAGATCCAAATGCAAATGGAACTTCAGGAAATGCGGCTAAAATATGGAGTATTTTAGAGTATACAGGGGAAGGAGATAGCGCTTCGCTAAAAGCAGATGGAAATAAAAATATTTATTGCCTAAAAGCAGGAATAGGTTTTAGTGATATACGCAAAAAAGCTAGTTATAATGTTTTTTACGATATGAAGACAGAAAAAGAAGCTATAAAAGCCCAAAATGAAGTATTGGCATCTATAGTAGATGGAACAGTACCTTATGGTGAAGGAACAGTAAGTAAATATAATGCATTATTAGCTTTAGGTGATATGTTACATTTAATAGATAGTTCAACAGATGCTGAAAAAACAGCATTATTAGAAGCAGCAGGAATAAATTCTGAAAGATATAATGTGTTAATGACGAGAGACGATATATCAGCAGTTCAACAAGCTGCAATATGGTATTTTACAAATTATGGTGAAGAAAATAATAAGTATGATAAAACTTCAAATACAGATTGGCTAAATTATACAACAGATGGTAATTCTTATACAAGTTTATCAGACTATAAAAGACAAGATGGTGATGATGGACTTCAAAGACAACAACAAGCAGAATTATTATATAAATATTTAATTAATACTGCAAAGGCAAATGCATCTAACTATTCAAGTTCGGTTACAACAGGTGCGCCTGCAAAAGTTATTACAACAAAATTAAATTATACTCAAAGTGGAAGTAATTATATAGTAGGACCAATTCGTATTGATAATGTAGAAGGTAATAATATACCATATAATATAGATTTCCATACAAATAAATCAACATATAAATTATTAAATAGCAATAAGCAAGAAGTACGTGAAGGAACAACAGTTAAAGATTTAGTTGGACAAGATTTCTACATTTCTCTATCAGATATAGAAAATTTAGAAGTTTCTATAGATATTAATTATACAAATAATACTCTTACATTATGGGCATCAACCACTAATAATCAAGAACAACCAGTTATGATACCTGAAAGAAAAGCAGAAACTAATCCAGTAAAATTAACATTAGATGCCAAACCATTTGATTTAGCTTTAAGAAAATATATAACAAAAGTAAATGGAGTAGATGTAAGAAATACTAGAGTACCTTCAATAGATGAAAGTACATTAAGTTCAGGTACAACAGCAACATATAAACATAGAAAAGATCCAGTATCTATTGAAACAGGAGATATAGTTACATATAATATTACAATTTATAATGAAGGTGAAAAGATAGGAAGAGCAACACAAGTAATAGACCAATTACCAACAGGATTACAATTTGAAAGAGTTGTAAGTGGAAACTTTGTAGCAGATAATTCATATAGTGAGGCAGGAAACAATAAACTTATTTTAAATAGAAAAGCAGATAACGAAGACAACTTAGCAGCATATACTCAAGGACATTTAAGCTCAGAAACAATAGAAATTGAATGTAAAGTTATAGCAACACCTGATACTACAAATAAAAAAGTATTAACAAATGTGGCTTGGATATCAGAAGAAATTGATGGAGAAACAGGAACAGTAATAACAAATCAAGAAGGTCTAGATAGAGATTCTGAACCAGCAACACATCCAGATGTTAATAAAGATAATATGTCAGATTATAAAGGAAATGGAAATAAAGAAAGCTTAGAAGATTCAGATTATTATTATAAAGGACAACAAGATGACGATGACTTTGAAAAATTAATTTTAGAACCGCAAGCATTTGATTTAAAATTAATTAAAAATATAACAGAAGTAAACGGGCAAGCAGTAACAGAAAGATTAAAATCAATAGATGTAAGTAGATTAAATATAACAGGAAGTACAGAAACAACAGCTACATATGATATGGACAAAACTCCAATTTCAGTGTCTAAAGGTGATATAGTAACATATAGATTAAGAGTATATAACGAAGGAACACTAGATGGATATGCATCAGAAATAACAGAAGATATTCCAGAAGGATTAGAGTTCTTATGGTCTGAAAAAGAAGGTTCAGAACTTGAAGCAGATACAACATTAACAAATGCAGAAAAAGAAGCAATAGCATTTAACCAACAATATTTATGGGGAAAATTCCAATACAATGATAGTAGAGATAAAATAACACAAATCTCATCAGATTATTTATCAAAAGCAAAAGAAGCAACTGAAGGAAATAATTTAATTAAAGCATTTGGTAAAAATGATGGAACAAAAACAGCAAATGATCTTTCATCAAAAGAAATATTTGTTAAGATGAAAGTTGTATCTGAAAATGCAACAGGAGCAACAATTAGAAACGAAGCTTGTATTTCAGAGGATTCTGATAAAAATGGAAATGAAATAGACGATAGAGATTCTAATCCAAAGCAATGGGTTAAATATGAAGATGATGAAGACTTTGATAATATAATTTTAAAACCATTTGATTTAGCTTTAAGAAAATTCATTATTGCAGTAAGTAATGATGAAACAATAGAAGATAGTGAATATTTAAAAGACAGCAACGGTTTATATACAAGAGCTCCTATAGTAGATACATCTAAATTAAATACTTTAGATGAAAATGGTAAAATGATAACAACAGCTACATATAATCATACAAAAGAACCAGTACTTGTACAAAAAAATAATATAGTTATATACATGTTAAGAGTTTACAACGAAGGTGATATTGATGGATATGCAGCAGAAATAAAAGATCACTTACCATCATACTTAGAATTTGTTGATGGTACTTATAACAAACAATATGGATGGACAATTTCTGAAGACGGAAGAACAGTAACAACAAAATATTTAGAAAATGAAAAAATAAGTGCAGCAAAAAATGCAGCTCAAATGATTGGTGGAGGATATGAGTTATCATACAAAGAAGTTCCAATTATGTGTAAAGTAAAAGATACTGCAAAAACAAACGAAAATATTACAAATATAGCAGATATCACAAAATATTTAGATGAAGACAAAAAACCAGTAACAGATAGAGATTCACAAGAAGATAATGTAAATCTTCCAGATGACAAAGACTTACCAGGATATAAAGGTGATGAAAAAGGAAGCTATATTCCAGGTCAACAAGATGATGATGACTTTGAAAAAGTTGTAGTAAAAGAATTTGATTTAGCTTTAAGAAAATGGGTAACACAAGCAATAGTTATTGAAAATAATGGTCAAACAGTAACAGAAACTGGACACCAACCATATGATGACCCAGAACAAGTTGTTAAAGTTGAATTAAATAGAAAGAAATTAAATCAAGTAACAGTTAAATTTAGATATTCAATAAGAATAGTTAACGAAGGTGATATTGCAGGATATGCAAAAGAAATAACAGACTATGTTCCTCAAGGATTAAAATTTGTAGCAGAAGATAATCCGGGATGGACAGATGAAGGAAATAATGTAATATCAACAAGATTGTTAGAAAATACATTATTACAACCAGGAGAATTTGCAGATATAGATGTATTACTTACATGGGTAAATAGCCAAGATAATATGGGAGTAATGGTAAATACAGCAGAAATATCTGAAGACTATAATGAATATGGAGTGCCAGATAGAGACTCTATACCAGATAACCAAAAATGGGGAGAAGACGATATAGATGATGCACCAGTAATGTTATCAATAAGTACAGGTAAGGCAATAACATATTTCGGATTAGGATTTGTAATTTTAATTACAGTAGCTGGTGGAGTGGTGTTAATTAAAAAATACGTATTATAATAAGAAAACAAATAATAGAAATTAATAATATTTATTGATAATTAATTATCTAAGAAAAGTAAATAAGAAAGTTGAAGTATAAGATTTTGGAAATTTTTTACTTCAACTTTTTTTAAGATGAAATTTTGTAATGTATAAAAATAATAAAAAAATATATTTTAAATTATAAAAAATTCAATTTTAAATGACCAAAAATATGAGTAATGTATTGACAAATTGTATTAATATGTTATGATAAATATAGAGATATAAAAAGAGGAGAAAAGCAAATGAAAAAATTATATTTAATAGGTATATTAATGATATTAATTATAGGAATGTTAATTACAAGTGTATATGCTGTAACAGCAACAATATCTTTTAATGGTGAAGATAAAGTGGAACCAGGATCAACTAATAAAATAGCAGTACATATAACATCTGATGATACAATAGGAGGAATAGAAGGAAAAATAGTAACAAGTTCTAATATATCAAAATTAACTACAGATAATGTATATGGGAAAAATGGATGGTTAATAACTGCTTATGACCCAGAAACAGGAGTATTTAATGCTCTTAAAGTAACAGGAACTAAGGAAGAAGATATATTTGAAATAGAATATACTGTAGAAAATCAAGAAGGACAAGCAAAAATAGAATTAAAGGATTTAAAAATAGTAAATACAAATTATGAAGAAGGGGATATAGAAGATGTTTCAAAGACAATCTCTATAGCAAATAAGCAAAGTGGTGAATCTGATGATGGACATAATAATCAAGTGCCATCACAAAATACAAGTGGACAAAATACAAGTGCACAAAATATAAGCAGACAAAATGTAACTTCCAATAGTACAGAAACTGTAGCAAAAGGATCAAAGAATATTCCAACAACAAAGTCAGACGCAGTACTTCCAAAAGCAGGAATATTAAATGTAATAATACCAGTGGTAGTACTTACAATAATAGTAGCTTTAGTATCATATTTTGGATATAAAAAATATAAAGAAATAAACTAATTAAATAACTTAGATATGAAGTTTAGGATAATTCATCCTAGACTTTTTCTCTTGCAAAAAAGCTTGAATTGTAGTAAAATAGATATATTAAAATGAAGTCAGGGGATATATTATGAATAAAAAAATTGAAAATTTAAAAGTGGAAGTAGAAGAAGAAATCAAATCAATATTAAGTAAGATAGACAAAACATGTGAAATTAATAGTAAAAAAGTAATAGAAGCATTTCAAGAATGTAATTTGCAAGAAAATCATTTAAATTCTTCAACAGGATATGGAATTGATGAGCCTGGGAGAAATAAAATAGAAGAAATATATAGTAAAATATTTAAATCAGAAGATGCATTAGTAAGAACTCAATTAGTATCAGGAACACATGCTTTAGCTGTAACTTTATCAGCTTTACTTAGACCAGGAGATACAATGATAAGTATATCAGGAGAACCTTATGATACCTTGCAAACAGTAATTGGAATTACAGGAGAAAGTAAAAGTTCTTTAAAAGAATATGGAATAAAATATGAACAAATTGATTTGAGAGATAATGAATTTGACATAGAAAAAATAAAAACTAGGTTAAGGGCAAATAATGTAAAACTTGTAGAAATTCAAAGGTCAAAAGGATATTCAACAAGAAAAAGTTTGACAATTGAAAAAATAGAAAAAGCAATAGAAGCAGTTAGACAAGTAAATAAAGAAGTAATAATAATGGTGGATAACTGTTATGGAGAATTTGTTGAAGAAAGAGAACCAATAGAATTAGGAGCAGATATTGTAGTTCGGATCACTTATGAAAAATCTAGGTGCAGGAATTGCAACATCAGGTGCATACATAGTGGGTAAAAAAGATTTAATTGAATTATGTGCAGAAAGATTAACTTCACCAGGAATAGGAAAAGAAATAGGACCATCTTTAAATCAAAATCCTATGTTTATTAAAGGACTATTTTTTGCACCATCTGTTGTAGCAAGTAGTATAAAAACAGCAGTATTTTCAAGTAGAATTTTGGAAAAATTAGGATATCATGTAGAACCAAAATATGATGAAAAAAGAGCTGATATAGTACAAACAATTGAATTTGGTGAAGAAGAAAAATTAGTTAAATTTTGTCAAGGAATACAAAAAGGGTCACCAATTGATTCAAATGTATTACCATATCCTAGCAATATGGGAGGATATGAAGATAAAGTTATTATGGCAGCAGGAACCTTTACACAAGGATCAACAATAGAACTTAGTTGTGATGGACCAATAAGACCGCCATATATTGCATTTATGCAAGGAGGACTTACATATGAGTATGGAAAATATGGTGTGTTAAAAGCAATAGAATACATGGAAAATGGAGAAAATTAATGAAAGTAATTGTAATAGGAGGAGGCCCTGCTGGAATGATGGCAGCGATTGCTTCAGCAGAAAATGGAAATGAAGTTACAATATTAGAAAAAATGGAATCATTAGGAAGAAAACTTTTAATTACTGGAAAAGGAAGATGTAATATAACATCTTCTTTAGATATTGATGAGTTTATAAAAAATACACCAGGAAATGGAATGTTTTTATATAGTGCTTTTAGACAATATAATAATTTAGATATTATAAATTTTCTAAGACAAGAAGGTTTAGAAGTGAAAGAAGAAAGAGGAAATAGAATTTTTCCAATAACAGATAAATCTTTAGATGTTTTGAAATGTTTTACTAAAAAAATAAAGGAATTAAATATAAAAGTAAACTACTCATGTAAAGTGGAAGAAATATTAGTTGAAGAAAATAAAGTTATAGGAGTAATATCAAATGGTAAAAAAATCTTTGCAGATAAAGTTATACTTGCAACCGGAGGAAAAAGTTATTCATTAACTGGGTCAACAGGAGATGGATATATTTTAGCAAAGAAGTTAGGACATACTATAACTAATATAAAACCATCTTTAGTACCATTAGAAAGTTATAATAATGAATGTAAAAATCTACAAGGATTAAGCCTTAAAAATGTAAAAATAGGTATTATAGATATAGAAAAAAATAAATCGATTTATGAAGATTTTGGAGAAATGTTATTTACTCATTTTGGAGTATCTGGACCAATAATACTAAGTAGCTCTGCACATCTAGTAAGATATAAAAATATAGATGAAAAGTTTAAAAATAGAAAAATCATCTTAAATATAGATTTGAAACCTGCATTATCAGAAGAAAAACTAAATGAAAGAATTTTAAGGGACTTTGATAAACAAAAAAATAAGGAATTTAAGAATAGTTTAGGAGAACTATTACCTAATAAATTGATAAATATAGTTATAGAAAGAAGTAGAATAAATCCTTTGAAAAAGGTAAATGAAATAACAAGAGAAGAAAGAAAGTATTTAGTAAAAGTATTAAAAAATTTTGAAATAGAAATAAAAAGATTTAGACCAATCGAAGAAGCAATTATAACAAGTGGTGGAATAGATATTAAAGAAATTAATCCAAAGACAATGGAATCTAAAATCATTAAAGGATTATATTTTGCAGGCGAAATTATTGATGTAGATAGTTATACAGGAGGTTTTAATTTACAAATTGCATATTCAACAGGATATGTAGCAGGAATATCTTAAAATAGGGAGAAAATATGGAAAATTTTATAACAATAAAAGAAAATGTACAAGCAGAAATTATTGAGAAAAAATCAAAATTTATAGCAAATTTTTTTTATATAGAAAATGTGCAACAGGCAGAAGAAATAATAGGTAGACTTAAAAAGAAATATTTTGATGCAAGACATAATTGTATAGCTTATAGAGTAATTGATAATGCAAAATTAATAGAAAAATCAAGTGATGATGGAGAACCATCAGGAACTGCTGGACAACCCATGTTAAATATTTTACAAAAAAACAACCTGGTAAATGTATTAATAATAGTTACAAGATATTTTGGAGGAATATTATTAGGTACTGGTGGACTTGTTAGGGCATATTCAGGAAGTTTAATGAAGGCAATAGAAAAAAGTATAAAAATTGAAAAATGTTATGGAGAAGAATTAGAAGTAATATTAGAATACAATGAATTTGAAAATTTTAAATATTATTGTAAAAATAACAAAATAAATATTATTAGTACACAATATTTAGAAAATATTGTTTGTAAAATTGAGGTAGAAGAAAAAATAAAATCAAAATTAATGAATGATTTTGAAACAAAAAATATAAATTTAAAAAATATGAAAGAATTATCTAAAAAATATATAACGAAAAGTAAATAAAAAACGCACTTTTGCAAACAATTGGAAAAAATTTCCAAAAACATATTGCAAATCCTAAAATTAAGTATTATAATCACGACTGTAAAAAATTTACAATTAATTTTAGGAGGGAAAAATGAAAGAAAAAATCAGAGTTTTAATAGCAGACGATAATCAAGAATTTAGTCATACTTTATCTAGTTATATTAATTCACAAGAAGATATGGAAATTGTAGGAATGGCAAGAGATGGGAATGAAGCAATAGATTTAGTTACAAAAACAAATCCAGATGTAGTTTTATTAGATGTGATAATGCCACATTTAGATGGATTAGGAGTATTGGAAAAAATAAATGGAATATCAAATATAGAAAAACCAACATGTATAATGCTATCAGCAGTAGGACAAGATAAAATAACACAAAAAGCAATAATGCTAGGGGCAGAATATTATGTAGTAAAGCCTTTTGATATAGAGGTATTAATAAAAAGAATAAGGGAAATTAAATTTTATAAACCAAATGGAACGTCTAATAACTTTATAGCAAGAGAAACAAAACAACAATATATAGATATTTCAAAAGAACAAATTAATAAAGAGGAGAATTTAGAAGCTTTAGTTACAAATGTTATTCATGAAGTTGGAGTGCCTGCACATATAAAGGGATATCAATACTTAAGAGAAGCAATAATGATGGTTGTAAATGACATTGATGTGATAAATCAAATAACCAAAAGTTTATATCCACAAATAGCCTATAAATTTAATACAACTCCAAGCCGTGTTGAACGTGCAATTCGTCATGCCATAGAAGTCGCATGGGGAAGAGGAGATCAAAAAATAGTTGAAAATATTTTTGGATATACAATTTCAGCAGCAAAAGGTAAGCCAACTAATTCAGAATTCATAGCAATGATTGCAGATAAATTGCGATTAGAACTAAAATCAGCATAAGGTTATAATATCAGTTATAAAAACTTCAAATGTTTACAAAAATAGTAGATATTTGAAGTTTTTATTTAGAATAATATTATAATTTGTATAATACTTAAAAATATGGAAAAACTTAAATTAAATACATATTTTTAAGGAGGTGCAAATGAAACAGAGTAATTTAAAAAACATGATAGTTTTAAGAAATTTGCCATCAAACATAGTAGAAGAAGCGATTATTATATTAAAAACAAATAAAAAGATAAAGCAAGTGGAGAAAATTGAAAAAGATAAAAAAATCGAAAAAGAAAATTTTGATAAGGAAGATAGAAAAAAAGATTATGTTGTAAAAGAAGCGGAAATATTGGTTTCAAATTATATATCAAGAATTGAAGAAAAAAAGAAGCTGAAAAATATAAATAATAAAAAAAATAACAAGAAATATTTAAAATTTAGGAACTATTCTATTATCTTGAGTTTAATTATACTTGTTGAAACTATAATACTATTAATAAAATAGAGAATAAAACACCTTTTTCAAGCATATAGTTTAAAGTAAAACTAAGGAAGAGGTGTTTTTTTATGGAGAGAGCGATATCAATTGAAGAAAAAATAAGAAGAGCAGAAGAAATATATCAAAGAAGAAAGCAAGGAGAAACAGGAAAAGTTACAACAGTAAATATAAATCGAGAAAAACGAAATATAAAAATATTTAAAAAAATGCTTATACAAATGTTTATATGTATAGTTATTTATTTAGTTATATATACTATAAATAATAGTAATTATGTTTTTTCAGAAGATTTTATAAATAAAGCAAATGAAATATTATCTTATGATACAAACTTTTATGATATTTATCAAAATGTTAGCAATTATATAAAAGGATTATTTGAAAAAAAACAAGAGCATATAAATCAAAGCGAAAATGAAAATAATGAAGAAAAAAACGACCAACAAAATATGAAAGAAAATTCCAATGAAAAAGCAATAGGCGGAGCAGAAGAAATAAAAGAAAATATTGAAAATAAAGAATTATCACAGGAGGATCAAGATATCATTAATATAAAAAACACAACTACATTTATTAAGCCTGTAGAAGGAATAATTAGTTCAAAATATGGAATAAGAGAAACATCAACTGGTCGAGTGCCTAAAAATCATACAGGAACAGATATAGCAACAAATTTAGGAACAAAAATAAAATCTTCAACTGATGGAGAAGTAGTGCTATCATCAGAAGAGGGAGATTATGGAAAACACTTAAAGATTCAAATAGGAGAAGTAAGTATAATATATGCCCATTGTAATAATTTATATGTTAAGCAAGGAGATAAAATTTGTCAAGGTCAGGAAATTGCAGAAGTTGGTTCAACCGGAAATTCAACAGGTCCACACTTACATTTTGAAATAAGAATTTCTGAAAGAACTGTGGATCCACAAAGTATTTTAGAGTTGTAAAGGAGAAAATATGAAATTTAGAATTGATCTAAAAATATTTTTGTTTTTCATATTATTTTGTTTTACAAATCAATTTCAAAATTATATAGTAATAATTCTATTTGCTATAATTCATGAAATAGGACATTTAGTTGCAGGAATATTGTTAGGAATGAAGCCTGAAAGTATTGAATTAATCCCTTATGGACTTAGGATAAGTTTTAGACTTATTCCAAAAGATTATAATAAAAAAATAATGAATGGCAATTTGTTAGCGTTGAAAAAAATGATTGTAGCAATTGCAGGACCAATTACAAATTTAATTATTATAATTATTTGCGGAAATATAAAAATAAATATGTTTTTATATTTAATAATTATTTATGCAAATATATTATTAATAATATTTAATCTTTTACCAATATATCCTTTAGATGGTGGAAGATTTTTAAAAGAAATTTTACATATTTTCTTTGGAAAGAATAAGGCTGAAAAATATATAAATATTATTTCATTTATCACATTAATAATTGTTACAATCATATCTAGTATAAGTATATATTATATTAAAAATATAGCAGTATTTATCGCAATACTATTTCTATGGGGAATATATATTAAAGAAGATATAATTTATAAAAAGAAATTAAAAATTTATAATTTAATTATAAAAACTATTGAAATTGAAGAAAATAAATAGTAAACTAATACTAAAGAAAAAAGGAGAGATTCTAAAGATGAATAAAGTTATAAAAAATGAAAAAGGAATAAATTTAACATCACTATCAATAGCAATAGTTATACTTATAGCTATTACAGGAATAATATTTTATAATGTACTTAACAATATAAATATACAAAAATTACAAAATATGCAGTCAGATATAGAAAATTTGAAAGGTAAAATTTCAAACTATTATTTACAATATGGTACATTACCAACAATTAAACCTGAAATAGATGAAAGTATATTAGAAAATAATGTGAAAACAGTTGTAAATGAAAATATAGATAAAGGAAAATTTTACATAATTGATTTAGCTGCAATGGAAAATATAACCTTGAATTATGGAGAAGATTATGATAAAATATCAGAGGATAATGCTTCAAATCTAGGTAACGGTAACTTAAAAGATATATACATAATAAACTCTGTAAGCCATAATATTTTTTATGTACAGGGTATTAAATATGAAGACAAAATATACTATAAAGAATATCAAGATGAAGAAATTAATAATATTGGAGTAGGTGATGAATCTAAATTTGATACTATTGAAGAAAATTGGTCACCTAAGTATGAAACAACAAAAAAATATAAAGATAAAAATGAAGATATAGCTGTCATTCCAGCAGGATTTAGGGTAAGTAGAAAAACAGGAGAAGATACTATAAAAAATGGACTTGTAGTAAGAGATGAAAACGAAAACGAATTCGTATGGATACCAGTAAATAATCCAAATGATATGTTTGGAAAATTAAGTGATGGAACATTAGCGGGAAAAATATACAGCAATTGGACAAAAACTGATTCCGAACCATTAAACTGGAGAGAGACAAATGGAGTAATGGAATTATTATCTTCAACTGATAATAGAGAACCAGATATAATTACTACGTATGATAATAATATTAATAATATAAACATTATAAATAATATATTATCAATAGATACTATAACTGTAAATAATTTTAAAAATTATTTACAAGAAGATTTTAAAAATATGATAACAAGTGTACAAGTTAATAAAGGTTTTTATGTAGGAAGATATGAAACTAGTATAAATGGAAATACAATAAAATCAAAAAAAGGTGAAATACCAGCAAATAGTAGTGATAAATATAATGATAAATCTTTGCTTTGGCATGGACTATATGCTAAACAAAAATTATATAATACAGATTCTGTTCAAGGTGGAATGATATGGGGATGTCAATATGATCAGATAATGAAATGGATGCAAAAAAATAACATAGATGTATCTTCAACAGAACCTTTAGAAGGAACAATAGCTAATACAGGAAATACAACAGGAAGTATAGAGGAAGATAAGCTAAACAATATATATGATTTAATTGGAGGAAAAAATGAGTTTACTATGGAAGCAAAACTAAATCATAAAAGAGTATATAGAGGAAATGTAGAAAAAGTAACTTCTGGACGAGATGAAGAACATGCAGCAATTCCAAAAAATTATATAGGTAGTAGATTATCAGTGTATATAAAAAATTAAATAAACTAAGAACTAAACAAATTGTTTTAGTTCTTTTCTAAATTGTGAGATAAGTATCCAATTTATTTATAGATTTAAATTAATATAGATTAATCATGTAATAAAAATGTAATACTTTTGTAATTTTATTGTAAAATTCCATTGACTTTTTATTGATTTCGTTATATTATATAGCTATTAGAATGTGTTTTAAAATCCTAAGGAGGAAAATTATGGGAGAAGTAATCGTTATAACATCAGGAAAGGGTGGAGTAGGAAAAACAACAACAACAGCAAATTTGGGTTCAAGTTTAGCATTAGAAGGAAAAAAGGTAGCACTAGTTGATACAGATATTGGACTTCGTAACTTAGATGTTGTTATGGGATTAGAAAATAGAATAGTATATGATATTGTCGATGTTGTAGAAGAAAAATGCAAATTAAGACAAGCTTTAATAAAAGATAAAAGATTTAAAGAATTATACCTACTACCAGCAGCTCAAACAAGAGATAAAAGTGCAGTAAATGAAGAACAAATGAAAAACTTAGTAGCAAAGTTAAAAGAAGAATTTGATTACATTTTAATAGATTGCCCGGCAGGAATAGAACAAGGATTTAAAAATGCAATAGCAGGTGCAGACCGTGCTATAGTTGTAACAACAGCAGAAATATCAGCAATAAGAGATGCTGATAGAATTATAGGACTTTTAGAATCATCAGAAATAAAAAATCCAGAATTAGTAATTAACAGAATAAGACCAAACATGGTAAAAAAAGGCGAAATGATGGATGTGGAAGATATAGTAGATTTATTATCAATAGACTTAATTGGTGTAGTTCCAGATGATGAATATATTATTACCCAAACAAACAAAGGAGAGCCAGTAATTCAAAATAAAAAAGCTCCATCAGGTAAAGCATATCTAGAAATAGCAAAAAGAGTTTTAGGAGAAAAAATAGAAGTAACAATACCTGGGAGAGAAAAAGGATTTTTTTCAAAGATAAAAGGAATATTTAAAAAATAAAAAGATTTTTCGGGGGTAACAGAAGCAATGTTTGAAAACATAATGAAACTTTTTAAGAGACCAAGCAAAAAAGAAGGAAAAGTATCTAATAATTCAAGAGATGCAGCAAAAGAAAGATTACACTTAGTTTTAATGCAAGATAGAGCGAATGTTTCAGCTGATTTCTTAGAACTTATGAAACAAGAAATTATAGATGTAATTAAAAAATATATAGATGTTGATGAAAATGCAATAGATGTGAGACTTACTAATAAAGAAAATGGTGATGGAACAAATGGAGCACCAGCTTTATATGCAAATATTCCAATACTAAATATTAAAAATGAAGCTAGAAAAGTAGAAACAATAAAAGAAGAAAAAATAGAAGAAGAAAATAAAAATGAAGTTAAAGAGGAACAAGACAAAGAGATAAAACAAAAAGAAAATAATAACGAGCCAGCTGCAAAAGAAGAAAATAGAGAAAATATTATTGAACAAGAAGAAAAGACAAAAAATAAAATAGAAAAAAACTCAAAAGAAGAGATTAAATCAGAAATTAATTAAGAAAAAGAGTGGTTTAATGAGAAAAAAAGAATTAAAAAATATGGAATGGGGTTTATTAATAGTCACAATTATTCTATCAATAATAGGTTTAGTAGCATTATTTTCAGCAACACAAGAAGTAGAATATGATGAATTTAATAAGCAGTGTATCTGGTTGGTGATAAGTTTAATAATTATGGTAGCAATTACACAAATTGACTATAAATTAATTGTAAGGGTATCACCAATATTTTATGGATTATTTGTAATTTTATTATTTGCAGTGTTATTTACAAAGCCTATAAATGGTGCTAGGAGTTGGTTTGATATTGGATTTTTTTCATTTCAACCAGGTGAGTTTGCTAAAATCTTTGTAATTTTATTTTTAACACTAGCAATTACAAAAATTCAAAGAAATGGAAAACATGAAGTAAATAGGCCTACAAGGTTGTTAATTTTATTTGCAATATTAGGTTTGCCAGTATTATTAATTATAAGGCAACCTGACTTTGGAACAGCAATAGCTTTTATTATAGCAACATCACTAATGCTAATAACAGCAGGAATAGACAAGAAATATATAATAGGAGCATTGATATTAATTGTTGTATCAGTTCCGATAATATATAATTTTATATTACCAGAACACGCAAAACAAAGAATTGATATTTTTCTAAATCCAGAATCAGATCCAAGAGGAGCAGGTTATAATATAATTCAATCTAAACTTGCAATTGGAGCTCGGTGGACTTACTGGTATGGGAATTTTTAAAGGAAATCAGACACAATTAGGTTTCTTATATCCTAAAACAACTGACTTTATTTTTGCGGTAATTGGAGAAGAAATGGGATTTGTAGTAGCAGGAGCTGTAATAATAGGATATGTATATTTAGTTACAAAATGTCTTTATGTTGCAAAGACTGCTAAAGATGATACAGGAGCATTAATAGCATCAGGAATAACAGGAATATTTTTGTTCCATATGTTGGAAAATATAGGAATGGTTATGGGCTTATTACCTATAACTGGAGTTCCGCTTCCATTTATTAGTTATGGGGGAAGCTCTCTAATTACAAACTTTATTTGTATAGGATTACTATTAAATATAAGTAGTAAAAGACAAAAAACTATATTTGCTAAATAATATTAATATAAAAACAAAGATGGAAAATAAAATGTATTTAAAAAAGATAAGAATAGGTAATGTAGAATTAGAAAATAATTTAATACTCGCTCCTATGGCAGGTGTAACTAACCTGCCTTTTAGAATTATATGCGAGAAGTTTAATCCTGGTTTAGTTTGTACAGAAATGGCAAGTGCTAAAGCAATGTTTCACAATGATGAAAAAACAAAAAGACTATTAAATACTGAGGGTGAAAAAAGACCAATTAGTTTCCAAATTTTTGGTAGTGAAGAAGAAAGTATAGCATATAGTGCAAAAGTTGTTAGTAAAATGGCAGACATAATAGATATTAATATGGGATGCCCTGCACCAAAAGTTGTTAAAAATGGCGATGGAAGTAAGCTATTAACCGATCTAGATAAAGCAAAAAGTATAATGGAAACAGTTGTTAAAAATTCAAGTGTTCCAGTAACTTTAAAAATAAGAAAAGGATGGGATTTAAATAATATAGTAGCAGTAGAGATAGCAAAAATAGCAGAAGAAGTTGGAATTTCAGCAATCACAGTGCATGGAAGAACAAGAAGTGAATTTTATAGTGGAAAAGCAGACTGGGAGATTATAAGAAAAGTAAAAGAAGAAGTGTCTATACCAGTTGTAGGAAATGGAGATATTGTCGATGAAGATACTGCATATAAAATGTTTGAGAAAACTGGAGTGGATGGTATCATGATAGGAAGAGGAGCATGTGGAAATCCATGGATATTTAATAATATTAGACATTTCCTAGAAACAGGAGAAAAATTACCTAAAGTTACAAATGAAGAGAAATTAAAAATTATGAAAGAACATATTGAGCTAGCAGTAGAAGAAAAGGGCGAAGTAGCTATAAAAGAACTTAGAAAACATATAGCTTGGTATACTAAAAATTTAAAAAATTCAAGTGACTTTAGAGCTTCTATAAATAAAATAGAAGAAAAAGAAGAATTAATTGTAAAGCTAGAAGAATATTTTAGAACTCTATAGAATAAAAATGTAGTAAATAAAATCTGTTTACTACATTTTTTTGGAGGTTTTAAATTGAAAAATATGATAAAAAGCAAAAATAGAAATGCAAATATTAGAAATATTAAAAAGATAAATAATAATCAGAATCGAGGAGTAAATAGAATAATTGTAACGATAATAATAATATTAATAATGATTATTATTTTTTTCTTTTTAAATAATAATATGTCTAAAAATTTTAAAATTGGTAATAATACTACTAGTCAAGAAATTGTAGAGTATATTTTAAATATTAATTCATATGAAGCAATAGTAGATATAGATGTAAAAAGTAACAAAAATGAAAATAAATATAAACTAAAACAAACATATAAAGGAAAAGAAAATAATTTACAAGAAGTATTAGAGCCAGAAAACATAGCAGGGGTAAAATTAATAAAAGAAGAAAATAATTTAAAGTTAGAAAATAGTAAACTAAATTTAACATCCATTTTACAAAATTATGAATATATTTCAGAAAATGCATTAGATTTAATTAGTTTTATTGAAGATTATAAAAATGAAAATAACTCTAAATGGGAAGAAAAGGATAATGAAATATTAATGAAAACTTCGAATAAAACTTTATACATAAATAGAGAAAATGGAAAACCAGAAAAAATGGAAATACATGATAATAACAAAAAAATAGCTGTTTACATATTATATACAGAGGTAATAGTAAATAGCTAAAATACTATTTCTTTGCTTCAAACAATAAATAAAATATGAACTATACTTGACAATATAAGAAGTAATTAGGAGTGAAGAAAATGCAAATAAAAAGAGGCGATATGTTTTATGCAGATTTAAGTCCAGTAGTAGGTTCAGAACAAGGTGGAGTTAGACCTGTATTAATAATCCAAAATGATTTAGGAAACAAATATAGCCCAACAGTAATTGCAGCAGCAATAACATCAAAGACTAGTAAAACAAAATTGCCAACTCATATAGAAATTGATTCATCAGCATGTGGGTTAAAAAGTGACTCAGTAGTTTTAACAGAACAAATAAGGACTATAGATAAAAGCAGGCTAAAAGAAAGAATAGGGCATATAAATGATGAAAATATTATAGAGCAAGTAAATAATGCTTTAGGTGTAAGTTTTGGATTAGAATAAAATGGTTAATTTGGGACGGAGATACTCTATCCATAAAAATAGACATTGATGTCTGCCATTTTAATTATAAATAAGATAAAGAACTCTTATTAAGTAACTAAAATACTAATAAGAGTTCTTTTGTATTTATACTTTTAATTTTTTAATAATTTTAATTTCATTATATAAATTATCAATAATTGCTTTTCTAGTATTATAAGCTTTTTTATATTCTTCACAAATGGATGAATAATTTTCTAAAGTTTCATTATTTTTTAATAATATTTTCAATCCTTCTAGATAATAATTTTTATCTTTTTCTTTTATTGCATTATTCATAGCTATTTTATATTTATCCATTTGATTGAATCTTTTTATTTCTTGTTCTAATTCATTTATATAGCTTTGTGTAAGATAAATTTCATATTCGGTATCTTCGATTACAACTTTAATTAATTTTTTCACAATTTTAGGGTTGTTTTTACCATTATTAGCATTTTCAATTAATATTTTTAATGTATCTGAAATTCCAATATGGGATTTATATTGCCTTTTACTGACTATTGCATCATACTCGTCTGCTACTCTAATTATTTGAGCTTCATAAGGTATATCTTTTTTTGTTAAACCATTTGGATATCCAGTGCCATTTAATGCCTCATGATGATTAAGAGCACCTGTAGCATACGGTCTTAATTTCAAATCTTCCATACATAAATTATAACCTAATGTAGTGTGAGTCTTCATTATTTCATATTCTTCATCTGTTAATTTGCTAGGTTTTTGTAGTATTTCTGGAGGTATAAATTGTTTACCTAAATCATGTAAATATGCACATATTGTACAGTATTCAGTAAACCCTTTATTTAAATGTAATTTTTCACATAATCTACAAGTAAGAGCTGCTACGTTTTCACAGTGTTTTCTAGTAAATACATCTAATTTATCTAATGTATTTAATTGATATCTCATACTTTCATCCAAGTTATATGATTTTAAACTTGTTCTATCATAAAAATCAAATGTTTTAGAATACATATAAAAAACCTCCTAAATTTAACTAATAAAATAATAACATTAATAGTATAATAATTCAAGAAGTAAATTAATTAATTTCTTTATACTGCTCTTTTTATATTTTCATTGATATTTTACTAAAAATGTGGTATTATATATTGCGAATAAATAAGAAAGTAGGAAATAGAATGTATAGGACAAAAAATTGTGGAGAATTAACAATTAAAAATGCTGGAGAGACAGTAGAACTTAGTGGTTGGATTCAAAAAATTAGAAACCTAGGTGGAATGATATTTATAGATTTGAGAGATGAATTTGGAATAACTCAAATAGTTATAAAAAATGAATTAGAAGAACAAGTAAAAGATATAAATACAGAAAGTTGTATCCACATTTCACGGAAAAGTTGTGGAAAGAGAAAGCAAAAATAAAAAAATTGCTACTGGTGAAATTGAAGTTATTGCAGATAAAATAGAAGTACTTGGAAAATGTAAAAATGTACTTCCATTTGAAATAAATACAGACCAAGAAGTAAGAGAAGATCTAAGATTAGAATATAGATTTTTGGATTTAAGAAATGAAAAATTACACAATAATATTTTACTTCGTTCTAAGATATTAAAAACTTTAAGAGATAAAATGGATGAATTAGACTTTACAGAAATACAAACACCAATTTTAGCAAATTCATCACCAGAGGGTGCAAGAGATTATTTAGTGCCTAGTAGATTAAATCCAGGTGAGTTTTATGCACTTCCACAAGCACCACAACAATTTAAACAATTACTTATGGTAGGTGGATTTAATAAATATTATCAAATAGCACCATGCTTTAGGGACGAAGATCCAAGAGCAGATAGAGCACCAGGAGAATTTTATCAATTAGATTTTGAAATGAGTTTTGCAACCCAAGAAGATGTATTTAAAGTAATAGAGGAAGTAGTGCCATATACGTTTGAAAAATTTACAAATTGGAAAGTAGATAAAGGGCCATTTATAAGAATACCATATAAAGAAGCTATGGAAAAATACGGAATAGATAAACCAGATTTAAGAAATCCATTAATAATACAAGATGCAACAGACATATTTAAATACTCAGATTTTAATGCATTTAAAGGTAAAACTATAAAAGTAATAGTAGTACCAGAAGGTAGCAAACAAGGAAGAAAATTCTTTGATAAAATGGGAGAATTTGCTGTTTCTTCAGAAGTGGGAGCAAAAGGTTTAGCTTGGACAAAATTTGAACAAGATGGAAGTATTACTGGTGGAATTTCTAAATTCATAACTGAAGATATGAAAAAATCTTTAGAAAAAATTGGAGCTGAAAATGGTTCTGCAATTTTCTTTATAGCAGATGAATTTGCAAAAGCTCAAAAAATAGCAGGGCTTGTTAGAATAGAATTAGGAAAAAGATTAGATTTAATAGAAAAAAATGTGTACAAATTCTGTTTTATAGTAGATTTTCCTATGTATGAATTATCAGATGAAGGAACAATAGACTTTAGCCATAATCCATTTTCTATGCCACAAGGTGGATTAGAAGCTTTAGAAAACAAAGATCCATTGGATATTTTAGCATATCAATATGATTTAGTATGTAATGGATATGAAATGGCATCTGGAGCAGTAAGAAATCACAATCCAGAAATAATGGTAAAAGCATTTGAAATAGCAGGTTATACCGAAGAAGATGTTAAAAACAGATTTGGTGCGCTATATAATGCATTCCAATACGGTACACCGCCACATGCTGGTGCAGCACCAGGTGTAGATAGAATGGTAATGTTAATTGCTGATTCTCAAAATATAAGAGAAGTAATAGCATTTCCAAAAAATAAAAAAGCGAGAGACTTACTTATGAGAGCACCATCTGTAGTATATGAGCAACAACTAAAAGATGTACATATAAAATTAGAAGATAATAAATAAAAATGTGAAAAAGTCTTGTATTAAATTTTTAAGTATGATATAAATATATTATAAAAATAAAGCTAAGCAAGAAAGGCGGAGTTTTTGTGGAAGAAGAATTATTAAAAGATGCAAAGACAATACTAATTGTCGATGATGAACAACCGATTGTTGATATATTGGTTTATAATCTAAGAAAAGAAGGGTATAACACTATAGAAGCAAGTGATGGTATAACAGCAGTTGATATGGCACTAGAAAAGAAACCAGATTTAATCTTGTTAGATATAATGCTTCCAAAATTAGATGGATTATCTGTATGTAAAAGAATTAAAAATTCTCTAAATGTACCAATACTTATGCTAACTGCTAAAGATGGTGAAATTGATAAGATATTAGGATTAGAGCTTGGTGCAGAT
The DNA here is from genome assembly GCA_946411515.1 of uncultured Clostridium sp. GTDB lineage: Bacteria > Bacillota > Clostridia > TANB77 > CAG-508 > CAG-269. The sequence continues at coordinate 48,158 of CAMKEH010000007.1, forward strand.
GATTATATAACTAAGCCATTTAGCGTAAGGGAATTAGTTGCAAGAGTGAAAGCAAACTTAAGAAAAGTAGAAGCAGTTTCTAATGTTCAAATAGAACCAATTGCTAATGATAAAAAACAAGATAGTAAAATTGTTATTGGAGAATTAGAACTTGATTTAGATAAATTTGAAACTAAGGTAAGAGGAGAAGTAATAGACTTAACTTTAAGAGAATTTGAAGTATTAAAATTTTTAGCTTCCCAACCAGAGCAAGTTGTAACAAGAGAAATTTTATTAGAGAAAGTTTGGGGATATGAATATTATGGAGATATTAGAACAGTAGATGTTACTGTAAGAAGAATCAGAGAAAAAATAGAAAAGGATACATCAGCTCCAAAAATATTAATTACAAAAAGAGGAGTAGGTTATTATATTGCAAGTAATAATTAAATAGTATAATTAATGTAGGTAGAAGATATAATGTTTTCTACCTAAAATTTATTTAGAATAAAAAAATAATATGCAGATGGAAGTGATAATATGGAAATAATAGTTGGGAAAACGGCAGGTTTTTGCTATGGAGTAAAAAGGGCAGTTGAAGGAGCTAAAAAAGAACTAAAGCAGAATAAAGAAAATGTGTATTGTTTAGGAGAACTAGTTCATAATGAACAAGTGATTAAAGAATTGGAAAATCAAGGTATAACATTTATAAATAGCTTAATAAATAATAAAGATATATTTATAATAAGAGCACATGGAGCAGAAAAAAATATATATGACATAGCTGAAAAAAATAATATTAAACTAAAAGATTATACATGTCCAAATGTATTAAAAATTCATGAGATTGCCGGTGAATTTTCTAAAAAAGGATATTATATTTTTTTATGTGGCAATAAAAATCATCCTGAAAATATTGGAACAATAAGTTATTGTGGTGATAATGTTTATATTATTGAAAATGAAGATACTGTAAGTGAAGCTTTAGGAAAAATCAATGATGCAGAGACAAAAAAGCTTTTACTTATTTCTCAGACAACATATAGTTTAGAAAAATTTCAAAAAATAGAAAAAATTATAAAAAACAAAATTAATAAAGATATAAAATTGGTAATAAAAAATACTATTTGTAGAGCTACTGAATTGAGACAAGAAGAGACAAAACAATTAGCTAAAAAAGTAGATTATATGATAATCATAGGAGGAAAAAATAGTTCAAACACTAAAAAATTATATGAGATAGCAAAAAAAAATTGTAATAATAGCATATGTATAGAAACAGAAAAAGAATTAAATTTAGATGAATTAACTGGAAAAGAAAAAATAGGTATTATGGCAGGAGCATCTACTCCTAAAGAGAGTATAGATGGAGTATGTGAAAAATTAAAATTGTTAAATTATTAAAATTAAGAAACACGGAAATAGAAGAAATCTCTAATCCGTGTTTTTATAATTATATTAATTAATGTGCATCAGTTAAGTTTTGTTTCAAAGTAACTTTTATAATACTTCCTTCTTGAACTTGTTCTTCTTTTATAGGATCTTGAGAAGTAACAATGCCACTTCCTTGAATATCAATATTTAAATTTTTAGATTTTAGGGTATTTGTTGCTTCTGAAGCATTCATTCCTTTTAAATCAGGAACAGTTACAGATGTTGATACGTTACTGTCAGCACCATAAATTACTACAATAGAATTTCTTGATAAGTATGCTCCTGGTTTAGGAGTTTGATCTGATACTAAAGTATTATTTGCGTCTCCAGCTACATAAGATTTAGTTGTAAATCCTGAGCTTTTTAATATTTTTTCAGCTTCTGCAACAGTTTTGTTTTTTATATCGGGAACTATAATTAAGTTATCATTTGAATCGTTATTAGAGGTTTCCTCTGAAGAAGGAATACCTAAGTAAGGAAGAATTTCCGATAACATTTGTGAAACTACAGGACCAGCAAGTTGACCTCCTTGGTGATTATTTTTTGGTGGATCATAAAGTGTTAATAATAAAACTATTTGTGTGTCTTCGACAGGAGAAATAGCCACATAAGAAGCAACATAACCTTCATCTAAATTATTATATCTAGGTTCTGAAGTACCTGTTTTTCCTCCAATGGAATATCCTGTTACTGCAGCATGTTTACCAGTTCCAACAGTTGCAACAGACTCCATCATGGATTTAACTTGTTCTGCGGTGGATTTGGAAATAACTTGTCTAACTTCTGTTACAGGAATTTCACTTACTGCATTTGTATCTGTATTAGTAAGCTGTTTTACAATTCGAGGTTTCATTAGTTTACCGTCATTTGCTACACACGATATTGCTGTTGCCATTTGAAGCGGAGTAATATTTAATCTTTGACCAAAAGACATTGTGGCAAGTTCAACAGGCCCTACTGTATCTAATTTTTGAAATATACTACTTTGTTCACCAGATAATCCTGAATCTGTAGATTCAAATAATCCAAATGCTTGATAATACTTATACAAAGTAGGTGCTCCAATTCTTTTTCCTAATTGCATAAAAGCTGGGTTGCATGAATTGCATAATGCTTCTCTTAAAGTTTGTACTCCATGAGGTTGTGTTCGCCAACAAGCTATTCTTAAAGGTTTATCAGAAGAGGCATCTGCAAATTCTTCGTAACCTTTACAATAAAAATCACCTGCTTTATCAGTTGTTGTAATGTTTTCTTCTATAGCAACAGAAGCAGTAATAACTTTAAATACAGAACCAGGCTCATAAGTTTCTATAACTGATTTATTTGACCACATTTTATTTAAAGCTTCACTTTTTTCTTCATCTGAAAGAGAATCATAAGTTTCTGCAAGTTTTTCGTTTGGTGTGTAAGGTGAATTTAAGTTGTAATTTGGATAACATGCCATCGCAAGAATATCACCATTTTTAGGGTTCATTACAATTACATTTCCACCCTTTTTACAATCATTATCATCTACAGCTTGTTTTAAATATTTTTCTACAATAGATTGAATATTATAATCAATTGTAAGGGTTAAGTCACTACCATTTTCAGCTGATATATATTTTTCTTCTGCATTTGGTATTTCTTGTTGATTGCTTCCTTTTGAACTAACAATTTTCCCAGGAGTACCTGTTAAATAATCATCCCACTTTGATTCTAGACCACTTAAGCCTTGATTGTCACTACCACAAAAGCCAATTACATTGGATGCAACTGTTTCATAAGGATAATATCTTTTTGTATCTTCATCTATATTAATACCAACTGAAATATCATTTTCTTTCATCCAATTTTTTAATTTATCAACTTTTTCTTGCCCAACTTTTTTAGCTATTGTTTCAACTGGAGAATTACTAGTTACTTTTTCTAAAGATTCATTGTAATCTATTTCAAATATTTCAGAAAAACCTTTTGCAATCTTTTCTTGCAAAGTTTTAGTTTCAACTTCAGAAGATTTTATAAATTTACCTGGATTAATTGTTATTGTATCGACTTGAGCGCTGATAGCTAAAGCTTTTCCAGTTGAATCATAAATATTTCCACGTTTAGGACTTATTATTTGATTAATTGTTTGTTGATTATATGCTAATTCTTTTAAGTAATTTCCTTGAGCAAATTGTAAAAATCCTATTCTAGTTATTAACAAAATAAGAATAATTATTGTTATAAGTAATGTTGTTTTCAATTTTTTGGAATGAATAAAATTTCTAGAATCAAAATTAGTATTCATTTTTACAATTTTTCGTTTACTTTTTATATTTTTATTATTTTTCATAAATATGCCTCTTTAGTTTAAATTTTCAAGTATATTTTATATTAAAAAATAGTAAAAATCAATAAAAACTTGAAAAAGTACCATATTTATAATAAAATATTAAAAAATAAAAGTGGAGATTATTATGAGTATATTAGAAGAAACTAGATTTATGATGAATAAATATAATATAAAAGCTAATAAATCATTAGGGCAAAATTTTTTGGTTAGTGAAGAAGTGGTAAATACAATAGTACAAAGTAGTAATATGGGAAAAGATGATTTAGTAATAGAAATTGGACCAGGACTTGGAACTTTAACAAAATATTTACTAGAAAAAGCAAAAAAAGTAATATGTGTTGAGTTAGACCCTAAAATGATAAATATTTTAAATGATAGATTTAAGTTATATGATAATTTAGAAATAATAAATGAAGATATATTAAAAGTAGACTTAAAATCAATTATTAAAAATGAAAAGGAAAATAATAAAGTAAAGAATGTAAAGATTGTAGCAAATCTTCCATATTATATAACTACTCCAATAATTATGAAATTGTTAGAAGAACAATTAGAACTAGAAAGTATAACAGTTATGATACAAAAAGAAGTAGCAGATAGATTAATTGAAATTCCTGGAGATAAAAATACTGGAGCAATTACATATACTGTATATTATTATTCTATTGGAGAAAAAATAATAGAAGTTCCAAAAGATTCTTTTATCCCAGAACCAGAAGTAACTTCAGAAGTGATAAAATTAAAAATACGTAAAGAATCACCAGTACAAGTTAAGAATAAAGAATTAATGTTTAAAATAATAAAAAATGCTTTTATGCAAAGAAGAAAAACTCTTCTTAATGCATTAACTAATACAAAGATATTTAAAAATAAAGAAGAAGGAATAAAAATATTAAATGATTTAAATTTAGATGAAAATGTTAGAGCAGAAAAGTTAACATTACAAGACTTTGCAAACATTGCAAATAATTTTGAATAATATAATTATAAATAGTAAAATTTCCTGTAATATATTTTATTAAACTAAAAAGCGAAAAGCCTTCATGAAAGAAGGCTTTTCTGTAATGTTATTCTTCCCGAGTTTCCTCAGAAGGATCTTCTGCATCAAGTAAAATGAAATTATTTACTTTAATGTAGAAGTTTGCTGAGGCATACTTGAACTTGGATGTTAACATTTTTTCAATGTCTTTAATGTCCTTAGGAGTTTTTATTTCAGACTCTAAGGGAAAAACTCCATTGTCAAAAGACACAGATCCATTGTCAAGGTTGATAGCATAACTAATGAAATAGTTATATTCCATTTTTAAGTCTCCTTTCATGAAGTATTTAAGATTAAAAAATTAAATAATCTTAGTCAACTACTGTTAACATAATAATTATAGCAAAATTTATAAATAAAGTCAAATTGAATAAAATGTTTTGAATAATGAATATGCAAACATAAATTTGCAGAAATGCATTGACTTTTTTTAATAATATATATATAATAGGCTCATAGAAAGTATAAAGGTGGGGCAAAAAATGAAGGAAGAATTTTTAAGTATTCTTAGAAAAGTAGAAAGAGATGGAATAGAGGATTTAATACAATTTTTAGAAAAATCAGATTTTTTCAAAGCACCTGCAAGTACAAGATTTCATGGAGATCATGAAGGTGGACTTGTAGAACATAGTATTAAAGTTTATGAAATATTAAAACATAAAGTAGAACACTGTATATTAGACATAGATATTCCTGAAGAATCTATAATTATAATAGGTTTATTACACGATATTTGTAAAACTAATTTTTATAAAGTTGATTTTAGAAATGCAAAAAATGCATTAGGAATATGGGAAAAAGTACCGTATTATACAATAGAAGATACTATACCATATGGACATGGCGAAAAATCAGTTATGATGATTACAGAATATATGAAATTAACGCCAGAAGAAAAATATTCAATTCGTTGGCATATGGGTTATACTGAGCCTAAAGAAAATTATAATGCAATTGGAGCAACATATACAAAATATCCAATAGCATTATTAACACATGAGGCTGATCTAGAAGCAACATATTTTTATAATACATAAATTCTATAAATTGAATAAAGCAACTTGACTTTATAAGTAAAAATAAATATAATGGTCAAGAAAGTAAGAATAAGCAGAATGTGGTTGCCATATCCAATATGATTGGAGGTGGTGTGTATGATAGAAACAACGATTTTGTTACATATAATAAAATTACTATATGTATCTCTTATATTTGAAACTATTATCACATTTGCCTTAATAATTGCATTTACGCATGAATTAAGCAAATAACATAAAAAACACATCTCTGCTTGCCCGGTAGAATGTGTTTTTTAACTTTTTATTAGGCAACCACGTTTTGTGGTTTCTTACTTTCTATTTAAATTATAGGACATTTTTTATTAATTGTCAACAATTAAATAAAATTTAATTAGGAAGGAAATAAAGATGCTTGCATATATAAAAGGGAAATTAGAAATGAAAATGACAGGATATGTGGTAATTGATGTTGGAGGATTAGGTTACAAAGTATTTATGTCAGAAGTTGGAATAGAAAATATAGGAAATATTGGTGAAACTGTAAAAGTACATACATATTATAGAGTTAGAGAAGATGACATTAGTATTTTTGGATTTAACACATTAGAAGAATTAAAAATGTTTGAATTGTTACTTGGAGTGAGCGGAGTTGGAGCAAAAACAGCTTTAACAATGCTTGCTGTATGTGAACCATCTGAATTTGCTTTAGCTGTAATTTCAGAAGATGTAAAAGCATTAACTGGAATTCCAGGAATTGGACCAAAATCCGCTAAAAGAATTATTTTAGAATTAAAAGATAAAATAAAGAAAGAGCAAGAAATAGAAAATATTAAAAATCAAGTAGAAGATAAAAAATCAAATACTAAAGTACAACTTGCAATCAAAAATGATGATAAATTACAAGAAGCAATTTCAGCACTTCAAGTATTAGGCTATAACAAAAAACAAATTGAAAAAGTTTTTGAAAATATAGATACAAAAGAAATGTCAACAGAAGAATTAATTAAAAAAGGTTTAAATTTATTAAGTATGTAAATATAAAGGAAGAAGTGTAAAAGATGAATTCAAATGAACCATTAGCATTTAGAGTAAGACCAAAAACTCTAGATGAATATGTTGGCCAAGAACATGTATTACGGTAAAGATAAAATATTATATAGAACAATAAAAGCAGATAGATTATCTAGTATAATTCTATTTGGACCTCCAGGCTGTGGAAAAACATCACTTGCAAGAGTAATTAGTGAAACAACAAAATATAAGTTTTATAAAATAAATGCTGTAACTGCAGGTGTTGCAGATATAAAAAGAGTAATTGAAGAGACAAAAAACTTTATGCTAAATCCATCAGGAAAAAGCATATTATTTATTGATGAAATTCATAGATTTAATAAATTACAACAAGATGCATTGCTTCCATTTGTAGAAAATGGAACTATAATACTAATTGGAGCGACAACTGAAAATCCATATTTTGAGGTAAATAAAGCTTTGATATCAAGATCAATGGTAATAAAATTAGAGCCATTGACTGAAGAAAATGTATATCAAATTTTAAAAAATGCAATTGAAAGAAAAGATGGATTAGGTGAATATAATATAAAAATAGAAGAGGCTACATTAAGAAAATTAGCTTCTATTGCAAATGGAGATGTAAGAACTGCGCTAAATGGGTTAGAAGTTGCAACTCTTACAACAAATATGGATGAAGACGGTTTTATTCACTTAACAGATGAAGTAATAAAAAATAGTGTTCAAAATAGAAAAGCTATTTTTGATAAAAATGGTGATAGTCATTATGATAATATAAGTGCATTTATAAAATCCATGAGAGGTTATGATCCTGATGCAACTGTATTTTATTTAGCAAGAGCAATAAATCGGTGGAGAAGATCCAATGTTTTTAGCAAGAAGAATTGTAATATGTGCATCAGAAGATGTAGGAATGGCAAATCCGAATGCTTTAGTTGTTGCAAATAGTGCGATGCAAGCAGTACATATGATAGGTATGCCAGAAGCAAGAATAATACTTTCAGAAGCTGCAATTTATGTAGCAACATCTAAAAAATCAAATGCATCTTATATGGCAATAAATAAGGCGCTAGAAGATGTTAAAAATAAAGATACAGGTGAAATTCCGATGCATATTAGAAATGCACCAGTAAGTGGGATGGAAAAACTAGGATATGGAAAAGGTTATTTATATCCTCATGATTTTCCAGGTAACTATGTAGAACAACAATATTTACCAGATAAAATGGTTGGAACAAAATATTATGAGCCACCAAAACAATAAAATTTAAAAATTAATAAAATCTTTAAAATTGGAAAACCTACTAAAAAGTAGGTTTTTTAATATGGAATTTTTAAAGACAATAAAAATAAAAAATATAGTAATAGGTATATTTGCAGGGATAATAAGTGGACTATTTTCAACAGGTGGAGGAATGATACTTGTTCCAGCATTTATATATTTATTAAAAATGGAAGATACAAAAGCAAGAGGAACATCAGTATTTTGTATATTACCAATGGTAATAACTAGTAGTTTTTTCTATTATAAAGGAAATTATATAGATTTAAAAATTGCAATTCTTTGTGCTGTAGGTGGTGCAATTGGTGGATATATTGGAGCAAAACTATTAAAAAAATTACCTGAAAAAATATTAAAGATTTCATTTACGGTATTTTTAATTTACGTATCTTTTAAAATGATAACAAGTTAGAAAGGAAAAAATATGGAATTATTGGCAGGGATTATATCAGGAATAATAAGTGGAACAGGAATGGGAGGAGGAACTATTCTTATATTTTTATTAACTTTTTTAATGGGTGTAGAACAACATACTGCACAAGCAACAAACTTAATTTTCTTTATTCCAACATCTATAGTTGCAATAATAGTAAATCTAAAAAATAAAAATATAGATTTAAAACTAGCAATTACAATATCAATATTTGGAATAATAGGAGCAATAATAGGAGCTAATATTTCAATATATATGGATGTAAATTTATTAAAAAAATGCTTTGGAATATTTTTAATAGCAGTTACTATAAATGAAATTTATTCAATAATAAAATTGTATAAAAAAGATAAAAAGGAAGATAATAAAAATATAAAGAAATAAAGAGGTGATATTATGAAATTTATGAAAGGTATTATGATAGGAGGACTAATAACTACAGGAGTAGTTATGATGTATAGTGAAGGTATGATGAATAAAAAAGTTATGATGAAAAAAGGAAAAAAGATGGCAAAAAAAATGGGTATTATGTAAGAGGTATTTCTAAGCTAGAAATACCTCTTTGGTCAAAGAGGGACGGATCCTTTTAATCCATTTCCTTAAAATCTTCTTCTTTTAATATAATTTCTTCTTCAGATCTTTTATTACATTCTTTTTTGTCTTCTAAATAATAATCACATTCGTCACATTTATCACCTTTTAAGCATTTACCTTCATGATGACATTTAGCACATATTTTAATTTTTTTAGTATCATTTACCCAAATTTGAAGAGCATATTCTTTCCCAGGACATAATGGACCAAATACGAATTCTCCTTCACAGTCAGTAAACGTATGGCCAACAGGTCTTCTTTCTTCTTTTCCATGTTCATGAACTACTTCTACTAATTTTATAACTGCATTTTCTACTGGTTCTTTAAAACAATTTTTTACAACACCATATATGACATCACGATTATCTTCTGGTAAAGTAATATCAAGGTCAAATTGTTTTCCACCTGAAATTACACCATCTATATCTAATATTGGCATATGAGGTTTTTTATCTAATTCCATAATTTATTCATTCCTTTCATATTTACAGTAAAAATACTGTTTATATATCATATGAAAAAATTTGAATAAAGTTAATATATAAAGAAAATAAGTTGTCATAATATTTTAAAAACTATTTGCTTTTGATAATAAAAAGTATTATAATGCATATGATTATAGTATAAGATGAAATTTAAAATTCATTTGACATATAATGGAATTGGTGCTATAATAATAATAGCTTAAGCAAAAAGTCAAAGAGATGACAATTATGTACAAAGATATAGATGGCAGTCTATATCTTTTTCTGGTTCTATAATAAATGTTGGGGTGATTAAATAAACCTCAACATTTTTTGTAAAA
>CAMKEH010000008.1 GCA_946411515.1 uncultured Clostridium sp.
ATTTCAAATAGTGTATTTATCAATAAAGTGTGACATATGTTTGACAAACCTACAACTAATTTACTGAAAAAAAGAAAAAAGCCTTGAAATTTATTAAAAAATATAGTACAATAGGTATGTCAAAAAAGACATACCTTTTTCTTAGCTTTAAGATTGGCACCTTAAACTTTAAGCTCAGTTAAAGGAAAAGAAAAATTTTAGGAGGTGTAAATATGACAAAGGAAAGAAAACAAGAAGTAATTAATTCTTATAAAAGAGAAGAAAACGATACTGGTTCTCCAGAAGTTCAAATAGCTCTTTTAACAGAAAGAATCAACGAATTAACAGAGCATCTAAAAGTACACAAAAAAGATAATCACTCTAGACGTGGTCTTTTAAAGATGGTTGGTAAAAGAAGAAATCTATTAAATTACTTATCTAGAAAAGATATTAATAGATATAGAGAAATCGTTGAAAAATTAGGATTAAGAAAATAATTTTACTTGAAAAAGCCTATGCTTATTTAAGCACGGGCTTTTATCAAGAAAAATATTATTGAAATTAAATTACATTTATTTTAAATGCCTTTTAAGTAAAAATTTTAGGTAAGTAGCTTGTATAATATATTAAATTATTATTTATCTTTAATTTTAAGTTTTGTTTTATTGTATTTTTAATATTTAATATATTATAGAGGTTACAATCTAAAAAATACTTAGAGGCAAAAAGGTGCAAAGTAAAAATAGAAAGGAATGAAAAAAATTATGTTTAAAACTTATGAAACAGAGTTAGCAGGTAGAAAACTTGTAATAGAAACAGGAAAAATGGCAGGACTAGCCAATGGAAGTGTATTGGTACGTTATGGAGATACATGTGTATTAGTTAATGTAACAGCTTCTAAAGAACCAAGAGAAGGAATTGATTTCTTCCCATTATCAGTAGATTTTGAAGAAAAATTATATTCAGTAGGAAAAATCCCAGGAGGATTCTTAAAAAGAGAAGGAAAGCCAAGTGATAAAGCAATTTTAACATCAAGAGCAATTGATAGACCATTAAGACCACTATTTCCAAAAGACTTTAGAAATGATGTAGTAGTAGTTGCAACAGTACTTTGTGTTGAACAAGATAATTCACCAGAAGTAGCAGCTATGATAGGAGCAGCAGCAGCTTTAACTATTTCTGACATACCATTCAACGGACCAACAGCAGCTGTAAATGTAGGATTAGTAGATGGAAAAATCATAATAAATCCAACAGAAGCACAAAGAGAAGTAAGTGATTTAACATTAACAGTAGCAGCAACTGAAAAGAAAATAACAATGATAGAAGCTGGAGCAAATGAAGTTCCAAATGATGTTATGTTAGATGCTATTAAAGCAGCACATAGTGAAATTAAAAAGATTTGTGAATTTATTTCTAATATTCAAAGAGAAATTGGAAAACCAAAATTTGAATATAAATCATTTGAAGTAGATAAAGACGTATATGAATTTATTGAATCAAACTTTAAAGAAGAAATGAAAGAAAAAATTCAAGAAGAAGATAAAGAACAAAGAGATAAAAACATTGATGAATTAACATCAAAAATTGAAGAAGCATATTTGGAAAAATTTGGAGAAGAAGCTTTTGAAGAGCATAAATCAGATATAGGAGAAGCTGTTTACAAATTAGAGAAAAAATGTGTAAGAGAAATGATATTTGTAGAACATAAAAGAGTAGATGGAAGAGCATTAGATGAAATAAGACCATTAAGTGCGGAAGTAGGACTTCTTCCAAGAACACATGGAAGTGCATTGTTTACAAGAGGACAAACTCAAGTAATGTCAATTGCAACACTTGGAATGATTAGTGAAGAACAAGTATTAGATGGTATAGATACTGAAGAATCAAAAAGATATATGCATCACTACAACTTCCCAAGTTACTCAGTAGGAGAAGCAAGACCTTCTAGAGGACCTGGAAGAAGAGAAGTAGGTCATGGAGCTTTAGCTGAAAAAGCATTAGTTCCAGTATTACCATCAAAAGAAGAATTTCCATATGCAATAAGAGTTGTGTCTGAAGTACTATCATCTAATGGATCAACATCACAAGCAAGTATTTGTGGAAGTACTTTAAGTTTAATGGATGCAGGTGTACCAATTAAAAGACCTGTTGCAGGAATTTCTACAGGATTAGTTACAAATCCGGATGATGATGAAGATTATGTAATGCTTGTAGATATCCAAGGATTAGAAGATTTCTTTGGAGATATGGACTTTAAAGTTGGTGGAACAGAAAAAGGAATTACAGCTATACAAGTTGATATTAAATGTGATGGATTAACATATAAAATAATTGAAGAAGCATTTGAAAGAACAGCTAAAGCAAGACAATATATTTTAAATGATATAATGATGCCAGTAATAGATAAACCAAGAGAAGAAGTATCTAAATATGCACCAAGAATTGTTAGCACAATTATTAAAGTAGATAAAATAAAAGATGTAATAGGACCTGGTGGAAAAATGATAAACAAAATTATTGATGAAACAGGTGTTAAAATAGACATAGAAGAAGATGGACAAGTATTTATTTATTCTACAGATAATGAAAAAGCGTTCCAAGCATTAGATATGATAGAAGACATTGTAAGAGAAGTAGAAGTTGGTGGAATTTATTATGGAGAAGTTGTAAGAATAATGAACTTTGGAGCATTTGTTGATTTAGGAGTAGGAGGAAAAGAAGGTCTATTACACATTTCACAAATATCAAAAGAAAGAGTAAATAAAGTAGAAGATGTACTACATATTGGAGACAAAGTAACAGTTAAAGTATTAGATATAGATGATCAAGATAGAATAAATCTTACAATGAAAGGATTATCTGATGATTCAAATAATTCTTTAGAAAATGATCAAGATAAATAATAGGAGAATTTAAATGGCTTTAGAAAATGAAAAAAATAATCAAGAAGAAAAAATAATAAGAAGAATAGAATATTTGAAGAAAGTAAAAAAATATGAAAAAGCACTTAATTTGATTTCTAAATATCCTAATAATGCAGATATACAAGCCCAAAAAATAAAAATATATATTGATCAAGGAAAAAGAGAAAAAGTAATAGAGATAGGGGAAAAATTTAAAGATTTTGCCCCTATTCAATCTCGTATAATGAAAATGTATATTGAAGAAGAAAATTATGAAAAAGCAAAAGAAATTGGAGAAAGATTTCCAGATAATCCAATAATTCAATCACAAATGATAAGTATATATATTAAAAAAGGGAATTATGAAAAAGCAAAAGAAATAGGAGGAAAATTTCAAAACTATCCAATAATTCAATCACAAATGGTTAAAATTTATATAAAAGAAAAAAGATATATAAAGGCAAAAAGAGTAGGGAAAAGATTTAAAAATCATCCCAATATACAATCACAGATGATTACAATCTGCAAAATTGAAAAAAACTATAAAAGAGCAAAAGAAATTGGAGAAAGATTTCCAGATAATCCATATATACAATCACAAATAATTACAATTTATATAAGAGAAGGAGACTATAAAAAAGCAAAAGAAATAGGAGAAAAATTTAGTGATTATCCATATATTCAGTCACAAATGATTAAAATACATATAAAAGAAGGAGACTATAAAAAAGCAAAAGAAATAGGAGAAAGATTTAAAGATGATCCACACATTCAGTCGCAAATATCTGATATGGATATAAAAGAAGTTAAAGAAGAAAAAGTAACAGAATCAATAGAACAAGACAAAGATGATAAAAGTAAAGACAAATTTAATAAAATTAAGCTGACTAGTAAGGAGTTAAGGAAAAAAATATATTATGAGGATGATTTAGATATAGGTGAAACAATAGAACAGATAGAACAAAATTATAAAAATATGGATTCTTGGGCACTTACTTTGATAAAAATAGCTTTAAATGATAGAATGAATAAAACTATTACAGTACAAAGTATTATAGCTAAATACATAAAAGATCATCCAGATCAAAAGAATCATATTAGAATATTAAAAAAGGTAAAACAAAGAAATCAAGGTAAAAAGAAAATATTTGATAAATCTATATATGATGAATTAATAGATTGGGAAAAATTAGATGAATTTACTGAAACGATATATGATACAATGAATCCTGAACTAAAAGAAATATTAGAAGAAATTATAAAATCTAAAGTAAATTCAGAAGATGGAGCAATTGCGAAAATAAAAAAATATATTAATTGTGAAAATAATCAAAAAAATGCATTAATGAGACTTATTGTAGAACTAGAAAAGTTAGGAATAGATGTAAGTAAATATTATCCTAAAGAGTATGAAGAGTATAAAAAGATAAAAAAAGACATTAGTAAAACTAAAAAATTTGATTCAAAATCAAAAAAAGGTCAAGAACCGGAATGTAAATAATATAAAAACAAATGATAATGGAGATATAATATGGAAAAAGAAAAAACAAAATCTTTTAAAATCAAAAATACTATAGTAATTATAATATTATTAATTTGTGTATATTTTGCATATGGACATTATAAAGAAAATAATTTTAGTAATTTCATAAGAAGTGAATCAAATTTACATATATCAGAGTTTAAGCGAGATTCTAAAATAAAGTATTCTGAGCATATGAGTTATAAAATTGTGTCAGAAGAATATAATGATGCGATGTTTTATAAGAAAATTAAAGTAGAAAAAAATCAATCATATAAAGTTTCATGTATGATTAAAACTGAAAATGTAGTAGCCAAAGAAGATAAATCAGGAATAGGAGCGGGAATATCTATAGAAGGAACAACAGAAAGATCTGTAACTTTAAATCGGAACTTCAGATTGGCAAAAAGTCGAATTAATATTTAATTCTAAAGATAGAGAAGAAGTAAATGTAGGATTTAGACTAGGGGGATACTTAGGAGATGCAAAAGGTACAGCATGGTTTTCTGATTTAAAATTAGAAGAAGGAATAGCTAAAACAGATGATAATGAATGGAAATTCGCGTGTTTTATATTTAAAAATACCGATGTAAAGATAAATGAAAAACAAGTGAAATTAGAGGTATCAAACAAAGATATAAATGATATAAAAGCCACAATTCAAAGATTTTCATCTTCTTGCAATACTTTATCTCAAGGAAAAATGAATGCGAAATATGACATTTACGAAATAGATACGCCACTTAGCTCATTATCATATGATAATGAATTTGCATATTACGTTTCTCCAGAAGATATAGAAAACCAGATAAAAGATGTAATTTCTAATAGCGACTATGACCATATATTTGCAGTTATAAGACTACGGAGATAATGAACATGAAAATGATATTGAAGTAAATGACTGGATAGGACTTCGGATCAATGGATTATTATGGAATAGGTTTTTCAAACATTAGATTACCAAATGATTCAAGAAGCTATATATACAAATATAATACAAGTATAAATCAATTTCCGGAAGAAGTATTTTTACATGAATTTTTACATTCTTTAGAAAGAACTGCAAAAGAATATGGATATGAGAGACCAGAACTACATTCTTATCAGCAATATGGATATAAAAATGAAGCTTTAATAGGTCAAAAAAGATGGTATACAGATTATATGAATAAAGAAATAAAAGCTAATACTGGAAATATTGGATTACCACAAGAAGTATATACTCTAAAGCCGGCTAAAAGTACAGATTTTAAGTATTCATATGATATGAAAGAATTTAAAGAACCAGAAAATATTATAGAAGAAATAAGAGAAATTTTTACAAATTTGTCAAATAAAATTAAATACTTATTTGGAAATAAATAAGACTTTAAATAACAATTTATAGGAGAAGAACAAATTGAAAGTATCAGAATTTAATTATTATTTACCAGAAGAATTGATTGCACAAACTCCGATTGAAAAAAGAGATGAATCAAGACTTATGGTATTGGACAGAAAAAATAAAGGTATTGAACATAGACAGTTTAAAGATATTATAGATTTTCTAAAACCAGGAGACGTATTAGTAAGAAACAATACAAAAGTTATTCCTGCAAGACTGTATGGAAAAAAAGAAACTGGTGCAAATGTTGAATTTTTATTATTAAATAATATAGAAGGAGATATTTGGGAAAGTATTGTAAGACCAGGAAATAAATTACATGTAGGGACAAAAGTTATATTTGGAGAAGGCTTACTAGAAGCAGAAATTCTAGATATAATGCCAGGTGGGACAAGAAAAGTTAAATTTACATATGATGGCATTTTTAATGAAATATTAGATAGAATTGGATTAATGCCTCTTCCACCATATATTCATGAAGAATTAAAAGAAAAAGGAAGATATCAAACAGTATATGCAAAATATGATGGATCTGCAGCAGCTCCAACAGCAGGATTACATTTTACAGAAGAACTAATTAAAAAGTTAGAAGAAAAAGGAGTAGTTATTGCAAATGTAACGTTGCACGTCGGAATAGGAACCTTTAGACCAGTAAAAGAAGAAACTGTTGAAAATCATGAAATGCATTCAGAACATTTTTATATAAAACAAGAAGATGTAGAAAAAATAAATAATGCAAAGAAAAATGAAAATAGAGTAATAGCTGTAGGAACAACATCTTGTAGAGTGTTAGAAACAATTGCGGATGAAAATGGCATGGTAAACACAACAGAAGGAGATACTAAAATTTTTATTTACCCAGGGTATAAATTTAAATGTTTAGATGGATTAATTACTAATTTCCATTTACCACAATCAACATTACTGATGCTTGTATCAGCATTGGCAGGAAAAGACTATATAATGGGTGCATATGAAGAAGCTGTAAAAGAAAAATATAGATTTTTTAGTTTTGGAGATGCAATGTTTATATATTAACTAAAATATTGAAAGGAAACACATGGAAGAATTTATAGATTTTATAATTAATTTGGCAGATGAAGAAATAGGAGATTATTTGGACGGAGATGTAAAACATTACTTTTTAAATGGTGGATGCTACGAATTTGCAAAGGTTTTAAAAAATTATGCTCGAGAATCAAGATTTGTAATTAATAAAGAGTCGAATCACTGTGGAATATTACATTTGGGTAATATTTATGATGCTACTGGTAAAGTAGATAAAAAAGAAAAATTTCATATAGCAACAAAAGAAGACAAAGAATATATGGACTTTAGATTCGGAATATTAGAAAAACAGCAAGTAAAAGGAAAGAGAATATCCGACTATTTAATAAGTATATTAGATCAATGCTATATTTCTAATATATTAGAAAAAGTTAATGATGGTAAAAGAGCAAATAGTAAAAATATACAAGATGTAGAAGTAGATGAAGATGAAAGGTAGGCAAATTAATGGAAGCTGTAACATATGAATTATTACATGTTTGTAAGCAAACAGGAGCAAGAAGAGGTGTTATACATACCCCTCACGGTGATATACAAACACCAATATTTATGCCAGTAGGAACTCAGGCTACAGTAAAATCAATGACGCCAGAAGAATTAAAAGAAGAAGTAAATGCACAAATAATATTATCAAATACATATCATTTGTATTTAAGACCTGGAAGTAAAATAGTAAGAGAAGCAGGTGGACTTCATAAATTCATGAATTGGGACAGACCAATACTTACAGATTGTGGAGGATTTCAGGTATTTAGTTTACAAGACTTAAGAACAATAACTGAAGAAGGAGTAGAGTTTAAATCTCATTTAGATGGAAGTAAACATTTCTTTTCTCCTGAAAAGGTAATGGAAATAGAAGAAGATTTAGGTGCAGATATTATAATGTCTTTTGACGAATGCTGTCCATATCCTTCAACTTATGAATATACAAAGCAATCAATGGAAAGAACAACTAGATGGGCCAAAAGATGTAAAGAAGCACATAAAGCAGAGAATCAAGCTTTATTTGGAATAATTCAAGGTGGATTCTATGAAGATTTAAGAGAACAAAGTGTTAAAGATTTAATTGAATTAGATTTTCCAGGATATGCAATTGGAGGAATTAGTGTTGGAGAACCTAAAGAAGAATTCTTAAGAATATTAAAACACACTACTCCTTTAATGCCAAAAGATAAACCAAGGTATTTAATGGGGGTAGGAACACCTGATTATTTAATAGAATCTGCAATTGCTGGAATTGATATGTGTGATTGTGTATTACCAACAAGGATAGCAAGAAATGGTACTGCAATGACTTCTCATGGAAAAGTTGTAGTAAGAAATGCTACATATGAAAGAGACTGGACTCCATTAGATCCAGAATGTGATTGTTATACGTGTAAAAACTATACAAGAGCATATATAAGACATCTTATAAAAGCAAATGAAATATTAGGTGTAAGATTATTATCAATTCATAACTTAAAATTCTTGACTAATTTGATGGAAAAGGTTAGAATAGAAATAGAGAATGATAATTTAGCAACATTCAAGGAAGAATTTTATAGAAAATATGGTTATATAAAATAAGGAGGAACACAAATGAATTTAATGGAAGAAAGTTTTCAAACTAAAGAACAACAAAAAAAGAAAAGAGTAACAACTATTATATTAATTTTGATAGCTGTAGTTTTAATAGGGATTATTGCTTTAATAATATTTATAGCACAAATAAAAAATAGCGAATTAAAAACATATCTAGATGGAAAGCTGAATAAAAAATTAGAAGATGTATTTGTAATAGAAGATGATGGAACAGTATATGCTAAAGTAAAGGAAATTGCAAACTTTTTAGAATATGAAAGCTATAATGGCGAGTATTCAGAAAAATCAGAAGTTCCTAATAAATGCTATGTGGAAAGCAAAGAAGAAATTTGTAATTTTGAATTAGGATCTAAAAAATTGTATAAATTAGATTTAACAGGTTCAAGAGAAAATTATGAATATTGTTATATAAAGAATCCTATAAAAAGTATAAATGGTGAAATATGTGCTGCGTCAGAAGCTATAGAAAAAGCTTTTAATGTAAGTTTTGAATATGATAAAAATAAAAATACAATTAAAATTTTTACATTACCATATTTAAAGGAAACTTATTCTTCTAAAGTGTTAGATGCTGGGTATAAAGAAATTAGTGATGTATTAGCAAATAAAAAAGCAATGCTTGAAGGTATGATTGTTGTACAAAAAGATAATAAGATAATGGCAGTTATGAGTACATCAGGAGAAATGATATTAGAACCTAAATATACTACTATAACATACTTGCCTAGTAGAGGAGATTTTTTAATCGAAACTGATAAAAAAATAGGTGTGTTATCTAAAAATAAATCCACAATAATACCACCAAGATATGATGCTATTGAATTAATGGACATGGATGCAGAATTATATTTAGTAAAACAAGATAATAAATATGGAGTAATGGATTTTAGAGGACAAGTAAAAATATTTATAGAAAATGATGAAATAGGAATTGATATTAATAAATTTATTGAAAATGATTTAAAAAGTAAATATATAGTAGCGGATAATTTAATTCCTATAAAGAAAAATAATCAATGGGGATTGTTTGATAAAAAAGGTAAACAAGTAGTAGAATTTAAATATGATGATTTTGGATATGTTTCTTCAAGTAATAAAAATGCTCTGGATTTATTAGTTATTCCTGGATATAATGCTATTGTTGCATGTAAAAATAAAAAATATACGTTATTAGATTCTAATGGAAAAGAATTATTTGCATCTGTAGCTGATGATATTTATATGACAATAGAAGGAAATCAAAAATACTATTATATAAATGCAAATAATAGACTACGTAGCGCAACTGAATTTTTAGAAAGTAGAGGAATTACAGTTAGAAATAATAGTAATAATAACTCAAAAGATGTTACTACTGAAAATATAAATAATAACAGTAATACTGTAAATACAAGAAACTCTCAAGAAAATCCAGAACAGAATGTAGAAAATAACAACAATGAAGAAAATGAACAAGAAAACAATAATGATAATAATGAAGAACAAGATTAATAAATAAAAATAAAAAAAGTAGATGTTTTTTAAAAAAAGCATTTACTTTTTTTAAAAAGTTGTATACAATATAGAAGAAAATGTCGAAAACAAAAGAAAATTAAAAATAAAAAGGAGTAGTAGTTAATGAAGATACTAATGTTAACATGGGAATATCCACCAAGAGTCGTAGGAGGAATTTCTAGAGTAGTATATGATATATCAAGAACATTATTAAAAGATGGACATGATGTAACAGTTGTAACGTATAGAGAAGGTGATGCACCTTATTTTGAAGACGACAAAGGTGTTAAAGTTTATAGAGTTGATAACTATATGATAAATCCAAACAATTTCATAGACTGGATTATGCAATTAAACTTTAATATGGTTGCAAAAGTAAATGAAATTATTGCAGAACAGGGAAATTTTGATGTCGTACATGCTCATGATTGGTTAGTTGCATATAGTGCAAAAACAATAAAAAATTCTTACAATATTCCAATTGTTTCAACAATACATGCTACAGAAGCAGGAAGAAATAGTGGAATACATGATGAACAACAAAGATATATAAATGATACAGAATGGATGTTAACATATGAATCTGCAGAAGTGATTGTAAATAGTAATTACATGAAAAATGAATTACAAAGATTATTTGGCTTGCCATATGAAAAAATAAATGTAATACCAAATGGAGTGAATTTAAGCTTATTTAACGGAATAGAAAGAGATTATATTTTTAGAAGAAGATATGCTATGGATAATGAAAAAATAATATTGTTCATGGGAAGACTAGTTTATGAAAAAGGGATACAACATTTAATATCAGCTATGCCAAAAATATTGGAAGGATATAGAGATAGCAAACTTGTGATATGTGGAAAAGGTGGAATGGAAGATGAACTAAAAAGACAAGTAGAAGCTATGGGAATATCTAATAAAGTTTATTTTGCAGGATATATGAATGGCAAAGATGTACAGAGAATGTATAAAGCAGCAGATATAGCAGTATTTCCAAGTACATATGAGCCTTTTGGAATAGTTGCTCTAGAAGCAATGCTATCAGAAAATCCAATTGTTGTATCAGATATAGGAGGATTAAACGAAATAGTAGAGCATAGAGTAAATGGAATGAAAGCTTATTGTGGAAATCCAAATTCAATTGCTGATTCTATTTTAGAATTATTATATGACCATAAATTATGTGCAGATATAACAAAGAAAGCAAAAAATAAAGTTAGAAATGAATATAATTGGAGTAAAATTGCTCAAGATACGCATTTTACTTATCAAAAAGCAATATGTCAATCTGTTGCAGAAAAACAAAAAAGAGAATTGGAACAAGAAAGAGCAAGAAAGACAAAGAAAGCAAAAAATACAGAAAACGAAATTACAAACTTACTTACATTCAAAAAACGTCATGCATATGCATAATAAGAACAAAAGAAAATGCAGAGATTTATCTGCATTTTTTGAATTATTAAGTAAAAATAAAATTATAGTATATTATTTTGTTAATTCTACAAATTTAGCAAAATAAAAGTGTATAATATAAAAAGAAAAGATAAAAA
Source organism: uncultured Clostridium sp. (assembly GCA_946411515.1). Taxonomy (GTDB): domain Bacteria; phylum Bacillota; class Clostridia; order TANB77; family CAG-508; genus CAG-269. Next base: position 11,494 of record CAMKEH010000008.1, read on the forward strand.
TAAGAAATAAAAAATATGGAGGAATAATGGAAGAAAAAAAAGAATTTAAATCAGGATTTGTAAGCTTAATTGGAAGAACAAATGTAGGAAAATCAACTTTATTAAATTTATTAGTAGGAGAAAAAGTTGCAGCAATTGCAAATAAGGTTCAAACAACAAGAACTGCAATTAAAGGAATTGTAAATAGAGATAATTCACAAATAATATTTGTAGATACACCAGGTATTCATAAACCAAAAACAAAGTTAAATGAAACTATGGTAGAGACTTCTTTTACTAGCTTAACTGATAGTGATATTGTTTTATTTTTAATTGAAGCAACAAGCACAGAAATAGGAAGAGGAGATAGAATAATATTAGATAAGATAAAAGAAGCTAAAAGAAAAACAATACTTATTATAAATAAAATAGATTTAGTAAAAAGAGAAACTTTATTAAACTTAATTGAAATATATAGTAAAGAATATGATTTTACAGCTGTAATTCCTATTTCTGCAACAAATAGTAAATATAAAGAAATAATTTTAGATGAAATAGAAAAGAACTTAAATGAAGGTCCTGCATATTATGATATAGAAGAATATACAGATCAAACTTTAAGACAACTTGCAGAAGAAACAATTAGAGAAAAAGCTTTAAAATTATTACAAGATGAAGTACCACATGGTATATACATTGAAGTAGAAAAAATGAAAGAAAGAAAAAATAAGAATAATGAACCTATATATGATATAGAAGCAACTATTTATTGTTTAAGAGAATCTCATAAAGGAATTATCATTGGAAAAAATGGAGAAATGTTAAAGAAAATTGGAAGGCAAGCTAGATTAGATATGGAAGAAAACTTTGGTGTAAAAGTAAATTTAAAAACTTGGGTAAAGGTTAAAGAAGATTGGCAAGATAACAATTCTATTGTAGATAAATTTAAATTAAAATAAATTTAATAAATTGTATAAAATTTTCAAAAATTACAAAAGATAAAATTAAAGGTAAAACTTTAATTAAACTATAAAGGAAGTGAAGTTCATGATAAAAAAGATAGCATGGAATACCTTTAAAAATACAGGAGATATAAACACATATTTAGAATTGAAACAATTTGAAAATATAGAAAATAATTTAAATGTAGAAAATATAGATAATATAAAAAAGGATATAGAAAAAGATGGCGAACGTGAAAGTAAATGGAATAATACTATCGGAGAATAATTTAGGAGATTTTGATAAAATGCTTACTATGCTAACACCAGGTATAGGCAAGATCTCATGCGTTGCTAAAGAAGCAAGAAGACCCAAAAGTGCTCTTTTAGCAGGCACGCAAATTTTTTGCTTTGGTGAGTACTTAATGTATAAAGGAACTAGTACATATCACATAAATTCAGTAGAACCAGTAGAGTTTTTTTATAATATAAGAACAGATTTGGATAAGTTAAAATATGCAATACATATAAATAAGATTATAAATGATGTAACTCATGAAAATCAAAATTGTTATAAAATTTTACAATTACTATTAAATACACTTTATACAATATCAGAAACTGATAAAAACTTAGATTTAGTTTTAGGAATATTTAAATTAAGACTATTAAGTTTAATTGGATTTACACCTGATATTAAAAATTGTACAAACTGTGGAGAAAAAGATGATATTAAATACTTTAGTATAAAAGATAATGGTTTTAAATGCAAAACATGTGGAAAACAAGATACTTCTGCGATTAAAATTTCCGAAAGTACAAAAAATGCCATAAAATACACTATAACAGCTCCTGCAAAACAGCTATATTCATTTAACTTAAAAGATGAATCTTTAGAAGAATTTAAATTAATTTCAAAAATATACTTTAATGAAAAATTAGAAAAAGAATATAAATTAGAAGATTTGTTTTAAAACGTTTACTCTTTAGTAAGCGTTTTATTTTGTAATAGTAGTTGAAAAATATTTATAAATGTGGTAATATTTGTTGGAAATAATTTATAAATATAAATTATAGGAAAATATAGTATTTAGTTTAGGTGGGAAACAAAATGAGGCAAACTATAATGGAAGTTGATTGTAAGGCTTTTAAGGAAAACATTAAAAACATAGAAAACTATGTTAAAGATAAACAAATAATGCCAGTTATAAAGGCAAATGCATATGGGACACATATAAACAAAAGATTAGATTTAATAAATGAATTTGATATAGTAGCTGTTGCTATGATAGATGAAGCTATAGATTTAAGAAAAATTGGATATAAAAAAGAAATATTCATTTTAAATCAACCTTATATTGATGATATAAAAGATATAATGAAATACAATATAACAATAGGATTAAGTGATGAAAGTTTCTTAGATGAAGTTATTAAAAATAAATATAAGATAAAAGTTCATTTAGAAATAGAAACAGGAATGAATAGAACAGGTATAAAACTGGAAGAATTAAATAATTTTATAGAAAAAATAAAAACATCTTCTAAAATAAAAGTAGAAGGAGTATATACTCATTTATCTTCTGCTGATTATGATGAAGAATATACAAACAGACAATTATATATATTCCAAAAAGCTGTAAATATAGTAAAAGAAAATTTTGATACAATAAAATATGTACATTCTTCTGCATCAAATGGATTAATAAATTATGATGATGGTATATCTAATTTAGTAAGACCTGGAATAATAATGTACCGGATATAAATCATTTGATGAAGTAACAGATAAAATAAATATAAAACCAATTTGTAAACTAAAAACAAAGATAACTTTTATTAAATATGTAGATAAAGAAACATCAATAAGTTATTCAAGAAAGTTTATTTCTAAAAATAAAATGAAAATTGCAACAATACCAATTGGATATGCAGATGGATTAAGAAGAGCTCTTTTTGAAAAAGGAGAAGTTATTATAAATGGTCATAAAACAAAAATACTTGGAACAATATGTATGGATAGTTGCATGATAGATGTAACAGGAATTGAAAATGTAGAAGTAGGTACAGATGTATATTTATGGGATAATGAATTAATAACATTAGATGATATTGCAAAAAAATGTGATACAATAAATTATGAAATATTAAGTACAATTTCATATAGGGTAACAAGAGAATTTAATGAGTAAAATCACTAAAATTTATTGACAAAATAAGGAAATCCAAGTATAATAAAAATAGGAAAATGAGAAACCACAAACGTGGTTTGCCCAGTAAAAATATGAAAACACACCTGAACCGGTCAAGTTTACAGATGTGTTTTTAGTTTGTTTATGTTTGTTTGCTGATAATTATAACTAGTGCTATAATCAAGGTAAACGTAATGATAGTTACTGATATAAGACCAGTAAAAAGTAAATTTATAATTAATAATAAAGTTTTAATTTCTATCATGTACATCACCTCCTCTTATGTAGGAGGCAAACCACATCTGTTTATTCTCAAATTCCTATAGGTACAACTATACAGTAAAACTTTACAAAAGCCAAGTTAAATATTAAAATTTTTTGGAAAATATTGCATTATTTTGTAAAACATAGTATAATAAAAAAGACGGCATAATATTATATAAAGAATAATATTAAAAAAAGAGAGGTAAAAAAATGGATTATTTATATATACTAAGAGAAGCATTAGTTTGGATAATAACTATATTTTGGTTATATCAAGTTGTAATTAGTTTATGTTCTTTAGTAAAAATCAAAGATAAACCATTAAAAGTAAACAAAAATCACAGATTTATGGCAATTATACCAGCTCATAATGAAGAAGCTGTAGTTGGTAATTTAATTGAAAGTTTGAAAAAACAAAATTATGACAAAGACTTATATGACATATATGTTATAGCTGACAATTGTACAGATAATACTGCAAAAGTTGCAAAAGAAGCAGGAGCTATAGTATATAAAAGATTTGATGAAACAAAGAAAACAAAAGGATATGCATTAGATTGGTTTTTAAAACAAAAAATAGAAGAAAATGCACCATATGATGCTTTCTTTATATTCGATGCTGATAATATTGTTCATCCAGATTTTATAAAAAATATGAATAAAAAACTATGTCAAGGTGAAGATGTTGTTCAAGGATATAGAGATATTAAAAACCCAACAGATAGTTGGATTACAGCAGGGTATGCATTATTCTATTGGACAATGCACAGATTCTACCATTTAGCAAGATACAATTTAGGATTATCTCCATTATTAAATGGAACAGGATTTATGGTAAGATTTGATGTTGTAAAACCACAAGGATGGGATACAGTAACTTTAACAGAGGATATAGAATTTTCTTTAAAAAGAATTATTAAAGGTAAAAGACTTGGATGGGCAGTAGATGCAATATGCTATGATGAACAACCAGTTGGATTTAAACAAAGTTGGTCACAAAGAAGTAGATGGACTGTTGGACATATGCAATGTATAAAAGAATATACAAAAGATCTAGCAGTAGCTGCTAAGGAGAATAAAACAATGGTTAACTTTGATGGATTATTATATATACTAGGAAGTATTCCAATGTTTATAATAACATTAGTATTATTAGGAACAAACTTCTTAATGTATGCAGGAGATGGAATGACAAAAGTAGAATTATTTATTAATATTTTAAGATATTTAGTTCCAACATTTGTATTTCCTATAATAACAGCTGCAATAGCAATGTGGCTAGATAAAAGACCAATTAAACCAATGCTTAAAGGGTTAGCTTTCTTCCCATTATTCATGGGTTCATGGCTACTAATAAACTTTAAATGTTTATTCAAGAGAGAAACATCATGGGAGAAAATTACTCACTTAAGAAGTATAAAAATTTCAGAAGTGGAATAATTAAATTAATTATAAATTAGGATAGGTATTATTAAAATATAAGATACTCCAATTTGCAAAAACAAATTGGAGTATCTTTGAGTTTGATAAAAACATTGAAATTTTAGAGTTTTTTTGATATAATATAATTACATTTTAACAGACTTGTGTTAGGGATAAGGTCTGATAGATGTATAATATCTTAGATAAATATACAGGAGGAAAATCATGACTAGACAAGAAATTTATCAGAAAATTGTCCGGATTGCCGATGAACTCGGTGATATACACTTTGCAGATAGAATGTTAAACTCTGTTAAAACAAATGACAGGGAAACATTTGATAGACTCGTTGATCGACTGAAAAGATATAAAAGTGAAGCATATAATGAAATAGTAGAGTTGGGCAATACAGTTAACACATTAATAAATACTCATAACGAATATAAGTGTACTATATTTTCTGATAAAGGAAAAACAGATAAAGGAATTTATGAGTTTGATGTAAATCAATATAATTCTTTAACCTTATTCATAATTTCCGTCTTAGGAAAATTTGAAGTAGGAGATCTGTTTGAAAGTTGGGGATCAAGCAATTCCTCATTCGCCTTTGCTGAAGATATTGCACTTTATAGTAAGTATTTATCAGATTTTGTGCTTAATTGTAATTATGCTAAATTGTATAAAAACTACACTGATTTATACGGTCTTATTTCAGACATTCTTAAAGGCCAATATAAAAAACAATAAAAATCACCCTAACACATCCCACGTAGAATCTTATGCAGCTACGTGGGAATATTTTATAAAAAATATAATAAATTCAAAATAATTAAAAAATGTTGGAAAAATATTGAAAAAAACTTGCAATTTTAGTAAAAAGCGGGTATAATATTAATAACTTAAATGAATTTCAGAAGAGTGGGAGCAAATCCCACTCTTCAATAATGTAAAGGAGGTTTATTTTGTCTAAGATAGAAGAAAAGGTAGAAAGTTTAATAAAAGAAAAGATAGAAAATATAGGCTATGAACTTTATGATGTAGAATATGTAAAAGAAGGAAAAAACTATTTTTTAAGAATATTTATAGATAAACCAGAGGGAATAGACTTAAATGATTGTGAAAGAGTAAATGATGAAATAAATGAACTTCTAGATACCAAAGATTATATAAAAGAACAATACTTTTTAGAAGTATCTTCACCAGGAGTAGAAAGAGTGTTGAAAAAAAATAAACACTTAGAATCAAGCATAGGAAAAGAAATAAATATAAAATTATTTAAAAAAGATGAAAATGGTAATAAAGAATATCAAGGAATATTAGAAAAATTTGATACAGAAAAAATTTATTTAAAAAATGAGATTATAATTGAAAGAAAAAATATAGCACAAATAAAAACAGTTTATAATTGGTAAAGAAAGGAATGATTGGAAAAATGAAAGAACAAGCAATTGACAACAAAGAATTAATATTAGCCTTAGAGGAGCTAGAAAAGGAAAAAGGAATAAAGAAGGAATACTTACTAGAATCAATAGAAACAGCATTAGTAACAGCATATAAAAGAAATTTTGATTCATTAGAAAATGTTAAAGTAGATATAGACAAGAAAACAGGAGCGACACATGTATATTCTTTAAAAGAAGTTGTGAAAAAAGTAGAAACGGAAGAAACTCAAATTAAAGTTAAAGATGCTCAAAAAATAAATCCGGATTTAAAAGAAGGAGATTTCTTAGAAACAGAGATAATACCAAGAAACTTTGGTAGAATTGCTGCACAAACAGCAAAACAAGTAATAATACAAAAATTAAGAGAATTAGAAAGAGAGATTATATTTACAGAATTTAATGATAGAAAAGGTGAAATTGTTTCTGGTTTAGTTCAAAAAGCAGATAAAAATATAGTTGTTATGGATTTAGGAAAACTAGAAGGTGTTATGCCAGCAAAAGAACAAATACCAACAGAACACTATAGAGTAAATGATAAAATAAAAGGATATGTTCTAGATGTGGAAAAAGGAGCAAAAGGAGCGCCACAAGTAATAGTTTCAAGAAGTCATCCAGACTTTGTAAGAAAATTATTAGAATTTGAAATACCAGAAATATATGAAGGTGTTATAGAAATAAAAAGTGTTTCAAGAGATCCAGGAAATAGAAGTAAAGTTGCAGTATATTCACCAGATCCAAATATAGATCCAGTTGGTTCATGTGTAGGACAAAAAGGCGTTAGAATTCAAAATGTTATAAATGAATTAAATGGAGAAAAAATTGATGTTATTGAATGGAATGAAGATCCATCAATATATATTGCAGCAGCATTACTTCCTGCACAAATCCTAGCAGTAGATATAAAAGAAGAAGAAAAATTTGCTCAAGTAATTGTTCCAGATGATCAATTATCATTAGCAATTGGAAAAGCAGGACAAAATGCAAGGTTAGCTGCAAGATTAACAAATTGGAAAATTGATATAAAATCTGAAACTCAATTTAGAGAGATGCTTATGAATAGTCAAAATGAAGAGCAAGTAGAAGAACAAGAAAGCGATGAAGAGTAAGAATAAATAAATCATTAAAAATAAAATAAAAACATACAATAAAGGAGGACAACAAATGAGAAAACAACCACAAAGAACATGTATGGGATGCAATGAAAAAAAAGATAAAAAAGAATTAATTCGAATTGTAAAAAATAATAAAAACGAAATAAATATTGATAGAACAGGAAAGCAAGAAGGAAGAGGAGCATATATATGTGATGATATAACCTGTTTAGAAAAAGTAATAAAATCTAAAAGATTAGAAAAAGTTTTTGATTATAAAATATCAGATGAAATTTATGAAAAATTAAGAGGTGTGATTCTTGATAAATAAGAAAATATTAGGATTAATTGGATTATCTGCAAAAGCTGGAAAAATATGTTTTGGTGCAGATAGTGTAGAAGAACGGAATAAAATCAAAAAAAGTAAAACTTGTTATTGTAGCAGAAGATGCATCAAGTAGAACAAAGGAAAAATTTGATTTTTTAAGTAAAAATAATAATATACCAATAATAATAAAAGGTGAAATAGAAGTTTTAAGTAAAGCAATTGGAAAATCCAACAAAGCAATAATAGGTATTGAAGATATAAACCTATCAAATGAGATTATAAAAATAAATAATGGGGGTGAAATTATTGGGTAAGGTAAAAATATATGATATATCAAAAAAAATAGGCTTAACCAGTAAAGAAGTATTAGATGTAGCAAATAAATTAAATATTGAAGCAAAAAGTCACTTAAGTAGTATAGATGAAGAAGATGCAAAGAAAATAGAAAATGAATTAGCTAAAAAACAAGAAAAAAAGGAAACAAAAAAATTAGAGAAAGAAAATAATAGTAAGACAAAAAGTGAACCTAAAAAAGAAGAAAAGGCTCCTGTTATTATAAGAAGAGAAGTTATTATTTCTGATAAAGATGAAGAGAAAAATAAAAAGAAAGAAGAAATAAAAAAAGCAGCAGATAAGAGAAATAATGTTGGTTTTGTAGAAAGAAAACAAGACAAAAACTATAATATTGTTTATAGAAATAAACCAACAAAACCAATGACTGTAAGTGAACTATTTGGACTAAGAAAAGAAGAACCAGCTAAAAAAGAAGAAAAGAAAATTGTCCAAAAAGAAGAAAAACAAGAAGTGGTAGAAATTGAAGCTAAAAATCAAAGAACTAAACAAAAATCTGAAACTATGGATACAAAAAATGTAAGAGCAGATAGGCAAAGAAAAGATAATAGAGACAATATGGGAAATAGACCAAACAGAAATAATTACAGTAATAGAGATAATAATAAATTTAATAATAATAGATTTAATGGAAACAATAATAACAGATTTAATAATAGAAATAATAACAATGATAGATTTGGAAAAAGGCCTTTAGATGAAAGAGGAATAGAAAAAAATATCAAAAATATTATGGCTACTGACACAATCGAAAAAGAAAGTGTTAGAGAGTACAATAAATCTATTGATAGGCAAAAAAATAATAATAAGTTTGATGAAAATAGGACAAAGAAAACAAAATCAAGAAGAAATAATGGAAATGATTTTGATGAAGGAAAGTTAAAAGGATTAAAAAGAACAAATAAGCTTTCTAACATGTTTGATGATCAAGATGGAGGAATGCTTGATTACTATGATTTAACAACAGAACGTGGAAGAAGAGGGAAGAAAAGAAAAAATCAAAATCAAGAAGAAAGAACAAAACAAAAAATATTCCAATTAACAGAAATTGAAATCCCAGAAAGCATAACGGTAAAAGATTTAGCTGCTGATATGAAAAAAACGACAGCTGATGTTATTAAAAAATTATTAGGTTATGGAATTATGGCAACAATAAATCAAGAAATAGATTTTGATACAGCTTACCTAATTGCTCAAGAATTTGGAATAACAGCTAGCAAAAAAGAACAAGTAACTGAAGAAGATATCTTGTTTGATGATTCTGAAGATAGAGAAGAAGATTTAAAAGCAAGACCACCAGTTATTGTTGTTATGGGACACGTTGACCATGGTAAAACATCACTTCTTGATGCTGTTAGAAAAACTAATGTAATAGAAGGAGAAGCAGGAGGGATCACACAAGCAATTGGTGCTTATAAAGTAAAAGTAAATGATAGAGAAATTACTTTCTTAGATACACCAGGACATGAAGCATTTACTGCAATGAGAGCAAGAGGTGCTCAAATAACTGATATTGCGATATTAGTTGTTGCTGCAAATGATGGAGTAAAACCTCAAACAATAGAGGCTATTAACCATGCTAAATCTGCAGGAATTCCTATAATAGTTGCAATTAACAAAATAGATTTACCAGATGCCAATATTGAAAAAGTAAAACAAGAATTAATGACATATGAGTTAGTACCAGAAGAATGGGGTGGAGATACAATATATGTTCCAATCTCAGCAAAAAAAGGTGAAAATATTGACCAATTATTAGAAATGGTATTATTAGAAGCAGATGTATTAGAATTAAAAGCAAATCCTAATAAACAAGCTAAAGGTGCTGTTATTGAAGCAAGACTAGATAAAGCAAAAGGTGCAATTGCAACAATGCTTGTTCAAAGAGGAACTTTAGATGTTGGAGATACAATAGTTGTAGGATCTTCAATTGGTAGAATAAGAGCAATGAAAGATGACAAAGGAAAATCTGTAAAGAAAGCCGGACCATCTACACCAGTAGAAATAATGGGATTAACAGAAGTTCCAGAAGCTGGAGAAACTTTCTATGAAGTTAAAAATGAAAAAATGGCAAAACACTTAATAGAAAGAAGAAAAAATCAAGCAAGAGAAAAAGCAATAAATAGCGCTACAAAAGTAACACTTGATAACCTATTTAGCCAAATGGAAGAAGGAAAACTAAAAGTATTAAACTTAATAGTAAAAGCAGATGTTCAAGGATCTGTAGAAGCTGTTAAACAATCATTAGAAAAATTAGAAAATGAAGAAGTTAAAGTAAAAGTAATACATGCAGCAGCAGGTGCTGTAAATCAATCAGATGTAACTTTAGCAAAAGTTTCAAATGCTATTATAATTGCATTTAATGTAAGACCAGATAATTTAGCAAAAGAAATGGCAGAAAAAGATGAAGTAGAAATAAAACAATACTCAATTATTTACCAAGCAATTGAAGATGTAGAAGCAGCAATGAAAGGAATGCTAGAACCAAAATATGAAGAAAAAGTTATTGGTAATGCAGAAGTTAGACAAACATTTAGAATTTCAAATGTTGGAACAATTGCTGGATGTTATGTACTTTCTGGTAAAGTAGAAAGAAATGCAGGGGTAAGAGTAATCAGAGAAAATGTTGTTATACATGATGGACATTTAGCTACTTTAAAAAGATTTAAAGATGAAGTTAAAGAAATCGGTAAAGGTTTTGAATGTGGTATCCAAATCGAAAATTATAATGACATAAAAGAAGGAGATATCATAGAAGTATATGTTATGGAAGAAATTAAAAGATAGGAATTAGGAGTAATTCCTTTTTCCTATTTTTAATTACAAAGGAGGTTATTTTATGCCAGAAAATAGAAATAGATTAGAACGTATTGATGAAGAATATAGAAAAGAGCTTAGTCAAATTATTAGTTATGAATTAAAAAATCCAAATGTAACAGGAATGATTAGTGTAACTAAAGTAAAAGTTACAAATGACTTAAAATTTGCAAAAGTATATGTAAGTATATTAAACTCAAAAAATATAAAAGAGACTTTAGCAGGACTTAAAAAATCATCAGGGTTTATTAGAAGTGAATTAGCAAGAAGAGTAAACTTACGTAATACTCCAGAAATTATATTTGAATTAGATGATTCTTTAGAATATGGAGCAAGAATTGATAGCATATTAAAAGAAATCATGCCTAAAAAAGGAGATGAAAATTAATATGACTTTAGATGAAATATTAGAAGAAATAAAAATAGCAGATACAATAGTAATATCAGCACATGAATCACCAGATGGAGATGCAATTGGAAGCTGTATGGCAGTGAAATTAATTTTAGAACAAATGGGAAAAAATCCAGATGTAATTCTTCCAGAATATTCTAGATTATTTAATTTCTTGCCTGAAATAGATGAAGTAAAAAAAGAATCTGATGTAGAAAGATATGATTTAGCAATATCACTTGATTGTGGAAATTTAGCAAGACTTAGTGGAAGAGAATATTTTGAAAAAGCTAAAAGAACAATAGTAATAGATCACCATGGAAGTAATAATATGTATGGAGACTTAAACTATGTAAATCCAGCTTCACCTGCTTGTTGTGAAATAATAGCAAGTATGATGGAATATTACCAAATGGAAATGACAAAAGATATTGGAACTTGTATTATAACAGGAATAATAACAGATACAGGAGGATTTAGACATCAAGGAACTAATCCTGAATCATTTGAATTTGCAGCAGAACTTCTAAGAAAAGGTGTAAATATATCAGATATATATAAAAAAGCTTTACGTACAAAAACAAAAGCAAACTTTTTATTAAGTAGAAAAGTAATGGACAGAATGGAAATGTTAGAAGATGGTAAAGTAACTTTTACATATATAACACTGGAAGATGAAAAAGAAGTAGGAGCAGAACCTGGAGATCATGAAGGATTAGTAGATATCGGAAGAGATATAGAGGGAGTAGAAGTTTCTATATTTTTAAGACAAAAAGAAGACAATTTATTTAAAGCGTCTTTAAGATCAGGTAGCTATGTTAATGTATCTGATGTATGTTTAATGTTTGGCGGAGGTGGTCATATAAGAGCTGCTGGAGCAAATATACAAGGTACATTAGAAGAAGCTAAAGGAAAAATATTAAAAGAAGTAAGAAAAGCTTTATAGAAGGTTAAAAATATGAATGGAATATTAATAATAAATAAACAAAAAAATTGTACATCACATGATATAGTATATAAAGTTAAAAAAATGGTTAATGAAAAAGTAGGACATACTGGAACATTAGATCCAATGGCAACAGGAGTGTTGCCATTATTAATTGGTAAAGGAACTTTATGTTCAAAATATTTAATTAATCATGACAAAATATATAAAGCAACTTTAAAACTAGGTGTAGAAACTGATACTTTAGACAGTGAAGGAAAAGTAATAAATGAACAAGAAGTAAATGAAAATATTTTAGATGAAGAAAAAATAAAAGAAGTATTAAAAGGTTTTTTAGGAGAGCAAGAACAAATACCACCAATGTATTCAGCAATTAAAGTAAATGGTAAGAAACTATATGAATATGCAAGAAAAGGTGAAACTTTAGAACTTAAGCCTAGAAAAATACAAATATATGATATTAAATTAATACATATTAATAAAAAACAAAAAGAAATTAGTTTTGAAGTTAGTTGTTCAAAAGGTACATATATTAGAACCTTATGTACAGATATTGCAAAAAGACTTGATACTATTGGACATATGATTGAGCTAGATAGAATACAAGTAGGAGAGTTTAATATTACCAATTCTATAACATTAGAACAAATAGAAAATAATCCTAAAGAGATTGAAAAACATTTAATCACGGTTGAAGAAATTTTTAAAGATAAAGAAACTATAAACTTAGATAATAAAAAACTACAATTGTTTTTAAATGGAGTACAGTTAACTATGAACAAAGAAGAAGGAATATACAAAATATTTAATGATAATAAATTTATAGGAACAGGATGTATAAAAGATAATAAATTAAAAAGAGATATAATTTTATAAAAAGTCATAAAAAAATGCAAAAACACACAAAAAGTCGTTAAGAAAATGTGTGGATTTATGCAAAAAGTCGTCAGAAAAATGTACAAATCATACAAAAGTCATTAGGAAAATGTACCAATTTGCACAAAAGTCGTTAGAAAAATGTGAAAAAATATAAAAAGTCATTTGATTTTTGTGAAAAGAAGTGGTATAATATACCTATAAATGTAAAAATGAAAATTGGGAAGTGAATATATGTATAGAGAAAAAATAAATGATTTAAAAAAATGGAAAGAATCAAAAAATAGAAAACCATTAATAATAAGAGGAGCAAGGCAGGTTGGAAAAACGTGGCTTATGCAAGAATTTGGGAAAAAATACTATGAAAAATGTGCATACATTAATTTTGATGATAATGAAAAAATGAGAAATCTATTTGAAGAAGAGTTTAATTTAGAAAAAGTTTTAATAGGATTAAAAATAGAATCAGGTGTTGATATAGAACCAGAAAACACATTGATAATTTTAGATGAAATACAAGAAACTCCTAAAGCACTAAAAGCATTAAAATATTTTTGCGAAAATGCAAGAGAATATCATATAGTATCTGCTGGATCACTCTTAGGTATAGCCATGCATAATGGTACTTCTTTCCCAGTTGGAAAAGTCGATTTTTTAGACTTGATGCCTCTAAACTTCTTTGAATTTTTAGAAGCATTAGGGAAAAATGAATTATTAAAAATTTTAAAAAATAATGATTTTGATATGATTAATGTGTTTGACAGTAAATTAAAAGAATATTTAAAACTTTATTACTATATAGGAGGAATGCCTGAGGTAGTAAGTGCATATATAGAAAATAAAAGTTTTATAGAAGTGCGTGAAATTCAAAAAAAATTATTAGAAGGTTATGAACAAGATTTTTCTAAACATGCACCAAGTAATATTGTTCCAAGAATTAGAAAATTATGGAACAATATTCCTACTCAGCTTGCTAAAGAAAATAAAAAATTTATTTATGGATTAGTAAGTGAAGGTGCTAGAGCTAGAGAGTATGAAATTGCTATTACATGGCTTATAGACTGTGGATTGATATATCAAATTAATAGAGTAAATACATCAAAAATTCCTTTGTCTGCATATCAAGATTTTAGTGCATTCAAGTTATATCTATTGGATGTCGGTTTATTATCTGCTATGGCACGAATAGATGCAAAAACTCTTTTAGAAGGGAATAAAGTATTTGAGGAATTTAAAGGTAGTTTAACAGAACAATATGTTTTATGCCAACTAAAACAATGTACAGATTTAGATATTTTTTATTGGACTTCAGATTCTGGAATTGCAGAAATAGACTTTATAACACAAATAGGAACAAATAATGTTCCTATAGAAGTAAAGTCAAGTGAAAATTTACAATCTAAAAGTTTAAAAACATTTGTCGAAAAATATAATACAAAAATAAATGTAAGAACTTCAATGTCAAGATATAGAAAAGAAGATTGGCTGATAAATATACCTTTATATAATATTGGTAATATTGAAAAAATAGTAGAATAATTTAAAAATCACTTTCATATATTTTAGTATAAATATATGAGGAGTGATTTTTTTGTATTATGTTCAAGAAGCTGACAAGCCTAGGTGTATATTTAAATTATTTAATATAGTAGAATTAAAAGATGATAAAATTATTTTGCCTGTAAGAGATGAAAAAATAAGTATAAAAAAAGCAGAAAAATTAGGAAGTAAAATATTAAAAATATTAAATAAGACAAATTGTAATAAGATAGTTTTAAGTAAAAAAATAAAAGAAAAAGAAGAAATTAAAAATTATTTATTTTCTAATCAGATAAATATAGTTAAACCAGATATTTTAACAGAAATATTAGTTATGAATATGTTAGAATTTATAGAAAAAAAGAAAGCTTTAAAACCAGAAGATATTACTATATCAATACTTATAAATGACATAACAATTAATATGTTAGAAAATATAAAAATTATTGCTAAAAAATATAAAAGATTAAATATTGTAACTAATCATACACAAAAATTTAAGAAACTTGAAAAAGATTTCTTTGAAGAAGAAGGAGTTATAATTACAATAAACAATAATAAGAAAAAAAGTTTATCTAAATCTGATATAATTTTAAATGTTGATTTTCCTAATGAATTAATAAATTTATATACAATATATGATGAAGCAATAGTTATAAATTTAAAAGGTAATGTAAAAATAGCAAAGAAAAGATTTAAAGGAATAAATATAAATGATTATGATATTGACTTTGATTATTTAGAAGAATTTGATTACGAAAAAGATAAATTATATGATAAAAAAGATGTTTATGAAGCGGAATTTATTAAAAATAGGCCTTTTAAATATAGTATAAAAGATTTAGAAAATTATAATGTTAAAATTACACTGCTTGTGGGAGAAAGAAGTAATTTATAATTTGTTAAAATTTTGCTCAAAAGCTTTTCTTTTTTGCAAAAATATAATATAATGTACATGCGAAAAATAACATTGGCAAGGAGGTAATATAATGCCAAGTAATAATAGTAGAAGAAGTAGTAGTAACAATAGACGTAGAAGTACACCTCAGAAAAGAACAAAGAAAAGACCAGTAAAAAAAGTTACTAGAGATAGAGATGATGAAAATCAAATACCAAAAGCATTTAGAGAAGAAAAAGAAGCAAGTTTCAAGAAAAGTAAGAAACAAAAAAAGAATAAAGTTAAAAAACATAGTAAGTTAAAAACTTTTATAAAAATATTTGTAATATTGTTTTTGTTGGCAGTAGTAGTTCTAGCAGGAGTGTTAGCAGGGGTATTCTTTGGATTATTTGGAGATGATTTTGAAATAACTAAAGATGAACTAAAAATAGGAGCAGCAAATTCTGTAATAGTAGATGTAAATGGAAACATTATTACAAACCTAAGTGGAGATGAAAAAAGAAAGATAATAACATTAGAAGATATGGCAGATTATTTACCAAAAGCATATGTAGCAATAGAAGATGAAAGATTTTATGAACATAGTGGTGTAGATTTTAAAAGAACTGGAGGAGCTATATTTAAGAAACTGCTAGGACAAGGAAATTTTGGTGGAAGTACAATAACACAACAATTGGTAAAAAATATAACTAAAGATGATGAAACAGCAGGTATAGAAGGTATATTTAGAAAAGTTAAAGAATGGTCAAAAGCATATCAGGTAGAGAGAATGATATCAAAAGATCAAATTTTAGAATTATATTTAAACATATTATACGTAGGTGGAGAAGGAAACTTACATGGTGTTCAATTAGGATCAGAATATTACTTTAATAAGAGTGCAAAAGATTTAAGCTTAGCAGAATGTGCATTCTTGGCAGGAATAAATTCATCACCAAATTATTATAATCCATATAAACTATATAATGAAACTGATACAGAGGAAAAAAGAGCAGAAAGAATAAAATCAAAAATCTTAACAGTTTTAGGTAAGATGAAAGAATTGGGTTACATACAAAATGAAGATGAGTACAACCAAGCTGTGGCGCAAGCAGAAGCAGGATTAACATTTACAAAAGGAGCAATAGCTTCAGGAAGTACATATTCATACCATACAGATGCTGTATTAGAACAAGTAATAAATCAAGTTATGGAAGAAAAAGGTATTTCTAGACAATTAGCAGAGAACTATGTATATAGTAGTGGTTTAACAATATACTCAACAGTAGATAATACAATTCAAGCAAGACTAGAAGAAGAATATGCAAAAGCAAAATATATAAAAAGCGGTGTAGATAAAAGTAATGGTCAATTAGTAAATAATCATACACAATCAGGTATGGCAGTAATTGATTACAAAACTGGTAATGTAGTAGGAGTTGCAGGAGGATTAGGAGAAAAAGAAGGATCAGGATGGAATAGAGCAACTCAAATGAAAAAACAGACAGGATCATCTATAAAACCAATAGCAGATGTTGGTCCAGCATTAGAAGAAAGAATAATTACACCAGCAACTGTATATCTTGATGTACCAACAGATTTTGGAAATAATTATAAACCAAAAAATGATGGAAATAATTATGCAGGAAAAGGTATAAATATTAGACAATTTATAGCGGCATCAAAAAATATACCAGCTGTAAAAATAATGAAAGAATTAACACCTACAAAATCGTTAGGATATTTAAATAAAATGGGATTAGAATCCTTAGATAGTAGTGATGAAGTACTAGCATTAGCAATTGGTGGTATGGCTCATGGTGCAAGCCCATTAGAAATGGCAGAAGCATATGGAACAATAGCAAATGATGGCGTATATATAACACCAACATTCTATTCAAAAGTAGTAGATTCATCAGGAACTACAGTTTTAACACCAAAACAAGAAACAACAAGAGTATTTTCAGCTCAAACAGCATACTTATTAAAATCAATCTTGCAAGAACCAGTAAAAGCTGGAGGAACAGCGACATATTGTGCAATACCAGGTATGGATGTTGCAGCTAAAACAGGAACAACAGATAATAGCTATGATAGATGGCTTTGTGGATTTACTCCATATTATGCAGCAGCAACGTGGTTTGGATTTGATAATAATGAAGAAGTAAGAGGATTTGGAACAAACCCAGCAGGACAAATCTGGGATGCAGTAATGACAGATATTCATAGTCCTTTAGCAAATGCGAAATTCGTAAAGCCAGAAGGGATTGTTGAAGCGACTGTATGTAGAACAACAGGATGTTTAGCTGCAGAAGGATGCTCAGATACTTATACAGAAATATTTGCTTCAAATAATTTACCAGAAAAATGTCCAGGACATGGAAGTCAAACTCTATGTCAAGAATCTGGTAAAATAGCAAATGAATATTGTCCAACAACAAAGGTAAATAATTTTGGAGCAACACTTCCTAAAGAAAAATTAAATCTTTGGAAATCTATAAATGGAAATACATTTTCTGGAGAAAAAGTAGAAGAAGTATGTGATATTCACAAAAAACCAGCAGAAAAACCAAAAGAACCTACAAAACCAGCAAATACAACAAATACAACAAATACAACAAATACAGCAAATACGACGAACACAAGTAATACAACTAACACAAGTAATACAACAAATACAACAAATACAACTAACACAGCAGGAGAGCCAGGAGGAACCGAAGGAGAATAATAACTAAAATTGCCAAATGGTAAAAATACATTTGGCAATTTTAATAGAAAGAAGGAGCTTTTATGGATATATATTTTACAAATACATTAACACATAAAAAAGATAAATTTGTGCCAATAGATGATAAAGAGGTAAGAATTTATTCTTGTGGACCAACAGTGTATAAAGATGCAACAATTGGAAATATGAGAACAAATATATTCCAAGATGTATTAAGAAGAGTATTAAAATATAATGGATATAAAATAAAACATGTAATGAATATAACAGATGTGGGGCATTTAGTATCTGATGGAGATGAAGGTGAAGACAAAATGTTAAAATCAGCAAGAGAAGAAAATAAAACTCCATTAGAAATAGCTAAGCATTATACTAAATTATTTTTTGATGATTTACAAGCACTAAATATAGAAACTCCAGAAGTTGTATGTAAAGCAACTGAACATATAGAAGAAATGCTAGAATATGTTAGACAATTAGTTAAAAAAGGATATGCATATGAAACATCAACTGCAATTTATTTTGATATTTCTAAATTAGATAAATATCCAGTTCTTTCAAATTTAAATTTAGAAGAACAAAAAGCAGGAGCAAGAGTAGAAATAGATAAAGAAAAGAAAAATCCTTATGACTTTGCTCTATGGATAAAAGCGCCTAAAAATCACTTAATGAAATGGGATAGCGAATTTGGACCAAGTTATCCAGGATGGCATATTGAATGTTCTGCTATGGGTAAAAAATATTTAGGAGAACAATTTGATATTCATACAGGAGGAATAGATTTAATACCAACACACCATGAAAATGAAATAGCACAAAGTAAAGGATGTTCTCGGTAAAATTCCTGCTAAGTATTGGTTACATGGAGAGTACTTACTAATAAATGGTGGAAAGATGTCAAAAAGTTTGGGAAATGTTTATTTATTAAAAGATATTATTAATAAAGGATATGATCCATTAACATATAAACTATTTTGTTATTCAGGTCATTATAGAAATAAATTAAACTTTACATGGGAAGGAATTGAAGCTGCTTCAAAATCATTAGAAAGATTACGAAATAGTTATAAATTAAATGTAAATGGAAATGATGAATTGACAAATGAAGATAAAGAAAAAATATTAAAAATAGAAGAAAAATTTCATAGTGCAATAAATGATGATATGAATATGACATTAGCAATGAGCTATGTATGGGAACTTGCAAGATTTGAAAAGAAAAATAAAGAGATAGCAAAAATGTTATTAAAATTTGATACAGTATTAGGTTTAAAAATAGATAAAGAGCCTGATAAAAATAAAGAAGAAATACCAGAAGAAATATTAAAATTAATCGAACAAAGAAAAATTGCAAGACAAAATAAAGATTGGGCAAAATCAGATGAATTAAGAGATTTGATAAATAATCAAGGATATGATATAAAAGATACAGCAAATGGTATGGAATTAAAAAGAAAATAAAGAATAGATAATAATAGGGAGGAACTAAAAAATGGCAATATTATTACCAGGGGGAGCTGGATATATTGGAAGTCATACAGCTGTAGAATTATTAAATGAAGGAAAAGATATAATTATTTTAGATAATTTTTCAAACAGTAAACCAGAGGTTTTAGATAGTATAAAAGAAATAACTGGCAAAGATTTTAAATTTTACGAAATAGATTATTTAGATAAAGAAAAACTAGAGAAAGTATTTAAAGAAAATGATATTGATGCTGTTATAAATTTTGCAGGGTATAAAGCAGTTGGAGAATCAGTTAGGAAGCCTTTAGAATATTATACAAATAATATATCAGGCTGTTTAGTCCTATTAGAAACTATGAAAAAATATAATGTCAAAAAATTTATATTTAGTTCTTCTGCAACTGTATATGGAGATCCTGAAACTATACCAATTACAGAAAGTTGTAAAACAGGTGGAACAACAAATCCATATGGTACAACTAAATTATTTATAGAACAAATTTTAAAAGATGCTTATAAATCAGATGATACATGGGATATATGTATATTAAGATATTTTAATCCAGTAGGATCACATGAGTCAGGATTAATTGGAGAAGAACCTAAAGGTATTCCGAATAACTTAATGCCATATGTAGTAAGAGTAGCAGCAGGCCAATTAAAAGAACTATCTGTATTTGGAAATGATTATGAAACTCCAGATGGAACAGGAGTAAGAGATTATATCCATGTTGTAGATCTAGCAAAAGGACATGTAGCAGCATTAAATAAATTAGATAAAGAAGAAAAAGGTTTATATATTTATAATTTAGGTACAGGAAATGGATATAGTGTATTAGATATGGTAAAAGCATTTGAAAAGGCAACAGGTAAAAAAGTACCATATAAAATTGCTCCAAGAAGGCCAGGAGATATTGCTACATGTTTTGCAGATCCCAAAAAAGCAGAAAAAGAATTAGGCTGGAAAGCAAATAAAACTTTAGAAGATATGTGCAAAGATTCATGGAATTATATAAATAAGTAGAAAATGAGGGAAAAAAGATGTTGAACTTTAAAGAAGAAATAGCAAAAAAAATATCTAGTGTAATTAGTATAAATGAAAAAGAAATTGAAAGTTATATAGAAATACCAAAAGATACTAAAAATGGAGATTATGCATTTCCGTGTTTTAGGATTGCAAAAGAATTAAAAAAAGCACCTCAAATAATTGCAACTGAAATAAAAGAAAAAATAGATAATATTTTAGAAAATAATAACGATGAAAATAAAATAGAAAAACTAGAAATAGCAGGTGGATATTTAAATTTCTTTATAAATAAAAGTATAATGATTAAAGAAGTTTTAAATGAAATAGCAAAAAACGATGAATATGGAAAATCTGAAATAGGAAAAGGTAAAAACATAATAGTAGAATATTCTGCACCTAATATTGCAAAACCTTTTCATATAGGACATTTAAGAACAACATTAATTGGAAATGCCTTATATAGAGTATATAAATATTTAGGTTATAATACAACAGGAATAAATCATTTAGGAGATTATGGAACACAATTTGGAAAAATGATAGAAGGCTATAAAATGTGGGGGAGCGAATATAACTTAGAAGAAGATCCAATAAATAAAATGATGGATATATATATTAGAATTAATAACTTGTGTAAAGAAGATGAAGAAGTTTTAGAAAGATGTAGAGAAAATTTTAGATTATTGGAATCTGGCGATAAATACTGTGTAGATCTATGGAATAGATTTAAAGATTTGAGTATGATAGAATTTAATAAAATTTATGATTTACTAGATATTAAATTTGATTCATATAATGGAGAAGCTTTTTATGCAGATAAAGTAGATGAAGTAGTAGAAAAACTTGAGGAGCAAGGAAAAATAACAGAATCTGATGGAGCAAAAATAGTAGATCTTGAATATGCTGGGATAAATACACCTTGTATAATACAAAAATCAAATGGTTCATCAATATATGCAACAAGAGATTTAGCAGCAATAATGTATAGAGCTAAAACATATGATTTTGATAAATGCTTATATGTAGTTGCATATGAACAAAATCTACATTTTAAACAAATATTTGAAGTAGCTAAATATTTAGTTGATGAAAAATATAGTAAGGGATTAATTCACGTATCATATGGAATGGTTAATCTTCCAACAGGCAAAATGTCAACAAGGCTTGGAAATGTTGTTAAAATAGAAGATTTATTAAAAGGTACAATTGAAAAGGCAGAAGAAATAATTCAAGATAAAAATCCAGATTTAGAAAACAAAGAAGAAGTGGCAAAAAAGATTGGAATAGGAGCAATTATATTTAATACATTGTCAACTACAACTATAAAAGATCAAATATTTGACTGGAATACTGCATTAAATTTCCAAGGAGAAACAGGACCATATATTCAATATACATATGTAAGGACAAAAAGCATTTTAGAAAAAGCAGGAAATGTTCCTGATATTGAGAACGTAAATATTAAGTTACTTGACGATGAATATGCTTTAGAGCTAATAAAAATAATTTACAATTTCCAAGATACTTTAATTCAAGTAACTAATAAAAATGAACCTTCAATACTTTCTAGATATTTAATTGATTTATCAAAAGCTTTTAGTAGTTTTTATAATGAAAATAAAATAATAGTAGAAGATAAAGAAATTCAAGATGCAAGAGTATATTTAACTTATATGACAGGAAAAGTATTAAAACAAGGTGCAAGCTTACTTGGAATGAAAATGCCGGATAAAATGTAAAAGAAAGAAGATGTTATTATGAGAAAATATTTTGGAACTGATGGAATAAGAAGAATTGCAAATACAGAACTTACTCCAGAATTAGTATATAAAGTAGCAAAAGCTGGTGCATATGTACTTTCTAAACATACAGATCATACACCAACAATATTAATAGGAAGAGATACCAGAATATCTGGGACACTAATTGAAAGTGCTATGGTATCAGGTTTCTTAAGCTATGGAGCAAATGTTAAACTTTTAGGAGTATTACCAACACCTGCTGTTGCGTATTTAACAAGAAAATTAAATGCTGATGCAAGTGTTGTGATTTCTGCATCACACAACACATACGAGTTTAATGGGATTAAATATTTTAGTAATAAGGGAATGAAAATACCAGATGCATTAGAAGAAGAAATAGAAGAAGTAATGGAATCAGGAAAACTTGATGAATTACGAGCAGTAGGAGACAAGGTTGGAGTATCAGAATATGCACTTGATTTAGTAGATGAATATGTATATTTCTTTAGAAAAAACTTTGATGATGAAATTGATAAATATAACAAAGAAGATTTCATTGTAGGGTTAGATACAGCAAATGGAGCAACATCTATTGTTGCAGAAAAAGTATTTAAAGCACTCGGAATAAAATATAAAATTATAAATAACAATCCTGATGGAATAAATATTAACAAAAATTGTGGGTCTACACATTTAGAAGGACTTAAAAAATTTGTTGTAGAAAATAATTTGAGTTTAGGTGTTGCCTATGATGGTGATGGTGATAGATGTTTAGCGGTAGATGAAAATGGAAATGAAATAGATGGAGACAAATTACTTGCAATAATATCACAAAGCTTAAGAAAAAAAGGAAAATTAAGCAAAGATACTATAGTTGCAACTGTAATGAGTAATTTAGGACTTAATAAATATACAAGAGATAATGGATTAGAATTAATTCAAACCAAAGTTGGAGACAGATATGTTTTAGAAGAGATGTTAAAAGATGGATTTAATCTAGGAGGAGAACAATCAGGTCATGTAATCTTATTAGACTATAATCCAACAGGAGACCGGAATATTAACATCATTAATGCTTATAAAAACAATCTTAGAGGAAGGTAAAAAAGCATCTGAATTAGGAGATGAAATAAAATTATATCCTCAAATACTAGTAAATGCAAAAGTAAATTCAGATAAAAAATATGACTATGAAAAAAATAAAGAAATTAAAACTGCTATTGAAAAATTAGAAAAGGAATTTGCAGGAAATGGAAGAGTATTAATAAGACCTTCTGGTACAGAACCATTAGTAAGAGTTATGATAGAAGGAGAAGATCAAAAATATATTACTAAAAAAGCAAAAGAAATTGCAAAATTAATAGAAGAAAAATTAAAATAGAACATTGTTACAAAGAAGTAATATAATTGTAATACAAAAGTAATATAAAAATATTGATAAAAATAAAAAAAAGTGATATTATAACTTTATCAAAGAAACAAAAGAAAAGATGGAGGGATTAAATTATGTTTTTATTTGATATATCAAATGCTTTAACTTTAGTTTTAATGTTAACTGCAACAGTATTATTAATATTTTTAGCACAAGAAGAAAAGAAAAGTTTTATTAATGCAATAACACTTTTTGGATATATTGCAATATTAGTAATGCATGTAGCACAAGTAGCAACATTAGGAGAAGAATATAGAGTATTATTACCAGTACTATCTAGATGTATCGTAATAGACTTCATATTTATCTTCATATCATTCTTCGCTTACTTATGGGTTGATGATATAGAAACAAAAGAAAAAGGTAAAAAAAGCATTAGTAACAGTTTAGACTGGTTTTGGAAAAAAGTTTAAAATGAAAAACATAAACTCGGTATATAGATATCGAGTTTTATTTTTTTGATAAATTTTGTGATTTAATGAATTTAAAATATTTAAGAATATAAAAAGTAATTATGAATATATATAAATATAGGAGACTTAAGATGAGGAGAAATAAATGTTTAATGTAACTATATTAAAAGGAAAAGATATTCTTAAATTCATATTAGGAATTGCCATATCAATATTTATGATAATAGTAATTTCCAGAAGCTTTAATAAAGAAAAAGGAGAAAATAGCAATCAAAAAATAGCAACAAATCTAAAATTAAGTATAAATTCTTTGGCTGAAAATGCAATGATATCAAGTATAGATCAAGTTATGCCAAATATAAAAACTAAAGAAGAAAATAAAATAAATAAAAAAGAAGAAAATATTTTAGAAGATATTTTAAAAACTCAAATTTCAGCCTTAGGACAAATTGATGAGGAAAAAGAAAAAAAAGAAAAAATAGAAGAAAAAGATCACGAAATTGAAGAAAATAATGAAACTAAAGAAGAAAATTCAGTTGAAGTAGCTAAAACAGGATTACCAACAGAAGTAATAACACAAAATCCAATAGCGGAAAATGCAAATGTAGAGTATGGAAATGTAAAAATAAAAAATCAAACAACATATGAATTAACAGAAGAAATGCTAAATCCTAATATTGAAATAGAAAATAAAAATATTGTTTTATTCCATACTCATACTTGTGAGAGCTATACAGCAAGCGATAAATATAATTATACTCCGACAGGTAATTTTAGAACAACAGATTTAAATTTTTCTGTAGCAAGAGTTGGGGTAGAACTTGAAAATCAATTAAAACAATATAATCACAATGTAATACATAATACAACATACCATGATTATCCTAATTATACAGGATCATATACAAGATCATTAGAAACAGTAGAAAATATATTAAAAGATAATCCATCAGATATTATAATTGATTTACATAGAGATGCAATAGGAAGTAGAAGTGATTATGCACCTATTGTAAAAATTGGAGATGAAGATATAGCTGCCCAAATAATGTTTGTTATAGGAACAAATGAAGGAGGTCTATGGCATCCAAATTGGAATCAAAACTTGAAATTTGCAATAAAATTACAGCAAAAAGCAGAAGAAATGTATCCAGGATTATTTAAGCCTATAATGCTTACAAAATCTAGATATAACCAGCACACTTCGAAATTTGCAAGTATCATTGAAGTTGGAGCAACAGGAAATACCTTAGACCAATGTTTAACTAGTATGAAATATTTAGCAAAAGTAATAGATGAAATTATGAAATAATTTCATCTATTATATTGAAATGAAAAAAATTTTCTTATATAATGTATTTATAAAATCAAAAGAAAAGTGAGGGATTATTATGGCAGATATTAGTTTAAATCTGAAAAATACAGGAATTACACAAAAAAGTATAATGGAGTATAAGGCAGAAGTCGAAAATATTCATAAAGATTTACACAGAAGAACAAACTTAGAAAATGATTTTGTAGGGTGGCTAAGTTTACCTACTGATTATGATAAAGATGAATTTAAAAGAATAAAAAAAGCTGCAAAGAAAATAAAAAAAGAATCTGATATTTTAGTAGTAATAGGTATTGGAGGATCTTATTTAGGAGCAAGAGCTGTAATAGAAGCATTAACTAGTTCTTTTGATAATTATATGCCAATGAAAAATAGAAAACATCCACAAGTATTATATGTTGGAAATAATTTAAGCCCTAATTATATTAATGAACTAATAGAATATATAGGAGATAAAGATTTTTCAGTAAATGTAATTTCTAAATCTGGAACAACAACAGAACCTGCAATTGCTTTTAGAATTTTTAGAGAAATATTAGAAAATAAATATGGAATAGATGAAGCAAGAAGTAGAATCTATGCGACTACAGATAAAGAAAAAGGAGCTTTAAAAACACTTGCTGAAAAAGAGGGATATGAAAGCTTTGTAGTACCTGATAATGTAGGAGGAAGATATTCTGTTCTAACAGCGGTAGGATTACTTCCTATTGCAGTAGCTGGAATTAATATAGATAAACTAATGGAAGGTGCAAAAATTGCACAAGATAGATATGACGATCCAAACTTAAAATATAATGAATGCTATCAATATGCAGTTGTAAGAAATATACTGTACAAATTATATAAAAATACAGAAATACTAACAAATTATGAGCCAAAGATGCATTATTTTACAGAATGGTGGAAGCAATTATTTGGAGAAAGTGAAGGAAAAGAACAAAAAGGAATTTTACCAATTGGAGTAGACAATACAACAGATCTTCATTCAATGGGACAATATATACAAGAAGGAAGAAGATGTTTATTTGAAACAGTAATTTCAATAGAAAGTCCAAATTTTAATATAACAATAAATTCAGATGATGATAATTTAGATGGATTAAATTATTTAACAGGAAAAACATTAGATTTTGTGAATAAAAAAGCAATGGAAGGAACAATTAAAGCTCATGTATCAGGAGATGTTCCAAACATAAAAATAACAATGGATAAATTGGATGAAATAAATATGGGACAATTAATTTATTTCTTTGAAAAAGCATGTGCTATGTCTGGGAGTATATTAGGTGTTAATCCATTTAACCAACCCGGAGTAGAAGAGTATAAAAAGAATATGTTTAAATTATTAAAAAAACCAGGATATTAATAAATGAAAAAAAGGAAGAAGGCAAAAAATGATATTTACAGATAAGGCAAAAACAGGAATAAAAGATATTGGAAAGAATAGTAAAATAAAAAATAAATCATTATTAGAAATACTAGAAAATATAGGTTCATATCATTCTGATAAAGTAGGATATGGAGCTTTAAGTATAGAAGAAACAAAGTTAAGTTGGATACTTTTGGAATGGAAACTAAAAGTTATAAAAAGACCTACGTATGGCGAAATTTTAACAATAAATACATGGGGAAGAAACATGGAAAAGTTTTTCACATTTCGTGATTATGAACTTTTTGATGAAAACAACAATTTATGTTTAATTGCAACATCTAAATGGGCGTTAGTAAATATTCAAACTGGCAAAATAGCTAGAATGACAGATGATGTAATAAAAAAATATGATCCGGAAGAAAAAGAAGTATTTCCAAATGAAAGTATAGAAAAAATAAAAATTCCAGAAAGTTTTGATGATGAACTAACATATAAAGTAACAAGAAGGGATATAGATTTAAATTCGCATATGCATAATTTGTATTACCTAGATTTAGCATATGAAGTATTACCTGAAGAAGAATTTAATAAAAGACCTTTTGATAATATACGTATAACATATAAAAAAGAAATAAAATTAGGTGATACTATAAAATGTAAATATAAAAAACAAGATAATAAAAATGTAATAGTCATAACAAATGAAGATGGAAAAATAATTCATAGTGTTATAAGTTTAGAAAATTAAATATAAAATAAAAAATAGAAAAATAGAATAATAAAAAAGATAAAAATGACAAAAAAATAAACCTATATTTAGGCTATATTTTGAGTCATTTTTCTTATATATTCTCCAATTTCTTCATTAGTTAATTCTAATTCTATGATTAAGTTTTTAAGAACGTCTCTTCTTGGTAAGTCTTCTTCATTATCTATTCTTACATATTGCCTTAGGCTAACTCCTAAACGTTCAGACATTTGTTCTTGAGTATAGTTTTTTAACTTTCTTTTCTCTTTAATCATAAAACCACCTTAACTATTAAATCAAGTTAATTATTACATAAATTAAAAACATTTTGTATTGACATTATATGTCATATAATATGAAATAAATTAAATTAAAAAATATAATAATATACTTAATTAATAGTGAAATGATAATATTAGTAACATTGTCAAGAGGTAACAAATAAGGATAGCCAATATTTGAAAAGTTGTGTTTTTTGTATGTGAAAACTTTGAAATAGTAGATTAAAAATATTGACTAAATATAAAAAAAATGGTATAAATAATGAGTACTATTTATAAGGCCCCTTGGTCAAGCGGTTAAGACGCCACCCTCTCAAGGTGGAATCATGGGTTCGATTCCCGTAGGGGTCACCATTTTAAAATTATATAGATGTTAAAGTTTCAATGCCTATATAATATGCTTAAATCATTAAAATTGGTGACAGAAATAAAAATTAAGCTATACAAAAAAATAAAAAATAGTAAAAAAAATCAAAAATGTATTGACAAGTATAAAAAAAATTAGTATAATAAATCTCGTCGAAAGCAAAACGGTCGCTTAGCTCAGCTGGGAGAGCATCTGCCTTACAAGCAGGGGGTCATAGGTTCGAGCCCTATAGCGACCACCATGTTTTTACGGCCTGGTAGTTCAGTTGGTTAGAACGCTAGCCTGTCACGCTAGAGGTCGACGGTTCGAGCCCGTTCCAGGTCGCCATTTTTTTGTTTATATGGCTTGATAGCTCAGTTGGTAGAGCAGGGGACTGAAAATCCCCGTGTCAGTGGTTCGATTCCACTTCAAGCCACCAAAAGATAGCAAAATCGGTACATAAATATTATGTAGCGATTTTTACATATATATTATAAACAAAGTGCTGTATAAAGGAGAATAAAATATGAATTACGAAGATAAAAAAATTGTAGGAATTATAGCAAGTAACGTTGAACCATCAGTTGCACTTAATGTTATAGGACATCTTAGTATTTCTATTGGTAAATATTCTGATAATGAAATTATGGGTAAAACTACTATATCTGATAAATCTGGTATAGAACACTTAGGAATTAGTAAATTTCCTTTTATAGTAACTAAAGTAAAGGCAGGAAAATTAAAAACAACTATTGATATAGCCAAAAGAAATCCAAATCTTTTAGTTGCAGATTACCCAAAAGATATGTTAGATACTAGAACTGATGATGAATTAGTTTCATCTATTAATGGCAAAGAAAATGATAAATTAGAATATTTAGGAGCAATTATTTATGGAGATACTAAGCAAGTAGATGAAATTACAGGAAAATTTCAACTATGGAGACTTGATTAAATGAGGTTTTGAGAATAATAAATAAGAACTAAAAAAAGAGTTAAACACTCCTTTTTTAGTTCTTATTTATTAATTTTCATATTTTTACCATATCGTTTGATTTTTTTAGTTGTAGTTTTTTCAAATTCTTCATCTCTAATTCCAAAACTTTTAATGTGTTTATAATTAGGAAGTTTTTTATTTACTCCAGCAACTATATCGGAAATTATTTTCCAAACTTCTTCTTTGGTAGGAACAGTTCCTTTTAAATGCTCTGTAATTGCTTCAATGTCTGGATATATTTGAGCATTAATATAAGTTTCATCATCATTTTCTTTTTGAATACCTAAAACAAGTGCTTCAGAAATTAATGGATGATCATTTAAGTAATATTCAACTTCTTCAGGGTATATATTTTTACCATTTTTTGTAACAATAACACTCTTGCATCTACCAGTTATATAAAGATAACCATTTTCATCAATTTTACCTAGATCTCCAGTATGGAACCAACCATCTATAATTGTTTGTTTTGTTTTTTCTTCATCTTCATAATAACCGAATCATAACATTTGGACCTTTTACAATAATTTCTCCAACACCTTCGTTGTTTGGATTCTCGATTTTATATTCTACATTAGGAATAGGTAGTCCACAACTATCATCTTTTTGAAAGAAATCTGTATTACCTGCAACTAAAGGAGAACATTCAGTTAAACCATATCCTTGGAGCGTATTTAAGCGTAAAGCTCTAAAGTCTTTTATAACATCAGGATTAGCAGCAGCAGCTCCAACAATAAATACGCGAAGCCTTCCGCCTAAAGTGTTTTTAACTTTATTTCTTACTATTTTCTTTATGATAAATGGTAAATCATAATATGGATTTTCATTGTTTTTCTTTTTGTATTTATCAGGTAATGTTTTATTCATATTTTTAACAATATTTTTGTGAACATTTTCTAAAAGAAGAGGAACACATAAAATAACAGAAGGATGAAATTCTTTCATGTTTTGTGCAATATGTCTTAAACCTTCACAATGTGCTATGCTTGCCCCACTATAAATTGGAAGTAAAAATCCTATTGTACATTCATAAGTATGGTGTAGTGGTAACACAGAGAAGAATAGATCACTTCTTCTTACTTTAACTATTCCGTATATTGATAATATATTTGAACATATATTTCTTTGAGATAAACAAACTCCTTTTGCATTTCCAGTTGTACCTGAAGTAAATAATAATATTCTTAATTCATCAGGGTCTATTTTTATATCATCAAATTTAGTAAATCCATCTAAATAAGTTACTTTACCCTCATTTAATATTTTATAAAAGTTTTTCTCGAAAACTATAAATTCTGTATCAGGATTTTCTACTTTTTCTATATTATTAGAAATATCATCTAAATTCTTTTTATCACCCAAAATACATGCTGTTTGTGAAACATTCATAAAATTAATAATATCATCTGTATGAAGTTCCTTATCAAGAGGAACAACAATGCCTACAATTGATGCAGCTAAATAAGAAACACACCAATTATAGCTGTTTTTTCCAATAACAGCGATTCTCTTATTTAAAAAACCTTTTTCGATTAATCTAGTTCCAACATAAACAACATCATTTTTGAATTGTGCGTAAGTTATAATTTTTATATTTCCATCTTTATCTTTAACTTTAAATGCTGTTCTAGAACGATATATATATGAAGAGCGGTAAAGCATATCTTTAAAATTTGTAACTTCTTCGGTTTTATGATATTTCTTTTTTAACTTTTCTGCTACATTAATATTTTTTTTCATAATTATTAAAATTCCTTCCAAATTAATTTTATTTATATCTATAAAAAATAAAATCAGTATTAAGTTTTTTAATTATATTTCCGTCGTAAATTGATTTATCATTATCATCTAAAGGTATATCTATAAATACTGTACATTTAAATTCTTGATCTAAATTGTTAATAACATATACATCAAATGAAAGATTACATTTAAGTGAATCTAAAGAAACATTACATTTTTTTAATAAAGAACCATCATAAGTAATTGGCATAGAAGTATCTGTTATCGTATAATCAGTTTTTACATTACTATTTATATAACTAAGTGTAATTGGGTTTGCTAAATTATTATATAAAATAGGATTATTTAAGTCTGCTTCAGAATCAGAAACAATTTCAAAATCTAAAGAATTTTCTAAAGAATTAGTTTCAATAAATTCATTTTTTGCAAAATTATTTATATTTTTATAATATAGTTTTGCTTGTCCAACTTCAGGAGAAGTATTAAATTTTAAATTATTAATCCAAACTTTTTTAAAAGTATTTTCTTCAGATTTTACTTCTTGAGGACTCTTTATAAATAAAGCAATGTCTGTATATTGATATAAGTTCTCTATTGTAAAATTACTACTAGAAGCATTTTTATTTTTTGCATTTGCACTACTAAATAAAGTTATTTTATCAATTGTAAATATTGATTTTTCGTTTTTTGAAGCAAAGGTTAAAGTAGTATTTTCTAAATTTTTCTTTAAAATAAATTTATTAAATAATGCAAAAACTATAGATATAGCTATGGTAATTAGTAATAAAATTGTTATGATGTAAATTATTAATTTCTTATTCATAATTCCTCCTTTGTAATAGCATTTATATAATAGTATAAAACGAAAATAAAATCAAGTATTATTTAAAGTTTTCAGGTATTTTTCGTTGACAAAAACCGACGAAAAATGTAAAATTATAATAGGTGATTATATGAAAGCAAAAGATAAAAAAAGAAAGGTATTTAAAATAACAATAAAAAGAATAATTTACTTTTTTGCATCTGCAATTTTTTTGCTATATGGTATTATATTTTATAATCACTATATAGCTTATGATGATGTTTATGCAAAGGAGACTAGTATAAATGTTGAACAAAAAGAAAAACCATTAATAATAAGTACTGTAAATAATATCGATTTAGAAGAAATTATTTCTAAAAATGTAGGGCAAGATCGAAAAGAAGAATACTCAGTTGAAGAGATAGATTTAGAATATATTACAAAATATAAAAATAATAGTAGCCTGCCAAAAGGGACAATGCAAGTTTTACAAGAAGGAAGGGAAGGAAAACAACAAATAACTAAAAAAACTATATATGAAAAAGGAGAAATAATAGGAGAAGAACAAGTAGGCAGTAAAATTACGAAAGCTTCTGTAGATAAAATAGTAGAAATAGGAACTAATAGATACTCAAGTGCTTATAAAGCAAAAGTAGGAGATAAAGTTTATATAACATCAGATAGAGCAAGTATAATGGTAGAACCAAATGAAACATCACAAAAAATAGCAACATTAACTAGTGGAAAAGAATTAAAAATTTTAGAAATACAAAATGATTGGTATAAGATATCAGGACCTGGAACTATAGGATATGTAAAAATTGAGAGTACAACAACCAACAATTATAATAATAATCAAACTATAAATTCAAATAGTAAACAATCAGTTACTAAATTAAGTTTTGATATGCAATTAAATAAACCAAGTGGGTTAAGTATAGAACAATTTAAAAAAGTGCTTACAGACAGTAAAGATGTAAATAAGATTTTTCAAAATAATGCAGAATATTTTTATTATATAGAAAAACAATATAATATAAATGGCCTTTTTGTTGCTGCTGTTGGAATACATGAAAGCGATTGGGGGACATCTAAAATTGCTCAAAATAAAAATAATCTATTTGGATATGGAGCATATGATTCTAATCCATATAATGGAGCATATGATTTTTCAAATTATTCTGAAAGTATAGATTTGATATCTAGAGTTTTTGTCAAATATTATATTAATCCTAAAGGTGCTAGTATTTATGGAAGTGAGAAAGCTGCTGGTACATATTATAATGGTGCAACTTTAAGTGGAATAAATAAAAAATATGCAACAGATAAAAATTGGGCAAATGGAGTCTATAATCATATGAAATATTTATATAATAAATTATAAAAAAATTCTTGATATTTTTTATAATTTATTGTATGATATAACAGTATAATGTTTAAAACTAATATTTTGCCAAAAAAGACTAGAGAAAGGGGCAATAAAATGAAGAAAGTAACAATAATTATTACAATATTACTGTTAATATTTGGGGTATTTTTATGTACTAACAAAACATATGCAGCGCAAAGAGCAATAGATAATGAAACAGAAAGTAAAATAGTTGAACTAAAGGAAAATGCGGCCAATTCTTTAGAAGATTATAAAGAAAAATATGGTTCAGATGCTTATGGTTTGGTAGCTTACATATTAAATATAGTAAGAATATATAGTATACCATTATGCTTTTTAGGAATTGCAATTGGAGCGATTCATCAATATATAATTGGTATTAGAAAACTAGATACGTTAGAAAAGGGAATGGCTTTAATTGTAACTTTTGTAACAATATTAATAATATGCCAGATTTTACCACTAGCATTTGCTGTGTTTGTAAAATTTGGAAGGGGGTAACAAATGAAAGTTTTATTTGCTGTAAGTAATGAGGAAATTTCAGAATCTATTGTAAAAAAATATCAAAGAGAGTACAAACAAATAATTTCATACAAGAATGTATATTACTTTAATGCAATATTGAAAGAATTACAAAAAGATAAATCATATGATAGAGTAGTAATAAGTGAAGATTTAGAAGCTTTTGTACATAATCAATATGACCAAAATGATAAATTTATATTTGAAAAACTAGATGGAATAAGTGATGAAGCTACAGATGTTAGAGGAAATGATATTCCTATAATTTTAATTTGCTCTGATAGAAGGACTAAATCAGAACAAATGCTAGTTAAATTTTTTGGTATAGGCATTTATAATGCTATTATAGGAACAGACAGAAGCGTAGATGAAGTGTGCAGATTGATAAATAGACCACGTTCTAAAAAAGAGGCAAAAATATATTATAAAATTGAAGCAGAAGATGTTAATTATCAAAGTGAAAATGAAAACGATGTCAATGAAATAGAGATTCAAAACATTTTAGCACATTATAAAAGACTAGGAAAAAATGAGGATAGATATTTAGATAGTTTTAATAATATTGCTGCACAATATAATGACCAACAATTAAGAATTATAAGTAAATTTTTGCCATTAAATGTTAGAGCTGTATTGGAAGAAAGATCACCAAAATATCAACAAATAATGTCTTTTAATAATAAAGTTTCAGATGAATTGAGAAAACCAAAAAAAGAAGAAAACGGTCCTAGTGAAACACTATTATCATCAAAAGTTAGAGATAAAATATTATCAAAACCTGTAGTAATACCTTCTTCTGTTAATATGAATAATGGTAGAAAGCTAGCAAGAGTAAAAAAACAAGAAAGTATAAATAATTATGAAGAAATGCCACAAAAAGTAGAATATGACAATCAAAAAATTACTATGAAAAAAAATGAAATAGAAAAAGAGCCAATAATAGAAGAAACAGAAATAAGAAATGATAAACTTAACATGTCACAAAGTATAGAAGAAAAACCTGTAAAAAGAGGAAGAGGAAGACCTCGTAAATATCCAAAACCAACAGAAGAAGAATTAGCAAACAAAGTAAAAAGAGGAAGAGGAAGGCCTAGAAAAAATCCTTTACCACAAGAAAAAAATGATGAAGAAGATATAATGTCAACATTATTACCATTACAAGATAATTATAATAACAATAGTGAAGAATTCGATGAAAGTAATACATTACCAGGAGTAGATTCAAATAATTATTATAATCAAGAAAGTATTAATGAAGAAAAGATATTACCAGGGTTAAATTCATCTAATGATGATTATTATGATGAAGATGATACAGATGTTTTGCCAGGTTTAGGAGAGCTAACAAAACCTAATTCAAATCATGAATACGATGAGTATGATGAAGATACAACTTTAGGTTTATCATCAAATTATAATAATAATTTATATGATGAAGAAAGTCCATTACCAGGATTATCTGCAAGGCAGCAACAATATGATCAAAATCAAATGTCAAATATGGATAAATACAATGTAACATCAAATATTAATCAATATAATCAGGTAAATGATCAACAATTATATCAAAATACTAATACACATTCGTATATTAAACAACCGGTTCAATATAATGAAGATATTGATTTATCTTATCTATTAACACCAGATAAGAAAATAGTTACATTTGTAGGAACAAGTAAAAATGGGACATCTTTTATTGTAAATAATTTAGCTACATTGATATCGTCAATGGGAGTAAATACTGCAATATTAGATACCACTAAAAACAGAAATTCATATTATATTTATACTAAAAACGAAGAAGAATTAAGAAATATTGCATCACAAAGTATAGATGGATTAGCAAGCGGAGTTGCAAATGGAATCAATGTAAATAATAATCTTACTGTGTATACATCATTGCCAAATGAAGGTGATGGAATAGAAAATTCAAATAAAGTTTTATCAACTTTATTAAAGCAACATTCATTAATATTAATAGATACAGATTTTGAAACACCAGTAAATTACTTTAAACAATCTCAAGAAACATACTTAGTGCAAACACTAGATATATTAACAATTCAACCATTAACAGCATTTTTAAGAGAATTAAAAGCTAAAAATGTGTTAGAAGAGAAAAAATTAAAAGTTATATTAAATAAAGATATTAAAATTAGGGGAATTAATCATAAAACGATTATAGGTGGAATGGCATATTACAACGATCCTTCAATGTCTTTTATGACAGAATTATTCGATAGAAGTATGATGAAATATATTTCTATTCCATTCGAAGAAGAAACTTATATAAAATATTTAGAAAATATTATAGAATGTAATATTTCTTTAAAAGGATATTCAAAAGTATTTATGCAAACATTAAGAGAATTAAGTAACATGGTATATCCAACAACAAATTCATATACCCCACCAATGTCAAAGAAATATGGTGGAGAAAATACATTTAGCCCAAATATAAATAATACATTAAATCATATGAAAAATAATTATTAAAAATATAATAAGGGGGATTTTACAAGTGTATATAGCGACAGTAGCAATATTAATTATAATTGTAATAGGTCTAATATTTTACAATATAAGAATACATAAAAAAATTCAAAAATTCAGAAATATGAATCAAAGAATTACTAATCTGTATGTAGTTCAAGATTTTATGAATGCTATAGGAGAGACATCTTCAGTAGAAAATAAAATAAAAAAAATAAATGATATTCTAATAGAAAGATATGAAATAAAATATTCAACAATAGTAGTGTTTGATGGAACCGAATATCAAGTAAAAGCTTCTAATGTTGATGAAAAACATTGGGAATCATTAAGAACATTGCATTCTATAGATATGTTTAAAGATAGTATTGAGACTGCAACACCAAAATATGTAACAGTAAATAATGAAAAAGAAAAACTTCCATATCAAAAAATGGAGTTTGGAAGAGCAAAATCAGCAATATTTTTCCCTCTATATATAGATAATGTTTATATTGGTTATTGGATTATTGAAAGCGGAACACCACACGACTTTGATAATGTAGATACAACTGTGTTAGAGGTGATAAAAGAAAATATAGTATCTGTGCTTAAAACTATAGTTCACCAAAAAACTCTAGAGTCAATAGTAAGAAAAGATTTATTTACAGGATTATATTCTGAAGAATATTTATATGGAGAAGGAAAACAAGTAATAGATCAATATACTACATCAACAATGTGTATGTTTAAAATAACTAATATACAACAAATAAATAGAAATTGTTGTAGAGAGTTAGGAAATAAAGTAATAACACAAATAAGTAATTATGTAAAAGAAAATTTATCTTCTGAATACATATTTGTTAGATATATGGGGCCTAAATTTGTAATAGCATTTTCTGGAGTAGAAGCAAATGGAGTAGCAGATTTTTTAAATGAAATTAAAGAAAAAGTAGAATCTATGAAAATAGAATTATCAGAAGAAGAAATTGAAGAGTTAAAGCTAGATGTAAATATAAAAAATAGAACAAATAAATTTAAAGAAATATCAGCTGTACCAAGATTAAATTTTGCAATTTCATCATATTATAAAGGAACAGGTTTAGAAGAAGTATTAAAAAAATTAGAAGAATATTTAGATACAGCAAATATTAACGAAAGTGACATAACAAATATTTAAATAAAGGAGGATAACTATGGAATTTGATAAAACAATGCATTTTAGTGTTGAAAGAGAAGAAAATACAAAGTCAAAAGAAATATTAAAAGAAGTATATCAAGCATTAGTAGAAAAAGGATATAATCCAATAAATCAAATAGTAGGTTATATACTATCAGGAGATCCAACATATATTACAAGTCATAATGATGCTAGAAATAAAATAAGAACAATCGAAAGAGATGAATTATTAGAAAAAATGGTAAAAAACTATATAGGATTAGAAAATTAAATTATGAGAATTTTAGGAATAGATTATGGAGAAGCAAGGGTAGGGATTGCAATTACTGATGCTTTAAATATAATAGCACAAGGATTAGAGACAATTCAAAGAAATGGTTCAGATAAAGTTATTTTAAAGAGATTAGATGAAATATTAGAAAAATATGAAATAGATACAATTGTAGTTGGAATGCCTCTTAATATGAATGGGACAATATCTGAAAGAGCAAAAGTGACAGAAGAATTTGTTCATAAACTAAAATGTAAGTATAATAAATTAAAAATTGAAACAATTGATGAAAGATTAACAACTGTTGAAGCACATAAAACAATGAATTTTTTAGATGTTAATAAGAATAAAAAGAAAAATATAGTAGATACTATATCTGCAGTATATATTTTAGAAACTTATTTAAATAAATTAAAAAATTTATTGCAAAAAAATTAAATTTACGATATTATAATAAAAAAGATAATATAAAATTTGAAAGGAGAAAAAGTATGGAAGAAAATTTTGAAGGAGAAGAATTAGATAACATAGTAATACTAAATGACGAAGAAGGAAATGAAGTTAAATTTGAATTTTTAGACTTAGTAGAATTAGATGATGAAGAATATGTGGTATTACTACCAGTTACTGCTGAAGGAGAAGAAGAAGAAGGAGAAGTAGTAATATTAAAAGTAGAAGATAATGACAATGAAGAAGCTGAAGAAGAATCATATGTAAGTGTAGATGACGAAGAAGTACTTAATAAAGTATTTGATATATTTAAAGAAAAATTTAAAGACGATTTTGATTTTGTAGATTAATAAAATAGTATTTAGTTAAGAAGTGAAGGAAGAATAGGATATTCATGCCTTCACTTTTATACATAGAAAGGAATGATAACAAATGAAAAAATTTTCAACATGGATGTTAGTAATGTTTATAGTAATGTTTTGGATATTCAGAGTTTTAGTTGCAATATCTGCAGAACTTAATTGGGATTTGGGAGCTTTAAAACCATTAAATCAGCAAATAGAAATTATTTTACTTTTTGTTGTATTAGTAAGTTTAATATTTATCGTAAAAAGGAAAATGATTGGAGGATTAATATATCTTCTTGCATATGGATTGTATTTTGGTACTTATGTAGTAAATAATATACAAGTATTACTTTCAGCTGTAGAAGGAGGAGTAGATATTAATTTATATACAAATTTACTTGTATCACTAATTGGATTGATTTTACCTATCGCAACTATATTAGATTTATTAATGGATAAGGCTAGAAAAAATAATCCTAAGGATAAAAAAACAGACTGGTTTTATGATAATGAACAATTTGACAGAAAATTAGATGAAAGAGCAGATAAAAATAATTATAGAACTATGTAGATTTTATTAGGAGAATTTATAGATTGAATAAAAGTAAGAAAATAATCGTAGCAATAATCATAATAATATTAATAATAATAATTTCATTTATATTTTTAAAATACGGAATTAAAAATAAGTATATTAATGAAATGAAACGTGAAGAAAATGAAGATATACTAATTTATGATATTGAAGAAGGATACTTAACAGTACAATATAATAAATATGCTAAAACAAACAACTATAATTTTGATGAAAACTTAAAAAACAATAATGGATACTATAAGTATGAAGATAATAATTATACATCAATATTAGGAATTGATGTCTCAGAATATCAAGGAGATATTAATTGGAAAGAAGTAAAAAAATCGGGTGTAGAGTTTGCTATTTTGCGTTTAGGATATAGAGGATATGGAAAAGAAGGAAAGATAATATTAGATAAAAAATTTGAAGAAAATTATAAAAATGCAAAAGAAGAAGGAATTGGTTTAGGTGTATACTTTTTTTCACAAGCTATAAATATAGAAGAAGTAGAGCAAGAAGTAAACTTTGTTTTAGAAAATCTAAAAGAAAAACAATTAGATTTTCCTATTGTATTTGATTTAGAAAAAATAAAAAATGACGATGCAAGAACTGATAATTTAAGTCAAGATGAAATTAACAATATGACTCTAAAATTTTGTAAAATAATAGCAAATAAAGGATACACACCTTGTATCTATGGAAATGCAAAAACATTTACAACGAAAATGAGTTTAGAGTTATTTAATAATTATGATAAATGGTATGCTGACTATCAAGAAAAACCATTATATCCATATGATTTTAATTTATGGCAATATACTGAAAGTGGAAAAGTTAATGGAATAGAAGGCAATGTAGATATAGATTTATATTTTAAAGGTGAATGATATGAATTGTGAAAATGAAATAACTGTTGAAATTCCTCTGAAAATAGAAGAATTAAAAGAATTATTTAAAAATAAAAATTTTAAAATAATGGAAGAATATGATTTAAATGATATTTATATGATACATAAAAATGATATAGATAAAGAGTATTTAGATATGCTTAGAAATTATGTTTTAATTAGACATATAATAGAGAATAAAAAAGAAACTAAACTTATTACTCATAAATATAAAAAGTATAATGATAAAAATGAAATAGTAAAACAAAGCAAAATTAACTGCAGTATTAATTCAATAAATGATGCTAAAAAACTTTTAGAAGCTTTAGAGTATAAGGAAAGAATAAGAATTAATGCACATTTAATAGTATATTCTAATGGCAAAGATGAAATTGCTATTCAAAATGTAAATAATAAACATATTTATTTGGAAATAGAACAAAAATGTAATTACATTGATAAAACATATAGAGATATTGAAGAAATGAAACAAGTAATAAAAAAATATAATATTCCAATCGAGAATGAAAACTATTTTGTAAATAAAGCAGAAATTGAAATGAAAGAACAAATAATAAATTAGTACATTAAAAACACAAGAAAGGCAAGTAGAATGAGGGAATTAGAATTTTATAATAAAATAAAAAATTGGGATTTTAGTATGATAAATTACGAAAAAGAAGTACTTACTAATTGGGATATGAATGCTGAAATTAATAAATGTGCAAATGAATATAGTAAGATTTTGGATTTAGGAACAGGTGGAGGAGAAAAAGTATTAAAATATTTTCCTAAATGCAAAGAAATATTAGCTACTGATTTTTCAGAAGAAATGATAAAAACAGCTAATTTTAATCTAAAAGAAAGCAATAAAGATAACATTACATTTAGAGTAATGGATAATTTAAATATGGATACAGAAGAAAACTATTTTGACATTGTGACTGCAAGACATACATGTATAGATGCAAAGCAAATATATAAAACATTAAAAAAAGGTGGAAAACTAATTATAAGAGGAGTAGATAAATTAGATTGCTGGACTCTAAAATTAATGTTTAATAAAGGACAAGCATTTAATGATATTAAACCTATAAGCCAAGTAGATTATGAAAATATAATAAATGCAGGATTTAAACATGTGGAACTTATACCAATACACACTAGAGAATATTATAAAACAAAAGAAGATTTACTTGCTCTATTATTAAAAACTCCAATATTAGAAGATTTTTCTGAAGTAAGTAATAACAACAATATTGAAGAAAATAGAAAAATCGATATGGAAATATTAGATAAATATATAGTTGATAACAAAAATGAAAAAGGAATATTACTAATTAGAAGATATTATGGAATCGTTGCTGAAAAATAAATACAAATATAATCATGAAACAAGGAGTAATAAATGAGAAAACTAAATTTAATAGTTGTATTTAATTCTAACTTGGATAAAACTTTATTTTGTATCAGAAGTAAAGAACCTTATAAAGGATTATATAATTTTGTAGGTGGTAAAGTAGAAGAAGGAGAAACAAACGATGAAGCAGCTTATAAAGAACTTTTTGAAGAAACAGGAATAAGAAGTGATGATATAGAATTAGATCATTTTATGGATTTAAATTATTTTAAATATGAAAATAATCTGCAAGTTTATTATGGCATTCTAAAACATGATGTAAAACTAGTAGAAGAAAAAAATAAATTAGAGTGGCTAGAAATAAATGATGAATTATTGAATAA
The DNA here is from genome assembly GCA_946411515.1 of uncultured Clostridium sp. GTDB lineage: Bacteria > Bacillota > Clostridia > TANB77 > CAG-508 > CAG-269. The sequence goes on from CAMKEH010000008.1 coordinate 53,232, forward strand.
CGAAAAATTTGCAGGTAATTATAATATCCCGCATATAATAAGACAGATAAAAGTATA
>CAMKEH010000009.1 GCA_946411515.1 uncultured Clostridium sp.
AACTGGTATCCAGGACATATGGCAAAAACAAGAAGACAGATAGAAGCGGATATAAAAATAGTTGATATAGTTATAGAATTATTAGATAGTAGAATACCTATATCTAGTAGAAATCCTGATATAGCAAAAATAACATCAAGAAAGAAAAAAATAATAGTATTAAATAAATGTGATTTATCAGATGAAAATAAAAATAATCAATGGATATCATATTTTAAAAATAATGGGATTTCTGCAGTTTTAGTAGATTCAAATTCTGGTAAAGGGATAGATAATTGTATAAAAGAAATAGAAAAAATCATGGAAGAACAAATGCAAACTCAAGCAAGTAAAGGAAGAATTGGAAGAAAAATAAGAGCAATGGTAATTGGGATTCCAAATGTTGGTAAGTCATCTTTCATAAATAGAATTTCTAAAAGAACAACAGCAGGAGTTGGAAACAAACCAGGTGTAACAAAACAAAAACAATGGATCAGAATTAATGATAAAATAGAATTATTAGATACACCAGGCGTTTTGTGGCCAAAATTTGAAAGTGAAGAAGTAGGCTTGAATTTGGCATTTACAGGGACAATTAAAGAAGAAATATTACCAAGAGTAGAAATTGCGTATCAATTAATAAAATATTTGTTAAAAGATTATAAGAAAAATATTTGTGATAGATATGGAATAACTGAAAAATTTATAGAAGAAACTTTATCAAAAGAACAACCAGAAAATATGAATATATATGAAATAATGCTAGAAATAGGAAGAAAAAGAGGATGTATTATATCTGGTGGAAATATTGATGAAGAAAAGACATCAAGAATAATATTAGACGAATTTAAAAATGGTAAACTAGGAAAAATAACATTAGAAACACCAAAAGATATATAACAAAATAATAGAGAGGAAATTAATGTGGAAGATTTTATAGAAATAAAAAGAAGTAAAGAAGAAGTAAATATGCTATCTCCACTAACATGGGCATATGTTGGGGATTGTGTATATGAATTATATATAAGGACAAAATTAGTAAATGAAAGTAATTTAAAACCTCATAAATTACATATTGAATCTATTAAATATGTAAAAGCACAAGCTCAAGCAGAATTATTAAATAAAATTTATGAAATTTTAAATGAAGAAGAAAAAGACATAGTAAGAAGAGCAAGAAATACACAAAATCATCATTTACCTAAAAATTGTAATGTTCAAGATTATATGTATGCAACTGCTTTTGAAGCTTTAATAGGTTTTTTATATTTAACAAAACAAGAGGATAGGTTAAAAGAAATATTGAATAAAACATTTCTTGACAATTCATAATATCTAGTATAAAATGAAAAAAATTAATACGAGGAGTGATTTGAAAATGGAATTAAAAGGAAGTAAAACAGAAAAAAATTTGTGGGAAGCTTTTGCAGGGGAATCACAAGCTAGAAATAAATATACTTATTATGCAAGTAAAGCAAAAAAAGAAGGATATGAACAAATTGCAGCTATTTTTCAAGAAACAGCTGATAATGAAAAAGAACATGCAAAAATATGGTTTAAATTATTAAATAATGGCGAAATACCAACGACAGAAGAAAATTTAGTAGCTGCTGCTGGTGGAGAAAACTATGAATGGACAGATATGTATGACAGAATGGCAAAAGAAGCCAAAGAAGAAGGATTTGATCATATAGCATTTTTATTTGAATCAGTAGGAAAAATAGAAAAAGAACATGAAGCAAGATATCTAAAACTAGTTGAAAATCTAAAAGATGGACTAGTATTTAGTAAAGATGGAGATAGAATATGGAAATGTAGAAACTGTGGTCATATTGTAATTGGAAAATCAGCTCCAGAAATATGTCCAGTATGTAATCATCCAAGAGCATATTTTGAAATAAAAGCTGAAAATTATTAATGAAAAATAAAATTTTTATCAAGAGTCAAAGATAATAAAATATCTTAGGCCCTTTTATAATAAAAATAGAAAATTTGCAAAAAATAGTTGAATATTAAAAAGCTTAATGTTACAATTAATCAGAAAAAAGACAAAGGAAAATGTGGTATAAAATGAAAAATTTAAATTTAAGAAAAAAAGAAAAAAATTCCAAAGGGATTACTCTTTTGGCTTTAATAGTAACAATAATTGTATTGCTTATTTTGGCAGGAGTAACAGTTGCAACATTGACAAGAGATAATGGAATATTAACAAAAGTAGGAGAAGCTAAGCAAAAAAGTAATAAAGCAGAAGTATATGAGGAATTACAATTAGCAGTGTTAAATTCATCAATAAAAAGAAATGGGAAAATTGATACAACTGATTTAAAAAGTGAACTAGAAAGATTAGGTTTTACTGTAATAGAAAAAAGAGATGGAAGCAATGGATTAATAGGATATGAAGTATCAAAAAGAGGATTTACATTTGAAATTAATTTAAGCACAGGAGAAATAATAGACAAAGAAACAGAAATCGCAAATGGAGGATCAAACCCAGTAAACTCTACATTTACAATAACGCCAACTATTACAAATGGAACATATTCAGGAGCAACAAGTATAAGTAATGGAAAAACAGTAACAATAACAATAACACCAAATAACGCATATGATTTACCAAGTGATGTAACAGTAACAGGTGCAACAAAAAGCTATAATAGTGAAACTGGTGTATTAACTTTAAGCAATGCTACAGAAGATGTTTTAATTTCTGGGGTTTGTGGATTACATCTTGAAACTTTTACAACTTGTGGATTTGAGTTTGTTTTTGCACCAGGAATGACTTGGAGAGATTTTATAGATCTTCAAGACAGTAAAAATGGATGGTATGATATTAATTGCGGCGAAGAAGTTATGTGGCATAACTGGGTTATAGAGGACCAATGTGTAGATGATGAAATTGTGGCCAATAGAACATACGAAGGGTATTTATACTGTTGCTTTGACGCCGGGTCTAAAATTCTTATGAGTGATGGTACTGAAAAAAATATAGAAGAAATAGTTTCTGGAGATGAAGTATTGTCATATAATGAATCTACACATGTTTTTGTTCCTGAGACTGTTGGAAAATTAATAGTAAATAACTTTTCATCTGATTTAGTCTATGTTCATCTTTCCGATGGAAGAACATTAGGAATGACAGCATATCACCCTCTACTGACTACCGAAGGATGGAAATCATTGCAACCAGAAATTGCAAAAAAACAGTTAGGTATTACTGAAGATGTAGGACTATTGGAAGTAGGAGATAATTTGATTGAATATGGATCAATTGGTAAAATTGTAGATATTGAATATAGAAATAAAAAAGAAGGCTATAAAACCTATACTTTGTCTATGGAGGGAGACATACATAATTTTATTGTAAATAATGTAGTTGCTCATAATGCGGGTGACCCGTGCATTTATGCAAGCGAAGAAATGCCTAATGCTTCTGTTTATCAAAGAGATTGTGTAACTGGACATTGGCCAAAACAGTAAAATTCATACTAAAAAATAAAATTCTTATCAAGAGTCAAAGATAAACAAATATCTTAGGCTCTTTTTATATTAAAAACAATATTTTTATTGAAATTGATCTAAAAAATATGGTATAATAAAAAACATAAAAAGAGGAGAATATTATGCCAAAATTTTTTGTTGATGATAATCAAATAATAGATAAAAAAATAAAAATAATAGGAAATGATGTTAATCATATAAAAAATGTATTAAGAAAAAAACAAAGTGACATTTTAACTATATGTAATACATCAAATAAGAAAGACTATTTGTGTGAGATATTGAAAATAGAAGAAAACTTTATTGAATGTGAAATAAAAGATGTAATACAAAACAATGTGGAGTCAGATATACATGTAACTATAATGCAAGGACTTCCAAAGGCAGATAAAATGGAACTAATAATTCAAAAATCTGTTGAATTAGGAGTATATGATATAACTCCAGTCGAGATGAAAAGATGTGTAGTAAAACTTACTGAAAAAGATAAACAAAAAAAGATTATACGTTGGCAAAAAATATCAGAAGTTGCTTCAAAACAATGTGGAAGAAATATAATACCAAAAATAAATGAAGTAACAAATATCAAAAATATTTGTAATTTAATTAAACAATATGATATAGTATTAGTAGCATACGAAAATGAAAACAAAACAACAATAAAAGAGGAATTACAAAAAATCAGAAAAATGTATGACAGTGAAAAAATAATAAAAATAGCAGTTATAATTGGACCAGAAGGCGGAATGGATGAAGAAGAAATAAGGCTTTTAAGAAATAACGGGGCAAAAACAATAACTTTAGGAAAAAGAATATTAAGAACAGAAACAGTAGCATTAAATATATTAAGTGTTATAATATATGAATTAGAAATTTAAGGGGGAACCAAATGAAAAAAATATTGAAAAATTCAGTGTATGCAGTTTGTATAATTTTATATTTTGTTGTTTTAGGCTTTGCATATACTAGAATGAATATAGATAGATTATCAGAAGACATAAAAGTTTTTGCTGGAATGTTTTTAGTGTTGGGGCTAATTAGCTTAGAAAAAGCATATAAGAAAGATGATGGGAAAACTGCAATTGTGGGAATAGAATTATTAGTACTTTCTTTTCATTCTCTATCAATAATGCATATGACTTCATTATTAAAATGTGAATTTATACCATATATATTGGCTTCAGCAGCAGTAATAGTAATTTATTATATTTTAAAAATAATTGTACTTTATACAAAACAAAGAAGAGAGTATTTAAAAGACTTAAGTGATATATCAGAAATAGTAAAAAAAGATGAGCCTATAAAAAAAGAAGCAAAAAAGAGAAGTGAATTAAAAGTAGAAGTAAGAGAAGATAAGAAAAAAGAAGAAAAAGAAACAAATAAAAATAATAGTAAGAAAAAGACATCTACTAAAAGAAATCAGAATAAAGAAAAAAATGAAAAAGAAGAGGTAAAAACAAAAAAGAAAACCACTTCAAAAAGTAACAAACCAAAGAAAACTGAGAGCAAAAATAAACCTAAAGAAAAAACAGAAAGTAAAACAGCCAAAACTACAAAGGCTAAGAAAAATACAACTACAAAAAAGAAAACAACCAAAAAAGAGGTAAGTAAAAATGATTAAAAGTATGACAGGATATGGTAGAGCTAATCTATCTGAAAATGAAAGAGAATACCAAATTGAAATAAAAAGTGTAAATCATAGATATTTAGATATATCAGTAAAAATGCCAAGACAATTAAGTTATTTAGAAGATACTATAAAAAAAGAAATATCAAATAAAGTAAAAAGAGGAAAAATAGATGTATTTATTACATTTAATAATAATTCTCTAGAAGGAAGAAGTATAAAAATAAATACAGAACTTGCAAAAGCTTATATTGATGAATTAAAGAAATTAGCTGAAAAAGAAGATATATTATCAGATATACAAGTTACAGATATTTCAAAATATCCAGATGTATTAAACATACAAAATAATCAAGATGATGATGTAATAAAAGAAGAAGTTATAAAAGTCATAAAAATAGCAACAGATAATTTTGTTCAAATGAGACAAATTGAAGGAAAGAAAATATCAGAAGATTTAGAAGTTAGATTAGATAAAATAACAGAAAAAGTAATAGAAGTATCTAAACTTTCTACTGGACTTATTGAAGAATATGTAGTAAAATTAGAAGCAAGAATAAAAGAAATATTAAAAAATCAAGAAATAGACCAAGCAAGATTAGCACAAGAAGTTGTGATTTATGCAGATAAATGTTCTGTAGAAGAGGAAATAACAAGGCTAAATAGTCATATATTACAATTTAAAAATCTTTTAAATTCAGATGAAGCTGTAGGTAAAAAATTAGATTTTATTGTTCAAGAAATGAACAGAGAAACAAATACTATTGGTTCAAAAGCAAACAATTTGGATATAACAAATATAGTTATAGATTTAAAAACAGAAATAGAAAACATAAGAGAACAAATTCAAAATATAGAATAGAAAGGATTTGATTTTATGCAATTAGTAAATATAGGATTTGGAAATATCGTTTCAGCAGAAAGGATTGTAGCTATAGTTAGTCCTGAATCAGCACCAATAAAAAGAATGGTGCAAGAAGCAAAAGATGATAAGACAGCAGTAGATGCAACATATGGAAGAAGAACAAGAGCTGTACTTATAATGGATTCAGGACATATTATATTATCTGCAGTTCAACCAGAAACTGTAGGTGGAAGAATAGATAAATCAATAGATCAAGAGGAAAATCCATAGATAAAAAGCAAAACATAAGTTAAAAAATAGGATTTAGAAAAGGAGATGAAACTAAATGATAGTAAAGCCAACTGTTAATGAATTATTAGAAAAAGCAGATAACAGATATGAATTAGTAATAGCAACAGCAAGACGTGCTAGACAAATTGCTGAAGGTGCAGAAGTAAAAACATCAGTAAAAGAAGAATCACCAGTTACTTTAGCTGCAAATGAAATTGCAGAAGGGAAGGTAGAAATATGTTAGTAATATTATCTGGAGTAGCAGGAGCAGGAAAAGACACAGTAAAAAAAGAATTAATGAAACGAATGAAAGATGTAGATACACTTCCATCTTATACTTCAAGACCAATGCGTGAAGGAGATGTAGAAGGTGGAACATATAATTTTGTAAGCAAAGAACAGTTTGAAGAAATGATAGAAAATGGAGATTTTTATGAGTATGATGTGCATCATGACAATTACTATGGCACTTCTAAAAAATTATTAAATGATAAAATAAGAGAAGGAAAGATAATAGTAAAAGATATTGATGTAAATGGAACAGAACATTTAAAAGATTTACTAAAAGCAGATACTAAAATAATAACTATTTTCTTAAGGGTTTCTAAAGAAGAATTAAAAAGAAGATTAAAAGACAGAATAGACAAACCAAGTCCAGCAGAAATACGTTTAAGACTTGGAAGATTTGAATATGAAGAATCTAGAATAAATCTATATGATTATGTAATAAAAAATGATGATTTAGAAAAAACCGTACAAATTATAATGAAAATAATAGAAAATGAAAAAAGAATGCTAAATGCATAAAAATATAAGGGCATCTAAAAGGTGACCTTTATTTTTAATCAAGGAGAAATAATGATAGCAGAAGTAATAATAAATAGAACAGCAAAAAAATTAAATAGAACTTTTGACTATTTAGTTCCAAAAGATTTAGAAGACCTTATAATTATTGGAAGTAAGGTCTTAGTTCCATTTGGCAGGGGTGGAAAATTAGAAGAAGCTTTTGTTGTTGGAATAAAAGAAAAATCTGATTTTGAAGTAAAAGAAATTACAAAAATAGAAGATAATTTATCTGAAAAACAAATAGAACTTGCAAGATGGATGGCAAAGAGATATTTTTGTAATGTATCAGATTGTATAAAACTTATGCTAACTCCTGGAACTAAAGGAAAACATAACAAAGTACAAGATAAAAAAGTAAATGCAGTATATTTAAAAAAAGATATAGAAGAAATAGATTTTGATATAGAAATAGGAAAAATAAAATCAGAAAAACATAAAAGAATAATAAATTTTGTAAAAGAAAATGATGGTGTAACAATACCAGAAATAGAGATGTTTACAGATTGTTCAAGAGCAATTGTAAATACATTAGTTAAAAATGGATATTTAGAAATAGTAGAAAAAAAGATTGAAAGAGATCCTTTAGAAGGAAAAAACATAGAAAAGACAAATAATTTAGAATTAACTGATGAACAAAAAAGAGCTTTTGAAAGAATAAATACTAATATTGAAAATAATGAATATAAAAGTTTTTTATTATATGGAGTAACAGGTTCACGGAAAAACAGAAGTATATTTACAATTAATTGAAAAAGCAGTTGAGATTAATAAAACAGCTATTCTATTAGTTCCAGAAATATCACTTACACCTCAAATGTTAGAAAGATTTATTTCAAGATTTGGTAAAGAAAAAATTGCGGTATTACATAGCAAGCTTTCAATTGGTGAAAGATATGATGAATGGAATAGAATAAGACAAGGTAAAGCAAAAATAGTAATAGGAGCAAGATCTGCTATATTTGCTCCAGTAGAAAATCTAGGAATAATAATAATTGATGAAGAACATGATAGTTCTTATAAATCAGAATCAAATCCTAAATATGATGCAAAACAAGTAGCAAAATATATTGCAAAACAAAACAATTGTCCACTTCTTTTAGGAAGTGCAACTCCTGATTTAAATACTTATTATAATGCGATAGAAACTAAAAAAATAGAATTACTTAAATTAACTAAAAGAGCAAATAAATCAAATTTGCCAGAAGTGACGGTAATAGACTTAAAACGAGAACTTGCAAATGGAAATAGATCTATGCTAAGTAGAGAGTTATATTCACAAATAGAAGAAAATTTAAAACAAAAAAGACAAACAATATTATTCTTAAATAGACGTGGATACTCAACTTTTGTTATGTGTAGAGATTGTGGATATACTGTTAAGTGTAAAAATTGTGATATTAGTTTAACATATCATAGTTATGAAAATAAATTAAAATGTCATTACTGTGGATATGAAGAAAAATTAGTTACGGTATGCCCTGAATGTGGAAGTAAAAAGATACGTTATTTTGGAACAGGAACCCAGAAATTAGAACAAGAAATAATTAAACAATTTCCAGGTGTTAAAACTATTAGAATGGATGTAGATACTGTATCTAAGAAAAATTCACATGAACAAATATTAAATAAGTTCAAAAATGAGAATATAGATATTTTAATTGGAACTCAAATGGTAGTGAAAGGACATCATTTTCCAAATGTGACTTTAGTTGGAGTAATTGCGGCAGATAGCTCACTAAATATAGATGATTATAGAGCAAATGAAAGAACATTTCAAATACTTACACAAGTTGCAGGAAGGGCAGGAAGAGAAAAATTACCAGGTAGAGTTATAATACAGAGCTATAATCCTGATAACTTTAGTATTAAATGTGCCAAAAGACAAGATTATGATATGTTTTATGAAACAGAAATAGCATTAAGAAAACAGTTGAAATATCCACCATTTTGCGATATAATAGTAATTGGATTTAATTCTTTAAGTGAAGGTGAAATAATAAAAACAAGTAATGAAGTATATGAATATCTAAAAAGTAGATTAAATGAAGAAGATTATAAGATATTTAAACCAATGCCTTCACCTATAGATAAGATACAAAATAAATTAAGGTATAGAATTATAATAAAGGGAAATATGTCAGTTAAGGCAAATGAAATTTTAAATAATTGTTTAAAAGAAGTCTATAGCAAAGATTTAAAAACAACTAGAATATCAATTGATGTAAATCCTAATAATATGTACTAGGGGGAAATAAAAATGGCAATTAGAAATTTAAGATATGAAGGTGATGAGATTTTAAAAAAGAAATCTCGTGAAGTTGAAGTAATTGATGATAAATTACAAGTCTTAATAGATGATATGATAGACACAATGCACAAATATAATGGAGTAGGTCTTGCTGCAGTTCAAGTAGGAATCTTAAAAAGACTTGTTGTAATAGATCTTTATGATGACAATGGGCCTATTGTGTTAATAAATCCAGTTATATTAAAAACAAAAGGAGAGCAAGAAGTTGATGAAGGATGCTTAAGTTTTCCAAATGAATTTGCAAAAATTATAAGACCTGCAGAAGTTACTGCAGAATATACTGATAGAGAAGGTAAAAGAATGAGAGTAAAAGCTAAAGAATTACTTGCTCAAGCAATATCTCATGAAGTTGATCATTTAAATGGAGAAGTTTTTATTGATAAAATTATACCTCGGAACTTTAGAGTATATTGAACCTGAAAAAGAATAAAAACACATTTATTACAATTCTATTACATTTAAAATAATTTATTGTATTAATATAAAAAGTGTAATATAATATGAATGAAAATAAAACAAAAGAAAGGAAAGTTTTGAAAATGAAAAAAATAAACGATTATATGGGAATTACATTAATAGCATTAATAATTACAATTATAGTTTTATTAATACTAGCAGGAGTAACAATTGTAACATTAACAGGAGATAATGGCTTATTATCAAAAACAGCAGTAGCAAAAGAAGAAAATATCAAAGGAGAAGAAAAAGAAAAGATAGCACTAGGGTTCAATGAATACAGAATAAAAAAATATACAGAAACAAAGCCTGAATTAACAGTAGAAGGAGCAAGTAGTGTAACAGGAGATGAAACAAATGGATGGACAATAGGTTTTGATTCAGGAAGAGTATATGAATTAAAAACAGACGGAACAATAGAAGAAATAAATAAGCAAACTGAAATAAGTACAACAGAAGACAGTATAACAGTAAAGTTGAAATCAAGTGAATATAAGTATAATCAATTCAGCTTAGATGGTATTAATTGGAGTAATAAACAATCAGAGAATGTATATACTTTTAATAACTTGGAAAAAACAGTTGTTAATAAAAGTAATTATAATACAGTAACTGGAAAGGAATATACAGTTTATTGTAAATCAGAAAATGATAATGGTGATATAACAACGCATGCGCCAACCAAGGTTAAATTACCTGTAGAACTACAGGCAGATGAATATGATCAAGAATTTGCATATACAGAAGAAAATGGAGAAATATGCATTACAGGTTTTAATATAAATGCAAGCAAAATGTCTTCAAGAGGTGTAAACTCTTATCTTAACGAGGATACAATTGTAGTTCCAAGTTATATAGATGGCAAACCGGTAACTAAAATAGATGCTAGAGTTTTAAAAGCTCCAAATTCTTATGAAGGAATTAAAAGTTTCCAAATTATACCAAATACAAATAATAGTGTGCCAACAAATTTAAATACATTAATTGCGTCTAATCAAAAATTTTCAGATGTGAATTACGTGAGTGAAAGAAATATAGCAGTTCAACCAGCTACATCTTTATTAGGTTTTATTGGAAAGCCAATAGATGAGGGAAATAATAGTAGATATTTATATTTAGGTGCATCTAAATTAATTGTTTCTAGCACAAATAATTGGCAAGAAGGAACTGAAGGTAGTATTTCATCTGCTACAAGAACAGCTTTTGCAAGTATTTCAATAATGCCCAATATAATTCTTCCACCAACAGTTAAAGAAGTGATATCTCATAATATTAGTTCTACAACTGATTCTAAAAATACGAAAAAATTAACTAAAATAGGAGCAGTAACTTCTAAGTTTAGAATTATTAAAGGAAAAATAGATGATGATGGTGATATTCGTTATGATGATGTTAAAATTGTGTTTGGATTTAGAGGTGCAAAACTGATTGGTGATGACTATTATTTTCCAATCCATGTTAAAATTCTTGGTAAATCAAATAAAGAAGAAATTAGAAATATTGGTGAAGTAGTATCAATTAATGGTGAAAATGCATCTGAAAAGATTGATTTTGAAGTTATAAATTAAAATAATAAATAGTTGAAAAATATATAAAAGATTGGTATATTATATATAATATATCAATTTTTTATGAGAGGAATGAAAATAAATGAAAATAGTTTTTATGGGTACACCGGATTTTGCAAAAGAAAGCTTACAAGCAATTTATAATGCTGGACATGAAATTATAGGAGTTGTGACAAATCCTGATAAGCCAAAAGGAAGAGGAATGAAAATGATTGCTTCTCCTGTAAAAGAGTTTGCAGAGGAAACTAATTTAAAAATATATCAACCATTAAAGGTAAGAAATAATACACAATTTATAGATGAAATAAAAAGCTTAAATCCAGATGTTATTTGTGTAGTAGCTTATGGAAAAATATTACCAAAAGAATTACTAGATATTCCAAAATTAGGGTGTATAAATGTTCATGGTTCTCTACTTCCAAAATATAGAGGAGCAGCACCTATTCAATGGGCAGTATTAAATGGAGATAAAACAACAGGAATTACTACTATGTATATGGATGAAGGTATGGATACAGGAGATATGATTTTAAAAGAAGAAGTAGAAATAGGAGACAATGAAACAACAGGAGAATTATGGGATAGATTATCTAAAATAGGAGCAAAACTTTTAGTAAAAACACTAAAAGAAATTGAAGATGGAGCAGCGCCAAGGCAAAAACAAGGAGAAGATTTTACAATTGCACCAATGTTAGATAAGCAAATGGCAAAAATAGATTGGGAAAATAAAACAGCGCAAGAAATAAAAAATTTAGTTAGAGGATTAAATCCAATAATGGGAGCTTATACCTTCTTAAATGGTAAAAAGATTAAATTTTGGAAGGTAGATATAGCTAGTCAAAAAGAAATATATGCAGAAGGAATGGATTTTTTAAGAAATGGAGTAGTATTAGTTTCAGACCCAAGAGATGGATTGTTTATTAAAACTAAAGAAGGTATATTAAAAGTTTTAGAAATACAAGGAGAAAATGCCAAAAGAATGCCAATTGGAGATTTCTTAAGAGGAAATAAAATAGAAGAATATAGTGTTTTTGAATAATGTGTTAAAAATGAAACATTTGGAGACTGTCCCTTTTGTTTCATTTTTTGCATATAATATAGGTAGAGAAGAGTTTTTCTAAAAATTTGTAAAAAAATGAATAAAAATCTTGAAATCTGGAAATGAATTATGATATAATAAAGAGCGGTTTCGAAAAGGGGGAAATTCAAATGAAGGAAAATATTAGAAAAACAAAAATAGTAGGAACAATAGGACCAGCAAGCGAATATAAGTTAGAAGAACTATTCAAAGCAGGATTAAACGTAACAAGAATTAACTACTCTCATGGAAGTTGGGAAGAACAATCTGAAAAAACAGAAACAATATTAAGATTAAGAGAAGAAATGGACATACCAGTAGCATTACTTCTTGATATGCAAGGACCTGAAATTAGAACAGGAATGCTTGTAACTGGTAAAAATGACAAAATTCAATTAGAAGATGGTCAAAAATTTACATTAGTAAATGAAGATATAATTGGAGATAAAGATAAAGTATCTGTAACATATAAAGAATTATATAAAGACTTAAAACCAGGTGCAAAAGTTTTAATAGATGATGGCGCTATCGAAATGGTAGTAGATGAAATAGTTGGAAAAGATATAGTTTGTACAGTAGTACATGGAAATGGTTTAGGAAGTAGAAAAACTATGAACTTACCAGGAACAGCTGTAAGACTTCCAGCTTTAAAACAAAAAGATATAGATGATTTAAAAACAGCATGTGAACATGGATATGATTATGTTGCAATGTCATTTACAAGAAATAAAGATGATATTGATCAAGTAAGAAAAGTGTTAGATGAAAATGGTGGAAAAGATATTAAAATAATAACAAAAGTAGAAAATGTTGAAGGATTAGAACATATGCAAGAAATAGTTAATGCGGCAGATGTTCAAATGATAGCTCGTGGGGACATGGCTACAGAAACAGATTTTACAGAACCACCAGTTATGCAAAAGAAATTTATTAAATTATCAAATAAAGCAAATAAACCAGTTATAACAGCTACACAAATGTTAGAATCTATGACATATAATCCATTACCAACTAGAGCAGAAGCAAGTGACGTAGCAAATGCTATTTATGATAGAACAAGTGCTATAATGCTTTCTGGAGAATGTGCAATGGGTAAATATCCAGTAGAATGTGTTAAAACAATGGTAAAAATAGCAAATAGAGTAGAACCAGAAATAGACTATTGGAAAAGATTTAGAACAAATGAAAATATAGATTTAAGTGATTTTGAAACAAAAATAGCTTATTCTACATGCGTTTCAGCAATGAATATGGATGCAGATGCAATTATTTGTTATACACATTCAGGAGATTCAGCAAGAAGATTAGCAGGATTAGGAGCTGGATGCCCGATATTTGCTATAACAGATAATAGAAGAACATTTAATCAATTAGCAATTGCATGGAATGTTACACCTATATATGTTGAAAAACAAGCGGATATTAATAAAACTGTTGAACTTGGAATTCAAAAATTACAAGATAAAGAAATGTTAGAAAAAGGAGACTTAGTAATAATTTCTGGAGGAGCTAAATTACTTGCTTCAACAACAGAAAGTAAAATAATAGGTGGAATTGCAAAAATATAGATTATATAGTAAATAAAAATACACTTTTACCAGTGTGTTTTTATTTTGCTTTTTTATACGTTTTTCTTGTTATTTATTAATAAAGTATGATATACTATAGCTATAAAAAAGATGGATTAAATATATCCGTCCCAGATTAACCAAAAGAAAGGAGATGGAGATGGTCAAAAAAGACCCGTCCCCAATTAACCATGGCAAAACCAATAGTAGCAATAATACGGAAAACCAAATGTAGGAAAATCAACTTTTTTTAATTATTTGGTAGGAAATAGAATATCAATAGTGCAAGATACTCCAGGTGTTACAAGAGATAGAATATATGCAGAAACAAATTGGAGAGGAAGAGAATTTACTTTAATAGACACAGGTGGAATTGAACCAGAATCAGAAGATATAATACTTTCTCAAATGAGAGAGCAAGCAAATCTTGCAATATCAATGGCAAATGTAATTATATTTTTAACAGATATAAGACAAGGGATTACAGCGGCAGATAGAGAAATCGCAATTATGCTTAAAAAATCTAAAAAACCAATTGTCTTAGTATGCAATAAAGCAGATAACTTTGATAAAGATAGACAAGATGCATATGAATTTTATAATTTAGGATTAGGAGATCCATATCCAATATCAGCTAGTAATGCTTTAGGAATAGGAGATGTGTTAGATAAAATATATGAAAGTTTTCCTGAAAAGGATGAAAATGAAGATGATAAAACTATAACTAAAGTTGCAGTAATACGGAAAACCAAATGTAGGAAAATCATCTTTAATTAATAAAATACTTGGAGAAAATAGAGCAATTGTAAGTGATATAGCAGGAACTACAAGAGATGCAATAGATACTGAATTTGAAAATGAAAGTGGAAAATATATTTTTATAGATACTGCTGGAATAAGAAGAAAAAGTAAGATAAAAGAATCAATAGAAAAGTTTAGTATAATGAGAACACTTCTTGCAATAGAAAGAGCAGATGTGTGCTTAATGATGATAGATGCAAAAGAAGGAGTAACAGATCAAGATGCAAAAATTGCAGGAGAAGCACATGAAGCAGGAAAAGGTGTAATAATTGTAGTTAATAAATGGGATGAAATAGAAAAAGAAACAGGAACGTTAGAAAAATATAAACAAGAAGTTTATGACAGACTTAAATATCTTTCTTATGCTCCAATAATATTTATATCTGCAAAAACTGGTCAAAGAGTAAATAAACTATTTGAATTAATTAATTATGTTGCAGAGCAAAATAGTATGAGAATATCAACATCTGTTTTAAACCAAGTAATAAATGAAGCGATAGCAATAGTACAACCACCAACGGATAAAGGAAAAAGATTGAAAATATTTTATGGAACTCAGAGTTCAACAAAGCCACCTACATTTGTTTTATTTGTAAATAATAAAGAATTATTCCATTTTTCTTATGAAAGATATATTGTAAACCAAATAAGAAAAGAATTTGGATTAGAAGGAACTCCGGTAAGAATTATTATAAGAGAAAAATCAGAAAAAGATTTATAAAAAAATAATTAATACTAAAATAAAGAATAAAGGAGGAAAAAATATGGTAACATATATTATAATAGCAATAATTTCTTATTTAATAGGAAGTGTTAACTTTTCAGTAATCATTAGCAAAAAAATAGCAGGATTTGATGTAAGAGAAAAAGGAAGCGGAAATGCAGGTAGTACTAATATGCTTCGTTCTGTTGGAAAAGGAGCAGCAGCACTTACTCTAGTGTGTGATATTTTAAAAGGAGTAGTAGCAATAGGAATAGCAATTTTATTTGGAAATATTATTCAAGATACTAATAAAGAACTATTATTACAAATAGCAGGTATAATGGTAATAATAGGTCATACTTATCCAGTATTTTTTGGATTTAAAGGAGGAAAAGGTGTTGCAACTTCACTTGGAGTATTACTTATCAGTAACTGGCAAATAGGATTAATATGTCTAGTATTTGCTTTAGTTATGATGCTACTTACTAGAATGGTATCATTAGGATCTTGCACAGCAGCAGTTTTATTTCCAGTTTTAACTTTATTTATAAATCAAAATTATATAGTTTTAACTGAAGGAAAGAGTGGTATGTCATACTTTATATATAGTGTACTTTTAGCTGCAATTGTAATATTTAATCACAGAGAAAATATTAAAAGAATTTATAACGGAACAGAAAATAGATTAGGTTCAAAAAAATAATAAAGTATTAATTCATAGCATAAAAATATAGTAAAGAATAGGAGAAAAAACGTATGAAAAAAATCGCAATTATAGGAAGTGGAAGCTGGGGAGTAGCTTTATCTATTTATTTAGCAAATGAAGGAAATGAAGTAAAAATTTGGTCTTTTGATGAAGAAGAAAAAAGATTAATAAATGAAGAAAGAAAGTGTAAATTCTTACCAAATGTAATAGTACCAGATAATATAGAATGTTCTAATGATTTTGAAGAAGTAATAAAAGATGCAGAGTTTATATTACATGTTACACCTTCAAAATTTACAAGAAGCACTTTTAAACAGTATAAAGAATATGTAGGAAATAAACCAGTAATAATATGTTCAAAAGGATTTGAAAAAGATAGTCTAAAAACTTTAGATGAGGTAATTGAAGAAGAACTGCCAGGAGTAAAAGTCGGAGTATTAAGCGGACCAAGCCACGCAGAGGAAGTATCTTTAGGAATTCCAACAGTTATGGTAGCAGCATCAAAATATGAAGAGGTTGCAGAATTAGTTCAAAATACATTTATGTCTGAAAAGATGAGAATATATACATCAAAAGATGTAAAAGGAGTAGAACTAGGAGGAGCACTAAAAAATATAATCGCATTTTGTGCAGGTGTTTCAGCAGGAATGAATTTAGGAGATAATACTTTTGCAGCTTTAACTACTAGAGGTTTAAATGAAATTGCAAAACTTGGAGAAATTTTAGGAGGAGAACGTGATACATTTTATGGACTAAGCGGATTAGGAGACTTAATTGTAACATGCTCTAGTATGCATAGTAGAAATAGAAAAGCTGGAATGTTAATAGGTCAGGGAAAAACATTAGAAGAAGCAAAAAAAGAAGTTGGAATGGTAATAGAAAGTATTGATAATATTGATGTTGCATATGAATTAGGAAAAAAATATAATGCGTACATACCAATAATAGAAGCTGTATATAAAGTAATATATGAAGGATTACAACCAGAAGAAGCTCTAAAAAGTTTAATGACTAGAGAAAGAAAAAGTGAATAATTGAAAATGGAGGAAAATCATGGATAATTTTTTTGATATGATAGGTCAAAAAGCTTCAGAAGCTTATAAAATTACAGCAGATAAAACAGGTAAAATTGCAAAAGAAACTAAATTAAAATTAAGAATGGGCGAAATAAAAACAAAGACAAGTGAAATATATGAAGAAATAGGTAAAAAAGTTTATGAAAAACATGTAAGAGAAGAAGAAATTTCCATAAAAGATGAATTAGAAGAAGAATGCACAAAATTAGATGTTTTAAGTGATGAAATGGATAGCTTATTAAAACAATGTTTAGAATTAAAAAATAAAAAACAATGTCCAAATTGTTATACTGAAATTGAAAAAGATATGAATTATTGCCATAATTGTGGTGCAAAACAAGAAAAAGAAGAAGCAAAAGAAGTAGAAATAGTAGAAGAACAAACAAGCAATAATGAAGAAGAAAATAATAATTCAAATGATGAGTAAATGTAAAAGGCAGATTTGATTTCTGCCTTTTAAAATATAAAATATAAAATAAAATATAAAAATTAGAAAAGAGAAGGAAAAATGAAAATAGTAATTCAAAGAGTAAGCAAAGCAAAAGTTGAAGTGGAAAATAAAATTGTAGGTGAAATTAAAAAAGGATTTTTAGTTTTATTTGGAATAACACACAAAGATACAAAAGAAGAAGCTGATTATTTAGTAAAAAAACTTTGTAACTTAAGAGTTTTTGAAGATGAAAATGGAAAAATGAATTTAGGACTAAAAGATGTAAATGGAGAACTATTAATTGTTTCACAATTTACACTATATGCAGACTGCTCAAATGGAAATAGACCATCTTTTACAGAAGCTGCAAAACCAGATAAAGCAATTAAATTGTATGATTATTTTTGCAAAGAATGTGAAAAAAATAATATAAAAGTACAAAAAGGAATTTTTGGAGCTGATATGAAAGTAAGCTTAATAAATGATGGACCAGTTACAATAATAATTGAGAAATAAAAAATAAAATAAAACAAACTAAAATAAACAAAAATAAATTAATTAATAAGGAAATCTTTCAAATAGATATCTAATAACATTATCAGCGCTATTATCAGTAATATTTACAAAAATATCTTTATCAAGAGTAATCCACATAGTTAGTAAATAATCATCTGAATTATCAATATAAACACCAATAAGATCTGCTAATTCAACAGGATTAGCAGATTCTTTTTCCCATTTTAGATCGTTTTCTATTTCTAAATTTGTATTATAAA
Source organism: uncultured Clostridium sp. (assembly GCA_946411515.1). GTDB lineage: Bacteria > Bacillota > Clostridia > TANB77 > CAG-508 > CAG-269. The sequence goes on from CAMKEH010000009.1 coordinate 18,556, forward strand.
AACTACTTAAAAATCTATTTAATTCACCTTTTTTATCACTATATAAAGTTATTTTTGCAAGCATGTTTAAACTCCTAAAAATTTATTAATATTAGTATTTAAAAATTAAAAAAATATATACAAAGAATAAAGAAAAATAAAAATGTAAATACTAGAAAAAATAGAAAATGGAGGAGTTTGTTTTGAAAAAATATAAAAAATTAGGATATATATTTTTAATAATAATTATTGTAATGTTATCAGTTACAGTTTATGCGACAGTAAGCAAAGATACAGATAAAATAGAAAAAGACAAGAAAATTGCAGAGGTGAAATTTTTAGAAGATAAATTATTAAATGTATTTAATCAATTAAATGATATTGATACTAGAAATTATAATGTATCAGTAAATAATATAACAAAACAATTAAAAAACCAAGATGAAGCAGGAAGCAATAATGAACAAGGAGAATCAAAAAGTGAAAGTTCTAATTCTACTTCAAATAGTACAACAAGTAAATCAAAACAAGAAAAAGAATTTGATTTAAAAAATAATGGAGTATTAACGAGTGCTGATGAAATAAATTGGGATAATATTAAAAGCCAAATAGAAATTCTTTATACTTCGATATCAACAATAACATTAGATTTATATCAATCAAATATTAATCAAGATGATATATTAAATTTTAATAAAGAATTTGATAATCTAACAGTTGGAATAAAACAAGAAAATAAACAAATGTGTTTAGATGAATTATCAAAGTTATATAATTATTTACCAAATTTTTCACAAAATATATTAGATGATGAAATAGAAAAAACATTAGTTGAAACTAAAAATAATATTTTAAAAGCATATTCAAAATTAGATTCTAAAAATTGGAGAGAAATATCTGAAAATATTAAACAAGCATCAAATTCATTTTCAAAGTTATTAACAAATACTAATATTGATACTAATAAACAATATAGTATTAATAAAATATATATAATGATAAATGAACTTCAAAATGCTATTTCTGTACAAGATGAAACTATATTTTTAATTAAGTACAAAAACATATTAGAAGAGATGAATAGTATAAAATAAAAAATATAAAATAAAAAATATAAAATCGACTAATATTACAATTATATTACAAATTGTAAATCGTATTGAAAAAATAAAATAGTAATAGTATAATTCTAATAGATAGTATTAGCAAAAGAAAAAAGACTAAAAAATAAATACACAAGAAAAACGAAAGGAGAAAAGAATTTATGAGTTTAAATTCAAAAAAGAAAATAACAAAAGCAAATAGAGGTATAACATTAATAGCCCTTGTCATCACAATAATAGTCCTACTTATCCTAGCAGGAGTAACAATTGTAACACTAACAGGAGACAATGGATTACTATCAAAAGCAAGTAATGCAAAACAAACAACAAAAGATGCAGAAATAGAAGAAGAAGTAAGACTTGCATGGAATAGTGTATATCCAGACAGTTATTTAAATAATTATGATTTAGCAACAAAAGCAAGCAAATTAAAAGAAGCATTAGATAAAAATGGTTCAACTTCTACAGTAACACCAGAAGAAGGAAAACTTAAAGTAAATTATAAAAACAAAGATTTTATACTAGATCCAACAACTGGAAGTTTAAAGAAATCATTACCAGAAGTTACAGCAGGGCAAAAAGCACCAAACGATTCTAATGCACAATATAAATCAGGAGATTATACAGCAATAATACCAGCAGGATTTACAGTATCAAATAAACCAGGAGAAACTTCAATAGAAACGGGATTGGTAATAAGAGATAACCCAGAAAACGGAAATGAATTTGTATGGATACCAGTAGGAATACCATGGAAAACAGATTCAAGCAAAACAATAACACTTGCAAGATATGCGTTTAAAATATCAGATGATGAAACATCTGGAACAATACGTCAAACTAAAACAGATGGAAGTGAATTAAGACAAGTATCACTAGTTGGAGGACAGAAACATGCTTATAATTGTATAGAAGAAGGAACAAGAGAAACAGAAACTAAAAATGCTGTAGCGAAGGATATAAATGATTTTATAGCAAAAACAAATGCAGCGGGAGGATTTTGGATAGGAAGATATGAAGCGAGAACAACATCTCAAACTGCAATAAGTTCAGATCCATTAACATCAGTAACAGAAAAACCAGAATATGCAGTATATAATTATATAACACAACCAGATGCATCAGCAAAGGCACGAACAATGTACACAAGTGATTATTTTGAAAGTGATTTAGTAAATAGTTATGCATGGGATACTGCAACACTATTTTTACAAGAATATGATAATAGAACAGATGCAGTAAAAGGTAATTCAAATTATAAAGCGAAATATTCAAATCAGATAAGATTATCATCAGGAATAAAAAATACAGGGACAAATAATTTAAGTGCAGAGGCTAATAAAGATAAAATATGTAATGTATATGATATGGCTGATAATTGTTGGGAATGGACAACAGAAACATCTAGCTACGGAGGAGCTCCATGCGTGTTACGTGGAGGTAGTTGCAACCACAGCAGCTACTACACTAGTTATCGTAACTGCAACTTTACCGCTTATGCCAACGCTGACAATTCCTTCCGCCCTGTACTTTATATTAAGTAGAGCTGTGCTCTGTGAAAACCAAAATTAGGACATTGTAAAGAAGTATTTTGTAGTGCAACAATTGAATAAGATAATCTTAACGAACTTTAGTACGTTAATTAGGAATTTTCCAAGATTTCAAAAAGCATTTTAACGTTTTTTAAAATCTTGGAAAAACCTACTTATGTGGCGCCACTAATGTGGCGCTTTTTGTGCTTTTTAAAAGCAAAAAATATGTCATAAATAATTATAGGTTGTGAAAAGTTTAAGTTAGCAAAAAAACAGTAGCTTTTTATAAAAAAATATGTTAAAATATAAAAAGAGTAAATTGAATAGTCGCTGGTAAATTCCGAAAGGAACTACGAGAGGAAAGTCCGGGCTCCATAGAGCAATGATGCTAGATAACGTCTAGTGAGGGTGACCTTAAGGAAAGTGCAACAGAAAATAACCGCCAAATTTTGGTAAGGGTGAAAAGGCGAGGTAAGAGCTCACCGCCATTATGGTGACATAATGGGTCAGTGCAAACCCCATCTGGAGCAACACCTAAATAAGAAGATTAAGCCTGCTCGGCACCTTCTTAACTTGCGTGGCTTGAGGTAGTTAGCAATAACTATCCTAGATAAATGACTATTTTAGAAGACAGAACCCGGCTTACAGATTTACTCTTTTTTATGTTTTTTAAAAGAAAAATGTATACAAATCTCTTATTTTCTGCTATAATGGACTTGCAAAAAAATATATAATAAGAATAGAGGAATTTACATGCCAAATATATTTGAATATATTGAGTGGAGAGATATAAAATTTAAGCAAGTAGAATTTAACGAAATAGACAGCTTAATCTTAACACGTCTATCATATTTTCCTTTTGATAATGTTGTAGAAAGTGAAGAAATAACATTAAAAGAAGCGTATGATAAATATAAAAAACTACATAAAAAAGGAAGAATATTAATAGAAGGAGATAAAGACTTTTTTCCTTTGCTTGCTAAAAGTAAAAGATTTGGAGAAATAAAATTAACAGACTATATTAATAAAATAGATTTAGAACAAGAAAAACAATTCTCCGCAATCACAATTCATATGCCAGATAATACAATATATGTATCATATAGAGGAACAGACAATACAATAGTTGGCTGGAAAGAAGATTTTAATATGAGTTTTAGTGATTTAGTTCCAGCTCAAACTGAAGCTAAAGAATATTTAAATCAAATTGCAAAAAAATATAAAGGAAAAATAAGAGTTGGAGGACATTCAAAAGGTGGAAATTTAGCAATTTATGCATCAGCATTTTGTGATCCCAAAGTCCAAAAAAGAATTATAAATGTATATAACAACGATGGACCGGGTTTTTCAGATAAAGTAATTGAGTTAGAAGGTTATAAAAATATAATAAGTAGAACTCATTTATATATTCCAAAAAGTTCTGTAATTGGAAGATTATTAAATCATAAAGAAGAAACAACTGTAGTAGAAAGTACACAAACAGGAATAATGCAACATGATTTATATTCTTGGCAGGTACTAGGAGATAAATTTATAGAAACCAAAGCTACAAATTCAAGTGAATTTGTAGATAAAACAATAACAAATTGGCTAAAAGAAGTAAGTGTAGAACAAAGAGCAGCATGTATAGATATTTTATTTGAAGTATTAAATTCAACAAAAGCAGAAACTCTATCAGAAATCAATGACAACAAATTTGCAAATATGAAAGCTATGTTAAAAACATATAAAAATGTTGACGAAGAAAATAGAGAGATAATTACAAAAGCATTAAATGAGCTTTTAAAAATAGGTAGAAGCAATATAAGAAGAAAAGATTCTGGGGGAGTATAAAATGTATGAAAGAAGTGCAATTGTTTTAGAGAGATATTTTGAAAAAATATTTGGACTTGATAAAGAAAACAATATAAAGGCAAATTATAAGAATTATGAACAAATAGTAAATGTTGTAAAAGAATATAAGAAAACCTCTGAGGAAGAAGAAGTTGTAATGGATAAATTCGATGAAGTCGCATCAGAGATTGAATATATTCAAAGTAGACAAACAAAAATACATGAACAAAACTTAGAGATTGAAAATCAAAGAAACAAATTATTTAATGATTTGGGAGAAAATCCAAGTATTTTAGATACAAAACTCCAAAAATTAGAATTAATGACTGAGAAAAATGGTGAGGAATTAAAAGACCTAAGGAGTAGATATGTTAAAGCAATGGTGCTATTTACAGAAAGACAAAAAGAACGTAATAAATATGCAAGAATGAGAAGAACAGCAGAAGCTGAATTTAGAAATCAAGTAATGCTTGCAAGTAAAATATTTGAAATGATCAACAAAAATGATATAAAGAAAACACAAGAATTTATTGAAACAGAAAATGATATAATAGAAAAAGAAGTACTTGATGTAATGATAAAAAATGGTAAGAGCGAAAGAGTACCATTTAGTAACAAAGCACTTCAAAGAGCCGTTAAAGCAAGAATAGAAATAGCAAAAAAAGAAGCAGAGTTATATATGAACATATATAGCAAAACAAAGAAGATATTAGATGATATTGAAAATGATAATGTCAAAACACAAAAATCAGAAAAATTAATAAAAGATACAGGTGTAAAATTATCATTTTTGGGAGCAGAAAAAGAATATATAGTAATATTTTTAGATAATGAAAGAATGACATCAATAAATGGACCAAAGACTCATGAAAAATTAATGGAAGAAGCATGTAAAAATTTTGATGAAGATATGATTCAAATAAACAATTTATATGAATTGATATTAAAAGAAGCTTTAGGAAAATCAACAAAAAAACTATATAATAATTTATATAATAAAAATTATCTAAAACAAATAGAAAGTAAGGAAAAAGATTTTCAAAAAGAAGCAACAACTATAAAAGTAAATCTTGGAACAGTTATAAATTCAAACTATTGGAGAATAGAAGGAATAAAAAATGTTTATAAGGTTTTCCAAGAGGAAGTAAGTGAAAAATTTGGAAAAGATTTATCAAATTACAAGATAGAAGAAATTGAAGAATATATAGATGAAGAACCTAAAAACTTATATGAAGAAGATGATTATGATAACCAAGAAAATGATGATTCATCAAATGTATTAAAAGAAAATGATGACGATATAGATAGTATAATGAAAAAATATAATAATGATGATTATGATGAAGACGAAGATGATTACAGTGACAACTATGAAGAAGATGATTATGATGACTATGATCAAGATGAAGATGATTATGAAGAAGATGACTACGATGATTATGACGAAGAAGATAACTATGAAGATAGTAATAAAAAAGAAAATAATGAATATAAAAAGTTTGAACAAAAATATGAATCATTCTTTAATTCATCTAACACTAAAGATATAAATGACAAAGAAGATGAAATACAAATACAATATGAAGACAATGATGTAAATAGTGAAGACTTAACAGAAGAAGAAATAGATGAGATTATTAGAAGAAGCAGAAAAAGAAGGCATTCAAAAAGAAATAGAAATAGAGAAAAAGATAATTCTAAAGGATTATTTGGAAAAATATTCTAAGATAAGATTAAAATTAAAAATAATGGAAAAACTAATATTAATCCTCTTTTATAGGGAAGGAGGTACAAAATGTTGGTTTTTCTTTTTATTTTATTTATAATTATTTTTATTTTTCCTAGTTTTATAATTTTATTTGGAAAAATAGTTATAGAAATTAATAATTTAAAAGTTAGTACTAAAAAGAATAAACATATTAATGACGATTACAAAATAAGCATTAAACTAAATCTATTTGGAAAATTTACAATCTTTAAGAAAAGTTTTAATAAACAAAAAATAGATAACTTAAAAGTAAAAAATAGACTAAAAAATAAAATGAAAGATATTAATTTTAATAAAATATTAAAAAAAGAAAAGATTAATTTAAAATTAATAAAAAAATTCTTAAAAGATATAATAGGAATTGTTAATATTAAATTAAATATAGAATTAGGAGTAGATGATGCCGGAAAAACTGCTGTTTTAGTTGGAATATTAAGCAGTATAATACCAATAATATTTAGAATGAAAATAAAAAATATAAAAAATCAATATTTTAAAATTAGTCCAATATATAATAATCAAAATATAATTAATATGGAAATTAGCGGTATATTTGGATTCAAATTGATACATATTATAAATATAATATATATCTTAAGTAAAGAAAAAGGAGAGGATAAAAATGTTAAATCATCCAATAGAGAATCTTATGACTACAGCTATGAATAGTATTCAAGATATGATAGATGTAAATACTATTATAGGAGAACCAATAGAAACTTTAAATAATATTGTAATTATACCAATTTCAAAAGTTTCATTTGGATTTGCAGCTGGACGGAAGTGAATATGCAGGAGAGACAATAGATGAATATACTAAAAAAGATAAGGAAGAAGAAATACAATATAGATTACCATTTGGTGGTGGATCAGGTGCAGGTATTAGTATAAATCCAGTAGCTTTCTTAGTTGTTCAAAATGAAAATGTAAAATTAATTACAGTAAATCATAATTCAGCAATTGATAAATTGTTAGATTATGTTCCTGATTTAATAGAAAAAACAAATGATATGTTAAATGGATGTATAGAAAATAAAAAGTTAAGAACAGAAGCTATATTGAAAAGAATGCAACATAAACAAGAAGAAACTAGAGAAAAAGAAAATAAAAATGATATAAAAATCAAACAAAATATAAATAATAATGAAGTAAAAGATGAGTTAGAAAAAAACTATGATATAGAAAGTATGCAAGATGAATAAATAAAAATAACCCATAATGATAAAAATATCATTATGGGTTTAACTGCATTATAACTGATTAGTTATAGTGTTTATAATGTTTTTATTGATGTTTCCTGAAACTTTTGTATTATTTGCACCTGACATTCTTGAATTAGAAAGACCAGTTTTTCTTCTAACTAGATTGTCTAGTTTTCTTAAGTTTCGAATTTCTTTTTTGGTTTCAGTTTCGTGATGATGTCTTGCACCTTTATTACGATATTTAGAGTATTTAATTATAAAAAATACTATACCTGTAATTGCTAAAATCCATGCGAATTTTGAATTATCAGCTAATATTTTATATGTAGTAAATAATATAGCGATAATAATAGCAATTGTTTCTAATAATGCAGACATTAAAAATAATTTAGGCATATGGATTGGAACGCTTCCCATAGTTTCTTTAGTTCTGGCATTTACTGCTACATAGTGTAAAACATCTTTATTACCCTTTTTTTGTAAATAACTATAAATCCATACTGGTAAATAAGCTGATTTCCATTGTTGACCTTTTATATCAAGTTCTTGACTATCCCATCTAACACCTCTATCATATTGTTTTAAAGATTCATTTGCAGCAAATCTTGCAACATCTTTTGCTTGCTCTTGAACTAAAGGTCTTAACTGGTCTACATTTACATCACGTTTTTCAGATGTATAACCTTTTAAGTAATTTGAATCCCATTTTACACAGTTTTCTGTATCAAAAGGCATGATAGAATTTATTATATTATTTGTTTTAGCAGAAGAAGTATCTAACTTATCCATACTTGATTCTACAGTTAAACCTTCAATTGATAAATCAAATTCACGTTCAACATTATAAAGGTCAGCATCATAACGAGTTTCTGTATTATCACCACGTTTTACAGTATAGCGTCTTACTTCATGCTCACCTTGACCTGCAAGTTTTGCATGAGAATTAACATCTACTATCATATAAGGAAAATATGCACCCATTATATTATCAGTTGTAAATTCTTCTCTAAATTTTGGATGTGCAAAAAATTTTCTTTTTCCGACAAATTCTTCAATTTGTTTTTTTGCTTCAGCTTTTGTTAATTTAAAAGGAAGTACTGTATCTGGAACAGCTCCATTTGGAATTTGTTCATTTATTGATAAAGTATTTCTACACCAGTGACATCTAGCACTAGTAGATTCTGAAGTATCAACTACAACTTCTGCACCACAGCTACTACATTTTAATGTAATAATATCTCCAGCATCATTATTAATATCTTGTGTTCCAGAGCCTAAAACTTCTCCTTCTAAATTACTTATATCTTTTTCCAAACCTTCTAATTTTTGAGGTTCAAATTCATGTCTACAAAAATTACATCTTAGTTTTCCTGTTTTTGTATTTAAAGAAATATCTGTAGCACCACATTTAGGACACTTATTTTGTCCATCTTTATTTCCTAAATCTGTTTGTACGATTTTAGGTTCATCCATATATTACACCCCCAAGATTTTTGCTTTAGCAGCATCAAATTCTTCTTGAGAAATAACTCCGTCATCAAGTAATTTTTTTAGTTTAGCTAGCTTTTCATATGGATCTTCTTGTGGTTGACTAGAAGTTTGTTGTTGAAGATTTCCCATAGCTCCACCTACAGCATTCATTCCCATACCCATAAATGCCATGTTAGAAGCTCCGCCACCATTTTCACCAGCTGCTTGGAATCCACGAGCTACAGATTGTTGCATAAATGAATTTCCACGATTTCCAGATAGTGAATCTGCTCTTTTAACATCACTAAGAAGAGCTTTAGTATCTTCATCATATTCTATAGCTTGAATTGCAACTCTAACAATTTCTAAGCCACGACCGCTTTTCCATTGATAAGCATCTTCAACAGCTTGAGATAGACTTTGTGCAAATCCAATTTGATCTCCTTGAATTTTAGTTATACGATTTCCTCTACTTGGATCATTTGTGTAATTTGAAAATGCTGCAGATAAACTTCCAACAACTTCATTAAATAATTGAGCTGCTGCATCATTATCCATATCTGCAAAGTCAAATATTCCTGAATCTTGAATATAACTTACAGGAACAAATCCTTTTATAAATAATATTGGGTCAAGTATTTTTAAAGTATATGTACCTCTTGTAATTGCTCCAACTTGTGCATTTAAATATGCATCATCCCAATAAATTTCAGATTGTGTTCCAAATTTATTATTTGGTATTTCTTTTAAATTTACATAAAAAGCTAATTGATTAGAACCTGGTTGACCACCAAATTTAAATCTTTCCCAACTTTGTTTAATTAAAGATGAAACAATTCCATCTCCTGCAAAAATTGATTTTGCATTAGGATCATCATTTGAAACAATATATCCTCCTGGTTCTGTAATACATCCAGTTACAGCTCCATCTTGCAAAGTAATTAAAGCTGTTCCTTCTGGTATTACTATTTTACTTCCATTTGAAATAATATTGTCAGATCCTTTTGTATTAGAACCACGCCCAGCATTAGTTCCTTGTGCTACCGCTGGAAAAATAGCTGCTGTAGCAGGTACTCCAGGCATTGGTAATAAATAATCTTTCCATTGATCTGCAAAAGTTCCTCCAATTGCTCCTGCAAAAGCTTTAATAAATCCCATAATTATACCTCCTTTAAAATAAATCTTTATGGATTATTATTATGACAAAAGTATATCATTTATGACAAAAAAAGTAAAGAATTAAAAAATATATATAAATATTATTAAATTTACAAAAATAATGAACTAAATATAAAATAATTATTTATTTTTATATATGATTATGATATTATTATTTTATAAAAATAAAAAAGAAGGGAATGATCTATTATGGGACTTTTTTCAAAGGAAAAATGTGAATTTTGTGGTAAAGAAGCAGGGATGCTTGCAAGAAAGAAACTAAGAGATAAAAATTATATTTGTAAAGATTGCGAGAAAAACTGTAGTGCATTTATAGATGCAACAAAATTTGATACAGAATTTATTAAAAATCATATGGAATACATGAAAAAACAAGATGAGTTATACAAAAAAGAATTTGAGACATTAGATAAAAAAAGTAAAGAAAGAATTGTGCATGAAGGATATTTTGGAATAGTATTTGCAGATGAAATTGCTATGTTTGAAGTTATTGATCCAAAAGCTGAAAAGAAAAACTATAAAGAATTATTTAGATATGACCAAATAAAAGATTATGAAGTTTATAAAAAAGAAAATATTGGTCAAGAGGGTAAAAAATATTTAGAAGTTGGAGTAAAAATAAAAATGAATTGTCAAGTTGGTATAAATGCTGTTGGTATGTCTGATATAGAAAAGAAATTATCTCATCCATGTGTAGAAGAAATAGATATACTTTGTGCAAGAAATACTGATACAACTTCAGATACATCTTTAATTATAGGACATTTAAATAAAATATTTGGTAGAGCAAGCAACACTGTATTTGGCTCAATAAAAGAATCTATAATTGGTACAGAACATGAAAGACAAGGATATAAAGCAGGAGCAGATGCACTAAAAGCTTTAGGAAGTTTTGCTAAAGCAAAAATGTCTGGAAATGAAGAAGATGAAGCTAGAGCTCAAGAAGATATAAAAGCCGCAGCTGAAAGTGGTATGGGATATTTATCTGAAAATAGAACAAAATATACTGAAATTGCAAACGAGGTAGAAAAAAGAGCATGGGGAGAATAAATAAAGATTTTATGTAAAACATTGTTCTTTAATCTATTTCATGATATAATAATAGTGCTAAAAAGTATTTTTATGCAAGCAATGATGTAAAAGTGTGGCCATAATTGGAGGTAAATTTAAATGAAGAATAACTTTAAAATTACTATTGTCATTCTTTTAGCTTTTATTGTTGTCCTTTTAGCAGCATTAATTACGTTGAAAGTTGACAATTCACACTACAAAATGTACAAAAATATCATTTCTCAGGAAGAAGTTGAACAAACGTTGTTTGAACAGCCTATTTCGAAAGAAAGAGACGGAGAATACCGGATAGGTATTAAAACAGCAATAAACGGTGATTTTCACGCAGAGCTTACCATTTACCAAGCAACTGACGGTAAGTATGTTCCTGTGTTTAACTGCCCTGCTGTTGTGGGAAAGAATGGCCCTGGAAAACAATCCGAAGGTGATACAAAAACTCCTCTGGGAACATGGGAGATTGGAGAAGCCTATGGCATCAATGATGATCCTGGAAGTTTGGTACCATATACCAAAGTGACGGAAGATATGTATTGGTGCGCGACTGGTTCCAACGGTAAGAAATATAATACTTTAATTTACCGTAGCGAAGATCCAGATAATGATTATTCGGAAGATGAGCATCTTATTGACTATCCTGGGGTATATAATTATCTGTTAGACTTGGGATACAATAAGGCAGGAGCACCATATGCGGGCAATGCTATTTTCCTTCATTGTTGGAGAGGACCTGATTCACCCACCGGAGGATGTGTAGGAGTAGCTGAAGAAAGTATGATTACCATACTTAAAACAATTACTCCGGGCACATCTGTTACTATCTACTAGGTTTTAAGCCACACTTTTACTGTAAAGAGGAGATACATGTTAAAATCTCCTCTCATTGCTTTTTATTAAAATATTTAAAAATATATTAAAAATAAGTAAAAATTATATAAGGAGAAAAATTTTGAAAATTATTGTTATGGGAAGCCCAGGAGCAGGGAAAAGTGTATTTTCTAAGAAATTAAGAGAAGTTACAAATTTGCCATTATATCATTTGGATATGTTATATCATAATGAAGATGGTACTCATATTTCAAAAGAAGAATTAGAGGAAAAATTAAAAGAAATATTTAAAGAAGATAAATGGATAATTGACGGAAATTATCAAAGGACATTAGAAATGCGTATTAAAGAATGTGACACAGTATTTTTACTTGATTTTCCAACTGAAGTTTGTATTGAAGGAGCAAAAAATCGTATTGGGAAGAATAGAGATGATTTGCCTTGGATAGAAGAAAAGCTAGATGAAGAGTTTGAACAACGTATTATTAAATTTTCAAAAGATAAATTACCACAAATATATGAACTACTAAATAAATATAAGGAAAATTTAAATATTACTATTTTTAAATCAAGAAAAGAGGCAGATAAATATATAGAAAAACTAAAGTTATCATCTAAATAGGATAAGTATGTATAAAAATAATCCTAAATATTAGAAAGAAGTAACTAACAATATTTAGGATTGTTTTTTATTTTAAGTTCTTAATAAGTCTACCCATGAATAATAAATTTTTTTAGCCATAGAAAATAAATTAATTTTATCAACAGAATTTTTTGCAACTATATCAATGCTAGAGATTTCATTTCCATCGATTGAGAAAGAAATTTGCCCGAAGTTTTTGACCTTCTTCAATAGGCGCTTGAATTTTATCTTCTAAGTTAAGAATTTGTTCTATGCTATTTTCTTGACCTTTTTCAATTATTGCTCCTGCATTGTCAGATAAAATTGCATCAACATTTGAAGAAATTCCTTTATCTACAGTAATTGATTTTACTAAATCTCCTTTTTTACCAAAATCTTTAAAAGAAAATTTACTAAATCCAAAATCTAATAGTTTTGCAGCCTCACTAAATCTAATTTTAGTAGTAGGAGCTTTCATTATAACAGCAACCAATGATAAATCATCTCTTGTAGCACTTGCTGATAAATTGTATAGTGCAAGAGAAGTAGAACCTGTTTTTAATCCAGTTGCTCCTTTATAAGTTCGTATTAATTTATTAGTGTTTGAAAGTTCTGATTTACCATCACGAAGTGAATCAGTCCATATAGTTGTATATTTAGTAATACTTGGATGATTATTTAATAATTCTCTAGACATTAAAGAAATATCATAGCTTGAAGTAACATGGCCATCTTCATCAAGTCCATGACAATTTTTAAATGTTGTATCATTCATTCCAAGTTCTTTAGCTTTATCATTCATCATCTGAACAAAAGCTTCTTCAGAACCAGCAATGTATTCAGCCATTGCAACAACACAGTCATTAGCAGAATTTACACAGATAGCTTTTAACATTTCATCTACACTCAAAGTTTCTCTTGGGTCAAGCCAAATTTGAGATCCACCCATAGATGCAGCATTTTCACTGCATGGAATTAAGTCTGTTAAAGAAATTTTTCCAGAATCTATTGCTTCCATAATTAATAAAATACTCATAACTTTTGTAACAGAAGCTGGTCTTAATTGTTCATGAGGATTATGAGAATATAAAACCTGACCTGTTGATTGTTCAATTAAAATAGCACTTTCAGATTCTAATTGAAGTGAATTGCCATTATCATTATCACTATTTACATCACTTGAAGTAGGAGATAAACCAGAAGAAGGAGACCAAACATAAGCGGTGTTTTCAGCAAAACAAGGTGTTATTAAATAACAAAGAAATAGAAAAGTTAAAAGTAAAGAAGTAGTAAATTTATAATTACACATAAAAATCCCTCCTATAGATATTAAAATATATTCTTGTAAATATATAAATATTCTATAAGAGAAAATTTTGTAATATTAAATTTGTTTAATAGAAATTAAAGTAGTAGTAATATTTTCTCCATCTGTAGTACAACTTATTTTAATATCATTACCAGTATTGTTTGTGAATTTAAAATCATAACTTCCATATGCTACTGCTGCATCTTTACCTTTTGGAACATAAGGAACATAATTGCTATGTTCATGTCTTTCTACAACTAATAATTCAGGAACACTAAGTACAGCATTATATAAAGTACTACTTACTTGACAATTTCCACCACCGGAGACCTTTTTTCTTATTACCATTTTTATCAAAAATATCAGCTTTTTGATATCCTTTAGATGTAGTTGATTGCCCTACAGTATTACAAAATGAAAAAGTTTCTCCGATTTTTTACTATTGTATCATTTAATGTATTACAAGTAATAGTTACATTATTTTGTCTAGCTTTATCTGTAGAATATATTTTAGTTGAAAAAGTAGCTATTGTTTCTTCTGTAGTTTTAGGTTCGGGCTTAGAAGTATTGTCTTCATTATTTTCTGAAGTATTTGAGTTATTTCCGCTCTGTATTTTCAGAAGATGTTCTAGTTGCTTCATAATTACTTTGTTCTTCATTATTATTAGATCCATTATAAAAATAAAATACAATTCCTAATAAAGCAAATATTAAAATAATTAATATAAATATAATAAATCCTTTTTTCTTCATATATATCACCAATTTTATTCTAACCAAATAAATTATAAATATGTAAAAATTGAAAATTAACATAAATTATGGTATAATAATATTATCAAACATAAGGAGTGAACCTGATGCAAAACAAACATACGAAATGGCTGGTTGCCTTTTACGTATCATTCGGAGAAGAAAAAATTTTAAAAACGTGGACAGGAAAAGTAAGTTATGATGTAACTGATGTTACTGTTCCTTTGAACACACTTTTTTATTTCTTTTCTGAACAGGAGGAAGTCAACTTGGCTGTTACAAGTTTAAAACTCTCAAATGTAAGCTTATTAACGGCTTTCGGAGGAGAATGTGTAGTAGTACAAGATGACAAACTCTATTGTTGTGGCAAAAGAGTTGATGATTCTTTAGTTCTTGTTGAAGATGGAAAGATAAGTTCTATCCAAAATTTCTTTAACATTTTTGATGAGTTTACAATTGAATTTGTCTAACTTTTGGCCTTCTTGAATAATTAAAAATCAAGAAGGCCTTTGCCATGTGTAGAATTTGAAAACTTGTATTGACTTTTTTAAAAAATAAAAGTATAATTAATATGTTAAATAAAATAAGGAGAGAATTATGTTTGCGAAATATTGGAAAAAAATTGGAATGATAATTTTAATAGTTGCTTGTGTATTTAATATAATGAGTAAATTAATAAATAAGCTTTCTTTAAACAAGGAAATGATATATTCAGCAACATATATGGAAGAGAAAAAAGATAATAATAATGAAAAATAATATAAAAATATTAATTAACACTTGAAAAAATTGAAAAAATATGTTAAGATAAAAAACAGTCATGTTATTTGATCGAGAAAGAGGTGAACTTAAATGAAAAAAGATATACAACCAGAATATAACCAAACAACTATTACATGTGCATGTGGTAATGTTTTAGAAGTTGGTTCAACAAAGAAAGACCTAAAAGTAGATGTTTGCTCAAAATGTCATCCATATTGGACAGGAAACTTAAGACAAGAAACAGCCGGAGGTAGAGCAGATAGATTCAAAAAGAAATATGGTCTTGCATAAATTTAAATGTAAATGTAGAAATAGACTAACATTTTTGCTAGTCTATTTTTGTTTTCTATTTTTGATGAATATCAAGTTGATTATATGGAACTTGAATATTATTTTTCTCTAATGTTTTTAAAATGCATCTTAAAGAATCTCGTCTAACTTGTAATCTTCTATCAGGTATACAAGTTATTTTTAAAAGATATAGAATACTTGAATCTGCAAGTTCTGCAACACCTTTGTAAATTGTTTCATCTACATCGTTAACTTTATTTATTTCTTTTACTATTTCTGAAATTACACTTTCTGCCTTATCAACTGAAACTTCATATGGCATTGGAAATTTTACATAAAGGGAAGTTGAAACAACTTCAATTTGCTCGATATTTCTATTGGCAATTGATATAATATTGTCTGTTGCAATATCCTGGATTCTTGTGGATTTTAGTCCAAGTACTAGTACTTTACCAATTACATCACCATAAGATACTATATCTCCAACTGAAAAGTAATGATCTGATATAAGACTAAAACCTCTAATTATATCTTTTAAAGCATCTTGAATTGCAAGACCAACAATAACTCCAGCTATTCCGACACCGGCAAGTAATGAACTCACATCAATTCCATTTATTTGTAAAATTATAAGTAAAGTTAATACTATAAAGATATATCTTAAAATACTATTAAATAATCTTAAATATGTTCTACTTTTATTATTTAATTTTTTACTAATAGAAGTATTTTTTTCCCCCTTTATTATAAAATGTCTAATTAATTTGTAAATAAAAAAACTGACTAAAATTACAATTATTGAATTAATTATATTTATTTTTGTAAATTGTTCTAATATATAATTTATATTATTCATTTTTCTCACTCCTTAAATTTATATTGTAATTATACTATTAAGATAAAAATATAGCAATAATTTTTAAATAAATTTAATCATTATATTACAATATTTTTGTTGATAAAAACTTATATTTATGATACTATACTATCAAAGCTTGATATATTACATGAGATAAAATTAAAAGGAGATTTATCATATATGAAATATAAAATGATATCTATGGATTTTGATGGAACACTACTTACAAGTAATAAGAAAGTAACTGATAAAAATAAAAATGTATTATTAAAATATAAAAAAGATAATTACATTATAGTTGGAATAACTGCTAGAAATTTTTCTAGTGTAAATAATGTATGTGATATTGATATGTTTAATTATTTAATATTAAATAATGGTGCATATATATATGATGTAAAAAATAAAGATGGAATAAATTTAAATAGTGTTGATAAAAATATTGCAATTAAGATAACGAATTATTTTGAAAAAATAGCAGATGAAATTCAATTTTGTTCATTAAATAAATATTATACATATAAAAAGAATAGTAAAGATAGAAGAAGTTTTTTTCAAAGAGTTGAAGATATTTCTGAAATAGAAGAAACTATATGTAGGATGAATATATTTTTTATAGATGATAATGAAATTAATAAATATAAAGAATATATAGAAAAAACATTTGAAAACATAGATGTAATAGTAATGTCGGATACAGATAACAAGAGTAATAAGAAATGGCTAACTCTTAATCATAAAAATATGAATAAGTTTGATACCCTAAAAAAATTATGTTTAAAATTAGATATATCTACAGATGAAGTAATATTTTTTGGAGATGGTGCAAATGACTTATCAATAATTAGCCAAGTAGGACTAGGAGTTGCAATGGAAAATGCTCTAGAAGAAGTAAAAAATAAAGCTAAAGAAATAACTTTATCAAATGATGAAGATGGAATAGCTTATTTTTTAGAAAACTATAACAATATATAAATTAAAGAATAAGGAGTAAAAAAGCAATGGAAGAATTAGTTGATATTTTAGATGAAAATGGAATGTATACAGGAAAAGTAGAAACTAGAGAAAAATGTAGTAAAGAAGGCTTATGGCATAAAGCAGTAGTTGTGTTTATAATAAACTCAAAAGGACAAGTGTTATTACAAAGAAGAAGCCCAAATAAAAAAACATGGCCTAATATGTGGGATGTAAGTGTTGGAGGAAATGTATTAGCTGGAGAATTTGGGTTTGAAGCAGCTATTAGAGAAGCAAAAGAAGAACTAGGAATTAAATTAGAAAAAGAGGATATAGTGTTTATTGGATCAGTTATATCTTCAAATAAAAGAGAAGATATTATTAATAATTATTTTAATGAATACTATGTAGCAAATAAAGAAGTAGATGAGACTAAATTACAATTACAAGAAGAGGAAGTATCTGAAGTTAAATGGATAAACAAAGATGATATAATAGAAAAAATTAAAGATAATTACAATGGAATAACTGATAAAGAAGGTTGCTGGGAATATTTGATAAAATATTATGAATGGTTAAATAAATCATTATAGCATTATTGTGAAAAACTAAATTTTATATAAAAATCTATACAAATTCAAGAATATGTGTTACAATATCGTAGTAAAAAGTTAAAGATAAATAAAATTATTAATTTAAATATAAAGAAACATAAGGGGGAAATAAGAAATGAGTGGACATAGTAAATGGCACAACATACAAGCAAAAAAGGGAAAAGCAGATGCTGCAAGAGGAAAAATATTTACTAAACTAGGAAGAGAATTATTGATAGCTGTAAAAGAAGGTGGACCAGATCCAGCAGGAAATTCAAAGTTAAAAAACGTAATAGCAAAATGTAAAGCAGCGAATATGCCAAATGATACTATTAATAATGCAATCAAGAAAGCATCAACAAGTAATGAAAATTATGAAGAAATTACATATGAAGGATATGGGCCAAATGGAGTAGCTGTAATTGTAGAAGCTTCAACAGATAATAAAAATAGAACAGCAGCAGATGTAAGACATGTTTTTGATAAAGCAGGAGGAAATTTAGGAACAACAGGATGTGTATCATATATGTTCAATAAGAAAGGAATAATTGTTATTGAAAAAGCTTTATCAAGTATGGATGAAGAAGAATTAATGATGCTTGTTTTAGATGCAGGAGCAGAAGATTTTGAAGCTTCAGAAGAAATATATGAAATAACAACAGCCCCATCTGATTTTTCTACAGTTAGGGAAAAATTAGAAGAAGCAGGTTTTGAATTTTTAGAAGCAGAAGTTCAAATGGTACCAACAACAACAGTAAAATTAGATGAAAAAGCTCAAGAAAAAATGGAAAGACTAATTGAACGATTAGAAGAATTAGATGATGTAGCAAACATATATCATAACTGGGAACAAGAATAATATAATAAGATAAACAGTAATAGATAAATGACAAAATAGGTTATTTATCTATTTATTCTATATAAAACTAATTTGTTTAAAGGAGAAAAACTATGAATCAAAAGAAAAATAAAAAAACACCAAAGATTTTAATAATAATTATAACAATAATAATATTAATTGCTGGAGCTGCAACTATATATTTTGTAACAGATATATTTAAAACAGATAAAGAATTATTTTTTAAATATGTAACACAAGTAGGAGATAATAAAAAAGGATTTATTAGTCAAGATTTAAAAGGGTATTTTGAAAAAAGAAATAATACGCCATATAATAATGAAAGCAAGCTATCATTTAATGTGCCTGAAGAATATTATAAGAATACTGAAATTATGGATAATTTTAATATAACACTTTCAGGACAAGTAGATAAAGCAAATAATAAAATTTCTCAAAACATAAGCTTAAATTATTCAAATGATGTTAATTTTCCGATAAACTTTAGACAAGTAGAAAACACAATTGGACTACAGACAAGCTATATTGGAAATAAATTTATTGGTTTAGAAACAGATAATGTAGAAAATTCTTTAGGAAATCAAATTTCTATTAATAACTATAAAGATACCTTTGAAAAAATGAAAGAAATAACAAATGTAGAATTAACAGAAGAACAATCAAATCAAATTTTTAATACATATAAAAGTATTTTAGATAATAATTTAAATGATGAAGATTTTTCTAAAGTGAAAGATCGGTAATTTAGAAGGGTATAAACTATCATTAGAAGGAGGAAAGTTAAAAGATATTTTAACAAAATTATTAGAAACTTTAAAAAATGATGAATTAACATTAAATAAATTAAATGAATATCTAAAAGTTAAAAGTAATTCGTCAAAAATATCAGCTAGCGATATTGACAAACTAATAAAAAATATTCAAAGCAGTTCTGATTTGGATGATAAAAAAATAGAAATAATTGTCTATAAAAAAAGTGGAAGCTTATATAAAGTTTTAGTTTCAATAGATAATAATTCGGTATCTATTGAGAAAAATACAGACGGAAAAAATGAAGGATTAAAATTATCTGTTATAATAGAAGATATTAGGTTAATTACTTTAACTGCAAACTTTGAAGGATTACAAAGCAAGCAAAATGTGAAAGAAAATTATGAAATAGAACTATCACTTCCAAAAGATAATGATAAAACAGATGTAGTTACATATAAATATAAAATATATAGTGATATTAATTTTACAAATGAATCTACTATAGAAAATCTTTCAAGCGAAAATACTGTAATGTTAACAGATTTAAGTAATGAACAATCACAAAATTTTATAAATATAATAACAGACAGAATAAGTAAAGTAAATAAGCAACAAATGGAAAAATTAAATTTAAAAGAAAATGAAAATCCTATTATTTATTGTATACCAAATATTTCAGGATTTAGTAATTCTCTAGATTTATATAATGGATCAAATATAGCTTTTGGTGAAACAGCAACAAAAATGTCAGAATTACAAATAACAACATTTAATCAAAAATTTGAACTTTATGAAGGAAAAAACTTGAGTGCTCAAACAGTGAAAGGTCTTCTTTCAGTTATAAGTTTAAATAACGAAGATGAAAGTAATTTTAGAATAAAAGAAATAAATTTTAAAGGTCAAGAATATGATGCTACAGAAACAAATATAACTTTTATAAAAGGAGATATAGATTTATCTAAAAATTATAAAGTGGAATTTGAAAAAGATGAAAATACAGGAATTATATTTAGAACAATAATTAATGAAAAATAGTTCTAAAATAAATAGCAATTAAATATAATATAATAATTGAAAATAACGGGTACATAATGATTAATTTAAAATCATTATGTGCTTGTTTTTGTTTTAAAAGAAAGGAAATCAAGATGAAATGAAAAACAAAGAAGAAATCCTAAGATATTTTCCAAATATGATTTATTGTTTATTAAAAAAAGAATTTGATAAAGAAGATGTTATTAAAAAATTAGAAGAAATAAGATTGCATTCTAATAGACCAATTATCTTAAAATTTAGGAATAGTGATATAGTAATAAATTACATAGTAAATCAGTGTGAAATACTACAGATACTAGAAAAAATTTGTAATAATTCAATTTATGCATATAAAAATCAGATATGTAATGGATTTATAACAGTAAAAGGAGGTCATAGAGTTGGAATAACAGGAACAGCAGTAGTAGAAAATAATAATGTAATTAATATAAAAAATATAAATAGCTTAAACTTTAGAATAGCAAGAGAAATTAAAGGTTGTAGTAACAAGATATTGAGTGAAATTATAGATAAAAAAAATAATACAATTTATAATACATTAATTGTATCTCCTCCAGGAAAAGGAAAAACTACAATTTTACGTGATACTATAAGAAGAATAAGCGATGGTATAGAAGAGCTAGATTTTAAAGGTAAGATGTGTGGTGTTGTAGATGAAAGAGGAGAAATAGCAGCAATTTATCAAGGAATTCCACAAAATGATATAGGTATAAGAACAGATGTGATAGAAAATATATCAAAATCAAAAGGAATAAAAATGCTTCTTAGGTCTATGGCACCAGAAATAATTGCATGTGACGAAATAGGATCTAAAGAAGATATAGAAGCAATTGAAGATGCATTTTTGTCAGGAGTAAAAGGAATCTTTACAATGCATGGAAGAACATTAGAAGAAATAAAAAATAATCCAGAAATTGATTATTTAATAGAAACAAAAAAATTAGAAAAAATAATTTTTATATAATTATATAATTTTAAAAAATTAATTATTTAGTTCTAAAAAGGATTAGTTGTGAATATAATACTAAAAATAGAAAGGACAAGATGTTTTTTATGCAAATAATTAAATATATAATATTGTTTTTAATTTTAATAATATCTAGTGTTATAGGAAGAATGTTATCAAAAAAATATGTACATAGACTAGAGGAATTAGAAGAAATGAAAAGTGCATTAAACATATTAAAAACAAAAATAAAATTTACATATGAGCCTATCCCTGAAATATTTGAAGAGATTAGTAAAACAAGTATAAAAAATATAGGAAATATTTTTAAAAGGGCTAAAGAAAAAATGAATACAAAAACTGCAAATGAAGCATGGGAAGAAGCGGTAATAGAGACGGAAAGTAATTTAAAAGAAGATGATAAAAATGTTTTGAAAGCACTTTCAAAATTACTTGGACAAACAGATATGGAAGGACAAATTAGTCAAATAGAGATAACAGAAAAATTTTTAGATACACAAATAAAAGAAGCTGAAGAAGAAAAAAGAAAGAATGAAAAATTATATACAAGATTAGGAACAATAATGGGACTAGCCATGGTTATTGCTTTATTCTAAGTTTTGGAGGAAAATAATGGACATAAATTTATTATTTAAAATAGCTGCAGTAGGAATTTTAGTTGCTGTATTACATCAAGTTTTAGTTAGAGCAGGAAGAGAAGATCAAGCAATGATGACAACTTTAGCTGGTTTAGTAATTGTACTTACAATGGTAATTAAAGAAATAAGTGGATTATTTAACACTGTAAGAACAGTATTTAATTTATAAAAAATAAGGAGAAACTTATGGAAGTTATAAAAATAATAGGTATTGCATTAGTTTCTTTAATTATAATTATTTTATTAAAACAATATAAACCAGAATTTGCAATTTATATTAGTTTGCTTTCAGGCGTTTTAATTTTAATACTTGTTATGGACAAATTAACAGGAATTATAAATTTATTACAATCTTTAGCTAGTAAAGCCTCAATAAATAGTACTTTTTTAAGTTTACTAATAAAAATAACAGGGATTGCATTTTTATCTGAATTTGCCGTTAGTATTTGCAAAGACTCTGGTGAAGCGGCAATTGCAAATAAAATAGAAGTAGGCACAAAAATAATTATTATATCAATGTCAATACCGATAATAACAAGCTTATTAGAAATAATTTTAAAAATATTACCATAGAAAAAAGGAAATACAAATGAAAAGAAAAATTATATTAATTTTAATTGCTATTATTTGTCTAATAATTCCTATTAATTACAGTTATGCTGATGAAGAAAGTACTATGAAAGAACAAAAAGAAGAGTTTAAAATACAAGAATTTATAAATAGTTCTAAAGAGTATTCAGGAGAGTTTTTTGAAAATATCGATATAAATGAATTATTAAATAATGCAATTGAAGGAGAAGTAGACAACAGTACAATTTTTAAAAGAATATTAAATTTAATAGGAGGAGAGGTAGTAACAAATGTAAAAGCAATTGTAAGTATTCTAGTTATAATTTTAATACATAGTATTTTAAAATCTATTAGTGAAAGTTTAGAAAATGATAATATTTCAAAATTAGTATATTATGTACAATACATATTAATAGTTACAATCATTATGACAAATTTTTCAGATATAGTTAAATTAGTACAAGATACAGCAAGTAATTTGGTTGGATTTATGAATATGTTAGTACCGCTTCTTATAACACTAATGATGTATACGGGAAATATTACAACAAGTGGAATTATAGAACCAATAATTTTATTTATGGTTAATTTTATTGGTAGTATTATACAAAATCTAATAATACCATTTGTTTTAGTACTAACTAGTTTAGTAATAATATCAAAAATATCAGATAAAGTACAAATAGATAAATTATCTAAATTTTTAAAATCACGGTATAGTTTGGTTTTTAGGAATAGTTCTAACTATATTTGTTGGAGTTGTATCTTTAGAAGGAACTTTATCTAGTAGTGTAGATGGATTAACTGCTAAAACAACAAAAGCTGTGGTAAGCTCTGCAATACCAGTAGTAGGTAAAATATTAGGAGATGCAGTAGATACTGTCCTAGGATGTGGAATTATTCTAAAAAATGCAATTGGAGTTGTTGGAGTAATTATAGTACTTGGAATTTGCATTATGCCTATAATAAAACTTTCTGTATTAGCACTGTCATACAAATTATTAGCAACTGTTGTAGAACCTATATCAGATAAAAAAATAGTAGGACTTCTAGAACAAATTGGAGATATTTTTAAAATATTTTTAGCAATATTATGCGCAATGTCATTTATGCTAATAATTGGTACAAGCCTTGTTTTAAAAATGTCTAATAGTAGTATGATGTATAGGTAGGAAATAAAGATGATAGAAGTTTTAAGTTCATGGGCAAAGGGAATTGGAGTAACTATTGTAATTATTTCTATTTTTGAAATGATTTTACCAAATAACAATTCCAAAAAATATATAAGAATGGTTTTAGGAGTTTATTTGATATTTAATATTATATCTCCATTGGTAACTAATAAAGAAGTTTTTAATATTGATAATATTGATTTAGAAGAAGTAGCAACAACAACTACTACTAATAGTTCTGCTGATGTAAATCAAACTAGTATGAATTTAAGAATAAAGAATTTATATGAAGAAGAGTTAGAAAAAGATATTACTAAAAAATTGAAAGATAAAGGATATGAAGTAACAACTTGCAAGGTAACAACACAAATATCTACTAAAGAAGATGAAGAAACAAAAATAAATAAAATAAAAATAAAGATAAATAAATTAGCTGAAGAAAATATAAATGTAGAAGAAAGTACAGAAGAAAAGATAGTAAGTGAAATACAAAAAATAAAAAAAGTTGATACTACAATAAAAAAAGATGAAGATAAAGAAAATGAAAAAAATAGTAAAAAAGAAAATAAGAAAATAACTCGGTGTAGATATTCAAAATGTGAAGAAATTTTTAATAGATGAATATGGGGTGAATGAAAAATGCTTAGAGATAAGTTAAAAAAAATAGTAGATGGAAATAAAAAAGAAGAACAAGAAGGAAACGATAAAAAGAAAATAGAAAATTTAATATTTTTTGTTATTTTATTAGTAGTAACATTAATAATTATAAATAGTATTTGGAATGGAAATAAACAAACTACAAAGCAAGAAAATAGTACAAGCGCCAAACAGTTAGCTGTACAAAACGCAGATGAAAATACTGAAGAAATAAATATTTCGAAAGAGTTAGAAACTAAACTTGAAAACATATTATCTAAAATAGAAGGGGTAGGTAAAGTAAATGTATGTATTAATTATTCTGAATCAAGTGAAGTTATTGCTATGTACAATGAAAATTCAAAAGTTAGTACTACAGAAGAAACAGATACATCTGGAGGTATAAGAAAAATACAAGAAAATAATGAACAAAAAGATATTGTTTATAAAGAGGAAAACGGAGAAAAAATACCTATTACTAAAAAGGTAGTGCAACCTAAAATAGAAGGTGCAATTATTACTGCAAAAGGAGCCAATAATAGTAGTACAAAAACAAATATAATACAAGCTGTAGAAGCAGTAACAGGACTTGCAACACATAAAATACAAGTATTTGAAATGAATTAATAAGAGAGAGGAAGTATACTTATGAAAAATATATTAAAGAAAAACCAAATAATTATTTACGTAATAGCTATTATGCTAATGACAGCAGGATATTTAAATTATACAACTAG
Organism: uncultured Clostridium sp.; assembly: GCA_946411515.1. GTDB lineage: Bacteria > Bacillota > Clostridia > TANB77 > CAG-508 > CAG-269. The sequence goes on from CAMKEH010000009.1 coordinate 44,049, forward strand.
CAATGGAGAAAACTCTATACAAACAAGTTTAGATATAGAAGCTAAAGATGATAGCAAATTAGCTGACATAGGAGATGCTGCTTTAGTTAGTAGTAATGACATAGTAACTGGTGATCCAGAAGAAAATGAAAACAAAGTAAACACGAAAAGTAAGGAAAATAATATAACTGATGTTAACTCTATTGCAAATAATGAAATAGTAGAAGAAACATCAAGTAATATTAATAATACTAATTCTAAAAATAGTGAATATTTTACAAAATCAAAGTTAGAAAGAGACACAATGTATTCGCAGATGTTAGAAACATATAACAAAATTTTAAATAGTAATAATGCTTTGGAAACCCAAAAACAATCAGCAACAGAAGAAATTAAAAAAATTAATGATACTAAAAATAGTATAATGATTTGTGAAAATTTAATTAAAACAAAAGGTTTTACAAATGCTATTATATTTGTAAATGGTCAAAGTGTAAGTGCAATTATTGAAACAAGTGAAGAATTAAAACAAGAAGAAGTTGCACAAATACAAAATATTATTCAAAGAGAACTTAATGTAGAAGCGGAAAATATACATATATCTTCTAAATAAAATATAGAATAAGTTAAAAACATTGTAAAGTCTGTTTTAAATAAAAAAAGATATGTGTCTCTACACACATATCTGGTGTTGCTAAATGAATGGATATAATCATTTAAGCTATTAATAGTATAGTATTATTTACAGTATTTGTCAATAATTTTTGTCTACAATATTATCTTTTAATATAAATGTAATAAAAAATTAGGTAAAAACATACAAAAGTCTTGAAAAGTTATAAAAAGTATGTTATAATAGTTTGCGAATAAAATAAAACCAATTAAAAAGCAAAGTATATTTAACTTTTAAAATATTTAAAGAGAGAATGACCATAGGCTGGAAGTCATTTAGTATTAAAGTAAATAGAAATTTCACTTTTTAGGTCTTTTCTTGAAAAAGTAGTAGAGAAAAGCGGTTGAACCGTTAAAACTTTAAAGAGGTTAGTAACTACTAATAAATTTAGGTGGTACCACGAATGATAAGCCATTTCGTCCTATAAGAATAGGAGAAGTGGCTTTTTAGATGAAAAAATATTTAAAAGGATGTTGAATTAAAATGAATAATAGTAAATGTTTAGAATATTATTTAGATTCTAAAATATATGATTATGAAAGTGTACAAAAAAGTATTGATGAGACTAAAAAAGAATATGACAAAAAAGATATAGAAGTAAATATTGAACTTAATAAATATGGAATGTATGTAATTACATTTTACTTTAAAAATAAAGATACTTTTTTTAATAAAATAAGATTATTTTTTAGAAGAAAAAATAAACCTATGTTACAAGCAAAGAGCATAAATTATGAAAATAATAAATACGGACAATATAGACAAACAAAAACATATAAACCATATTAAAATAAATAAAAAAGGAGTTGTACATATGAAAGAAGAAATTTCAAAAATTAAAAAAGAATCATTAGAAGAGATAGCCAAATGTTCTAATATGCAAGAATTAAATGAGTGCAAAGTAAAATATTTAGGTAAAAAAGGAGCTTTAACAGTAGTTTTAAGAGGAATGGGAGCTTTAAGCCCAGAAGAAAGACCTATAATTGGAAGTTTAGTAAATGAAGTTAGAGATGAATTAAATAAAGCTTTTGATGAAAAACAAAAAGAATTAGAAAAAGAAGAATTATTAAAAAAATTACAAACAGAAAATATAGATGTAACAGAGCCAAGTAAAAAAATAGATTTAGGTTCTATTCATCCAATTACACAAATAATTGATGAGGTATCAGAAATATTTTTAGGTATGGGATATGAGATTGCAGATGGACCAGAAGTGGAAAAATCAATATATAATTTTGATAAATTAAATACGCCACCTGATCACCCAGCAAGAGATATACAAGATACTTTTTATATAACAGATGATATATTACTTAGAAGCCAAACATCACCAGTACAAGCAAGAGTAATGGAAAATAAAAAACCACCAATAAAAATAATATGCCCAGGTGCTGTTTATCGTTCTGATAGTATTGATAGTACGCATTCACCTGTATTCCATCAAGTAGAAGGTTTAGTGGTTGATAAAAATATTTCTATGACAGATTTAAAAGGAACATTAGAGATGTTTGCTAAAAAATGTTTAGGAAAAGATACAAAATTAAGATTTAGACCACATCATTTCCCATTTACAGAACCAAGTGCAGAAGTAGATGTATCATGCTTTGTATGTGGTGGAAAAGGATGTAGAGTTTGTAAAAACGAAGGTTGGATAGAACTTCTAGGATGCCGGAATGGTTCATCCAAATGTTTTAAAAAACTGTAGAATTGATCCGGAAGTTTATTCAGGATTTGCATTTGGATTTGGTGTAGAAAGAATTGCAATGGCAAAATTCGGAATAGATGACATGAGATTATTATTTGAAAATGATGTAAGATTTTTAAAACAATTTTAATATAACTAAAAAGGAGTGTTGAAATAATTGGGAATTTTTAGCATAAAGAAAAAGGAAGATAAAGTGTATTCTCTAAAAGATGCAATAAAATTATTGCAAACAAGTAAATATCAAAATTATACAACAATACCAGTAGGAGAAGGTTATAGATTGGTACCAATGAAGCAACCAATACAATCAGTACAAGAACATGAAGAAATTAGTTTTACTAAAGTAAGAAGACATAATTTCTTAAATAGAATGGCGGAAAATATAGATAGTCAAGAATTTACTAAAGTACCAAATTATAATAATTACCAAGAAACAAAAGGTTATAGACAAAATCAAGGTATTTCAAGATAAATATTAATTAAAAGGAGAAAATTATGAAAGCAAGTATAGAATGGTTAAAAGAATATAGTGATATAGATGTAGATGCTATAAAATTAGGTGATATTTTAACAATGACAGGTTCTAAAGTAGAAACAATAGAACAAAGAGGAAATGATATTAAAAATGTTGTTGTTGGAAAAATATTAGAAATAAAAAAACATGAGAATTCAGATCATTTAGTAATAACTAAAGTGGATTTAGGAAATGAAAAAGTTCAAATTGTAACAGGAGCAAATAATATAAAAGAAGGAGACATTGTTCCAATTGCAAAAGATGGATCAGAACTTCCTGGTGGAGTTAAAATAAAAAAAGGTAGCTTAAGAGGAGTAGAATCATGTGGAATGATGTGCTCAGTTGGAGAATTAGGATTAGATATTGCAGATTATCCAGGACAAATTGAACAGGGAATAATGATACTTCCTAAGTCTTTTGAAAAAGATTTAGGGAAAGATATTGTAGAAGTATTAAATCTAAAAGAAGATATAATAGATTTTGAAATAACACCTAATAGACCAGATTGTCTATCAATTGAAGGATTAGGAAGAGAAACAGCTGTATCACTTGGAAAAGAATTTAAAAATCCTAGAAAAAATATAGATGAATTGAATATAGAAAATAAAGAAGAATTAGAAGGATTAAAAGTAGATATTAAAGCTCCAGATTTATGTTATAGATATATAGCTCGTATTGTTAAAAATGTTAAAATTGGACCATCTCCAGAATGGATGCAAAGAAGATTAAGAGCATGTGGTATAAGAAGTATAAATAATATAGTTGATATTACAAACTATGTTATGTTAGAAATGGGAGAACCAATGCATGCTTTTGATATAAATTCAATTGAAGGAAAACATATAATAGTTAGAAGAGCAAAAAATGGAGAAAAAATAACAACATTAGATGAGGAAGAAAGAATACTAAATGAAGATGATTTAGTAATTGCAGATGAGAAAAAGCCAGTTGCAATTGCAGGAGTAATGGGTGGAGAAAACTCTGAAATCGAAGAAAATACAGAAACTGTTGTATTTGAAGCGGCTGTATTTTATGGAGGAAATATAAGAAAAACTGCCAAAAAAGTAGGACTAAGAACAGAAAGCTCATCTAGATTTGAAAAAGGATTATCTTCAGAAAATGCTTTAAGAGCAATAAATAGAGCAGTAGAATTAGTAGAAAAAATAAATGCAGGAAAAGCAGTTGAAGGTAAAATTGATGTATATCCTACTAAACAAAAAATAAACAAAATAAAATTAGATTATGATAGAATAAATAGTTTACTAGGAACAAATTTATCTAAAGAAGAAATGATAAATATCTTAGAAAAATTAGACATAAAAGTTGAAAATGATACAGCTATATCACCATATTTTAGAATGGATCTAGAATTTTTAGCAGATATAGCTGAAGAAGTTGTAAGATTTTATGGCTATGATAAATTAGATACTACTTTAATTAAAGCAGATACAACTATAGGAGTTTTAAATAAAGAACAAAAAATAGAAAAAAATATAAAACAAGTATTAGTAAATAATGGTCTTTCAGAAATATATACATATGGATTTGTTAGTGAAAAAGATTTAGAAAAATCAAATATTGATAAAGAAATAATAAATCAATCAATTACAATTTTAAATCCATTAAGTGATGAATATAAATTAATGAGACCATCAACTCTTCCTAGTATGATGCAAATTTTATCATTAAATAATAATAAGAAAAACCAAGATGTTAAATTATTTGATATTTCAAGAAATTATAAAAATGTAAATGGAGAAGTAGAAAAAGGAGAAGTTCCACTTCAAGAAAATATTTTAACAATCGGAATGTATGGAAAAGATGTTGATTTTTACACTTTAAAAGGATTAATAGAAAATGTATTAGATATCTCTAATATTAATAGATATGACATAGAAAAAGAAACTAATAATAATTCTTATCATCCAGGAAGATGCGCAAATATAAAAGTAGGAATAGATACAATAGCAACAATAGGAGAAGTACATCCAGAAGTATTAATAAATTATGATATAGATAAAAGAGTTTATGTAGCAGAAGTAAACATAACAAAACTTACTAAATATTCTAAACTAAATAAAAAATATGTAGAAGTTCCAAAATTCCCAGCTGTTGAAAGAGACATCGCAGTAATTGTAGATGAAAAAGTAGAAGTAGGTCAAATTGAAAAGATAATCATAAAGAAAGCTAAAAAATGGTTAGAAGAAGTAAAATTATTTGATATATACAGAGATGAAAAATTAGGAGAAAACAAAAAGAGTGTTGCATATAGCCTAATATTTAGAGATAAAAATAAAACTTTAAGTGATGAAGAAATAAATACAACAATGGAAAATATAATTACAGAATTAGAAAAAACATTAGGAGCAGAACTTAGAAAATAATGGCTAAGTTGGGACGGGCATACTTTAGCCATAAAATATATTTGACAAAAATTAATCAATATGCTAAAATATATAACATAAATTAAGAGTTTGCCTAAGAAATCTAATTTCTGAGCGGTAAAGGGTAACTAAATAGAAAGTTACTTACACTTATAAGTAGGATTTTGAAGTCTTGCAAAGGAGTCTTAAAAAGGGTCTTTTAGCAAGGCTTTTTGATTCACTTTAGTGCGTCGAGCAACAAGCGAGACAAAAAACCGCCAGCTATGCTGG
>CAMKEH010000010.1 GCA_946411515.1 uncultured Clostridium sp.
TTACAAAAAATGTTGAGGTTTATTTAATCACCCCAACATTTATTATAGAACCGTTCTTTTTTTGCAAAAAAACAAGAGTGTAATTGCGATACACCCTTGCAAAGATTATTTCTAATCTTCTTTTTGCGATTTGTCATCTGATTTTGTTTCTTTATCTTTCAAAAGTAACTCTATCAAATGCCAAATTAAATCGTATGATGTCATTATATGTCCCTCCTTTCTCAAAGATTTCCTTTTGAAAGGATGTGACTATTATACTTTAAAAGCATATAAAAAACAATCTAAAAAATGAATTTTTTTATTTTTATTATTATGAAAGCTATTTACATTCAAAGTACATTCAATAAATTTATAATACTTGCTACTAATGACTTATAGCAAATAAATGCAAGTCACCTCGACCATTTTTTGAAATCTTGTAAGTGCTGAAAACAGTGACTTATGAGATTTTTTTATTTAAATAATCAAAACTATTACTTTTCTATTTAATAATTATTATTTTCTAGATTCAGTTTCATCAATTTTTCTACCTCATTTTTTAATTTATTAGTTGCTTCTTGTAAACTCATATTATCTACTTTGAATGGTTTCCCGAATCTTATTATTAGAGTTCTTTTAAATAAATTAAAGCTTCCTGTTCTTCCAAAAGGTATAATATAACTATTTGTTTTAGATGCCATTGAAGCAGTACCAGTCCTAAAAGGTAATAATAATTCATGTGTCTTATTTCTAGTTCCTTCTGGAAATATTCCTATAGCGCCATTATTATTTAATATATGTAAGGCCGATTTCATGCTTGAATAGTTTTCTACAGATAAACAATCCATTTTTTTAAATATCCATCCAATTAGTTTATTATTATAACAAGATTTTTTCATGACATAGTTTATTTTTCTATCTGTAGCAATAAATACTAAACAAGGATCAAAATAATGGTTATGATTTCCTGCTATTATTATAGGACCTTCTTTTGGAATATTTTCCAATCCAATAAATTGTACTTTATAAAATTTTTTGAAAATTATATTAAATATTTTCTTTGAAAAATTATAGAATTTATCTTTATCTTTTTTCATACTTAAATACCTCGAATACATGAAATATTTGATATTTAAAGTATATAGTTTTTAAGAAAATTAGTCAATAATTGTGAATTAAAATAAAAAAGAACTAGATTGCTTTTTAAGGAGAAATCTAGTTCAATAAACAAAAAATAAACATATAAATATATGATTTATTAAAAGCATTGTAGCAAAAAAAAAGCTACAAGTCAACAAAAATCAACAAAAATCAATAATATTTTTTAAAAAATATAAAAAAATACTTTAATTATCTAAATTATAAGTCTGTAAATCCTTAAAAGCAGGATCATATAAGTTTTTACCATCATAATTAAATCGAGAACCATGACAAGGACAATCCCATGTTTTATCTACATCATTCCAAGAAAGTTGACATCCCAAATGAGTACAAATTGGATTTACTGCATAGATTTTTCCATTTTTATCTTTATAAATTCCAACTTTTTCATTTTCCACTTCTATAATACTACCAGAATTATTAGCTATCTCATCAAAATTCATTTGACCAGATCGAAATTTATCTAATATAAGAGAATTAACAGATTGAACTATTACATTTTTAAATTCATCCATATTTTTTAGAGGTTTTAAACGGGAAGAATCAAAAAGATAAGAATATTCATTTTCTTTGTAACAAATCATATCTACAATAATATTTGCTGCAACATTAGATGTTGTCATTCCCCATTTTTTAAAACCTGTTCCAACATATACATTAGGAAGTAAAGAAGAATAAGCACCAATATAAGGAAGTTTATCTAAAGAAATACAATCTCTAGTATTCCACCTAAATAATACTTCACAATCAGGATAATATTTTTTAGCTTCTTTTTCTAATAATCCATAACTATCTTCATAGCATGTGGGGATACCAGTTTTATGTTCTCCACCACCAATTAGTAATATTTTTTTACTATTATACATAGCTGTTCTAAAAGAAAATACAGGTTCACTTGCAGAAATGTACATACCATTTGACAATGTTTTTTTTGTATCCACAGCTATAACATAAGATGTGGATTGATACATCTTTGTAAAATAAAATCCAGGAAAATTAATAAAAGGATAGTGAGTTGCAACTATAACATATTTTGATTTTACATTTAGTTTTTCAGAGTAAGTTATATAATAATTTCCATCCTTTTTCATGTCAAAAACAGTTGTATTTGTACAAATAATTCCACCATTACTTGTAATACAATTAGCTAACCCATATAAATATTTAAGTGGATGAAATTGTGCTTGGTTTTTAAAGCATAAAGCTCCTTTTATATCAAAAGGAAGTCCAGTTTTAGTTACAAATTCGCAATTAAATCCTAAATTTTGAACTATTTTATATTCATCTTTAACATTTTCTAATTCTTTTTTGGTTGTAGCATATACAAAACTATTTTGATACTCAAAATCACAATTGATTTTTTCAGTATCAATTATTTTTTTTATATTTTTAATTGCTTGTTCATTTGCAAATAAATAATCTTTAGCAAATTGTTTATCAAATGAATTTGTTAAATACTTATAAAATAATCCGTGTTGACTAGTAATTTTTGCAGTGGTATGACCTGTTGTTTTTTCTCCAATATTATTTTTTTCTAAAATAGTAACTTTATAGCCTAAATTTGATAAATAATAAGCACAACTAAGACCAAAGATTCCAGCTCCTATTATACATATATCAGTTTCTATATTTTCATTTATTAATTTACTTGAAAATAAATCTTTATTATCATTACCAGATAACCATAATGAATCCATAAAATTCACCTCAAAATTATTATGTGTGTTTTTAAAAAATAATATGTAAAAATATTAATATATAAATAATATAATAATTTTTATGGAATAAATTACAAAAAAAGTAGCAAAATAAAAAATATAGTGATATACTAGAAAAAAATAAAGTTTTAAACTTTTAAAATACGAAGGAGGATTTTATGGAAGAATTAAGAAATAAGCTTTTTAATACTAAAAAAGATGGATGGAAAGATTTAAATGATAATGAAAAAACAAAACTTTTTGATTTATCAGATAGGTACATCAAATTTTTAAATAAGGCGAAAATAGAAAGAGAGTTTATAAAAGAAGCAAAAAAACTAGCTGATGAAAATGGATATAGAGACATTATGACATTTGATAAGCTAAATTCTGGAGATAAAATATATTTTATTAACAGAGATAAAAGTATGTATTTAGCAATAATAGGAGAAAATTCAATTGAAGAAGGATTGCATATTATAGGTTCACATGTTGATTCTCCAAGATTAGATTTAAAACCAAATCCTTTATACGAAGATACTGGACTTGCATATTTAAAAACACATTATTATGGAGGAATTAAAAAATACCAATGGACAACAATACCACTTAGTATGCATGGAGTTATTGTAAAACCAAATGGAGAAAAGATAGAAATAAATATTGGTGAGGATGAAAATGATCCAATATTTACAATTACAGATTTATTACCACATTTAGCTCAAGATCAAATGCAAAAGAAATTAAGTAATGGGGTAGAGGGAGAAAATTTAAATCTATTAATTGGAAGCATTCCTTATGATACTGAAGAAAAAGTTGCTGAAAAAGTAAAATTAAATATTTTAAATATTTTAAACCAAAAATATGGAATAACAGAGGCTGATTTTACAAGCTCAGAAATAGAATTGGTTCCTGCATTTAAAGCAAGAACATTAGGATTTGATGAAAGTATGGTAGCAGCATATGGACAAGATGATAAAGTATGTGCTTATACATCATTACATGCAATGATGGAATTACAAAATGTAAAAAATACAGCTGTATGCATTTTAGCTGATAAAGAAGAAATAGGAAGTATGGGAAATACTGGTATGGAATCACATATGTTTGACTTCTTTATTTCAGAAATATTAAACAAATTGCAAGTAAATAGACCAAATCTTTTAGATAAAGTATTTTGCTTTTCTAAGATGCTATCATCTGATGTTGATGCAGGATATGATCCAATATATGCATCTGTTTCAGATAAATATAATGCTGGATTTTTAGGAAAAGGTATTAGCTTAAATAAATATACAGGAGCTAGAGGAAAATCTGGAGCATCTGATGCAAATGCAGAATATGTTGCATGGATAAGAAATATATTAGAAAAAAATAGTATAAAATATCAAGTTGCGGAGCTTGGAAAAGTGGACATCGGTGGAGGAGGAACAATAGCATATATAATAGCAAATAAAGGAGCAGATGTTATAGATTGTGGAGTTCCAGTATTATCAATGCATGCACCATATGAAGTAACAAGTAAATATGATATATACTCAGCATATAAAACTTATAAAGCTTTCTGGGAAGAATAATAAAAAAGAACCTTAAAGATTTTCTTTAAGGTTCTAACTATATTTATAAATTATTTAATAAATCTACTATTGAAGAAATAAATTCCTTTTTTTCATTAGACAAAGAACTTATTTTTTTTGATAGTGAAATATCATCTTTTATATTTTGATTTGTTATAAAATTTGAATATATAGTATTAGGTGTTATTCCTAAAATATTCATATATTTAATTAGAGTTTGAGTTTTGACTCCATTATTTCCATTTTCAATTCTAGAGATATATTTTAATGAAATCCCTAATTGCTCAGATAATTCTTCTTGAGTCAATCCAGACTTTTTACGAAATTCTTTTAATATTTTTCCAAAAGATTTATCAATATCAGCTTTAGAAATTGAATCCATTTTCATACCTCCACAAAAATATTTGTATTAGTATTAGTATACCAACTAAAAAGAGAAGTATGAACACACTAATAATTTGATATGTTTTTAGACTGCAATAATTCAAAAAGCAGTTAAATAGATGATTAGACAGGCAAAAAATGAAAAACAAAACAAGACATATCTAACTATTAGTTATATCTAAAAATAAAAATATTATTAAAATAAAAGTTTTATGACTTAAATTTAAAAGATATGCACATTGAAAAATAAAATAAAAAAAAGAAAGTAAGTAAATTACTTTCTTGTTAAAAATATAATATTTTAAAACTTATATTAATTAAAATTGAAATTAATTTATAAAGCTATCTACTGAAGTATTAATTTGATTTTCTAGTTTACTAGCTGAATCTTCAATTTGATTTTCTAATTTATTTGTTGAATCTTCAAATTTCTCAGTAATTGTATTTAAAGTTTTATCAAATTTTTCATCAGTTTTATTTTTTGTACTGTTTGTATTAGTATTAGTATTTACATTTGTGTTTGTAGTATTATTATATGTATTTTCAAATTCTTTACCTTTTTCAATCATTTTATTCATTGCTTTATCAAAGTTATTAAATGCTCTATCTTCTACTTTACCAAATATTCCAAAAAATGATCTAAATGTAAAAAATAAAACAAGGCATACAACAATTACTAAAGCAATTACAGAAAGAACAATAATAAGTATTGTCTTATTGCTATTTTTAATATTTTCAGCAGTATTTGTTTGTGGCTCAGAAACAGTATGGTTTTCATTTAATAAATCATCTGTTGATACATTAAATAGTGTTGCTATCTTAGTAATATTATCCATATCTGGTTTTGAATTACCTGATTCCCATTCTGAAACTGTTTCAACTGATATATTTAATTTTTCTGCTAATTCTTCTTTTGAAAGAGATTGTTTTTCCATTAAGTTTTTTAATTTTTCTCCAAAATTCATAAAAATACCCCCATAAATAAATTTATTTGATTTGATTTGTTTTTGAATTATCACTATTATATCATTATATTTATTAAAAATCTACTAATTTTAGGTATAAATTGATTTAACAAGATAAATATATGTTATAATAAGTTAATAAATAAAGAAAAACAACTTTACAATGTAAGAATAGATTAATTTTAATTAAGAAAATAAATAATGAAGGAGAATATAATGAGTAAAAAAATAATTGCAATTGGTGGAGGAGAAAATGGTAGATTAAAAAGTGATGGAAAAAGGATAATGTACCCATATGAAACAAAACCAATGGATATAGAAATAATTAATTTAACAGGGAAAAATCATCCAAATTTTTTATTAATAGCTCATTCTCAGCTTTTAGAAAAACAAGCAGGATATTTTCAAACGATGGTTGATATTTTCGGTAAAAAATATGGTTGTGATTGTAAAGATTTGAAGAGTAATGAATTAACTAATAAGGAAAAAGTAAATGAATTAATTAATTGGGCTGATATTATATATGAAGGTGGTGGAAACACATTAGACATGATTAAATTATGGAAAGAAACAAAATTTGATGAAACATTAAAAAAAGCTTGGGAAGATGGAAAAGTAATGTGTGGTGTATCAGCTGGAGCAAATTGCTGGTTTCAAGAATGTTCAAGTGATTCATTAAAAATATTATATGGACCAGACAAACCTCTAATTGGAATGGAATGTCTAGGATTTATTAATGCATTTATGGTACCACATTGTGATGAAAAAGATAGATATGAATCAGCTAAGGAATTATTAAAAAATAAAAACTTAGTTGGAATATTATTATCAAATTGTTGTGCTTTAGAAATAATTGATGATAAATATAGATTATTAACTAGTGATGCATCCTATCATGGGATAGAAGCTTATGGATTAAAAATATATTGGAAAAATAATGAATATTATGAAGAAAGAATTGATAAAACGGATAAATTTAAACCATTAAAAAATTTGTTATCAAAAGATTTAAAAATATAAAATAAGGAGAAAAATTATAATATGGATAAGAGAATAAGTAAGTTAGCCTCAAATTTATTAAATCATTCTGTAAAACTATTAAAAGGTGAAACAATATTAATTGAAATGATAGGAACTGACAGCATAAATTTAGCTAATGAATTGATAAAACAATCAAAAGAAATTGGAGCAATACCAATGCTTAATATAATTGACTATAAAATTTTAAAAGAGTTATTGCTTAATTGTAATGAAGAACAAATAAAAGAATATGCTAAGCATGATTTAGAAAGAATGAAAAATGCAGACGCTTATATTGGTATTAGATCGGCAAATCCAAAAGAACTAGAAGGAATACCAAAAGAGAATATGGAAATATATAATAAGTATTATCAAAAACCTATACATTTAGAAGAAAGAGTAAATAATACTAAATGGTGTATTTTAAGATATCCAAATGAATGGTTAGCAAAGCAAGCTAAAATGAGTTTGAAAGCATTTACGGATTTTTTCTATGATGTATGCACAATAGATTATGGAAAAATGGAAAAAGCGATGGAACCATTAAAATTATTATTAAGTAATACTAAAAATGTGCATATAAAAGGAGCTGGAACAGATTTAACATTTAGTGTAGAAGGCATTCCAGCAGAAAAATACTTTGGAACATATAATATTCCAGATGGAGAAGTAGCATCATGCCCTACAAAATTCAGTAGCAATGGTTATATTACATATAACACGGAAACTGCATATAATGGAATAATATTTAATAATATATATTTTGAATTTAAAGATGGAAAAATAATAAAAGCAGAAGCAGGAGATAAAACAAAAGAATTAAATGAAATATTAGATACAGATGAAGGAGCAAGATATATTGGAGAATTTGCTCTAGGTCTAAATCCGTATATAAAAAATACAATGGGAGATACATTATTTGATGAAAAAATTGCAGGAAGTTTTCACTTTACTCCTGGAACAGCACTAGAAGAAAGTGATAATGGAAATAGATCAAATATACATTGGGATATTGTTTGTATTCAAACACCAGAATTTGGTGGAGGAGAAATTTATTTTGATGATGTATTAGTAAGAAAAGATGGAAAATTTGTATTAGAAGAGTTAAAACCACTAAATCCAGAAAACTTAATATAAAAAATAGTCTTATACATTTTGTATAAGACTATTTTGGTGAGCCAGGAGGGATTCGAACCCCCGACCCCAGGCTTAGAAGGCCTGTGCTCTATCCAACTGAGCTACTGACCCATATCTAATGGACAATAAATATAATAGCACAAAAAACGGTAAGTGTCAATAAAACAGCTAGAAAAAATTGAAAAATAAATTTGCAAAGCCCAATATACCAAATATAATAAATAAAATGTTTGATAAAAATTCTATGAATTTAGGATTTAATTTGTTACCTAAAATTTTACCAAAGAAAATAGCAATAGAATTACTAGCAACCATTCCAAATATTGAGCCAGTTATTAAAGATAACTTATAATTTGGATATTGTAATCCTAATCCTAAAGAGGCTAAAAAGGTTTTATCTCCTAATTCACCAATAATTATACTAATTGCAATAATTAACATATAGTTTAATTTACTAGAAGTAATTTTTTGAAGTATAGAAGATTTAGAGTTGTTATCATTTAATTCTTTTTTAGGTAAAAATCCAATTATACCAAATAATAAAAATGTAGAGTAAGTAAATATTTGTGAGTAAAATTTAAAAGACTCATTTTGAAAAGATGCTAAATTACTGCCAAAAAGAATTGCTAATCCATGGCTAAAAAAGGTACCAATGGCGACCCCTAGTAAAATATTTTTGGCTCTATCCTTAGTAGAAAAAGATAAAACTAAAACTTGAGTTTTATCTCCAAGCTCAGCAAAGAAAATAAGAATAAAACTAATAAAAAAGGGATAAATAAATTCCATAAATAAACATCACTTCTTTCTGTTTAATAAATATTCATAATGCAAAAAAATATGTTATAAATTAAATAGCCGTAGAATTTGTGAAATTTTTGTGAAACACTTTACATTAAAAAAACAAAATGATAAGATATACAAAGTTAATGATAGATGAATAAAAAGGAGGAAGTTTTTGTGATAGAAGTAAAAAATGTTACAAAAAAGTATGGAAAGTTTGTAGCCGTAGATGATATTAGCTTTAAAATTAATGAAGGCGAAATTGTAGGACTACTTGGACCAAATGGTGCCGGGAAAAGCACTACTATGAATATGTTAACAGGTTATATAGAACAAACAGAAGGAGATATTATAATAAATGGATATAATATGTTAAAAAAACCTAAAAAAGCAAAAAAAGATATAGGATATATGCCAGAAGGAACACCTCTTTATACAGATTTAACAGTTAGAGAGTTTGTAAACTATATGGCAGAGATAAAAGGTGTTAATAAAAAAGAAAGAAAAGAAAAAGTTCAAAAAATAATTGAACAAACAGGATTAAAAGATGTTGAAAAGAAATTAATAAAGAACTTATCTAGAGGATATAAACAAAGAGTAAGTATGGCAGGGGCATTAGTAGGAGAACCTAAAATTTTAATATTAGATGAACCAACAGTAGGATTAGATCCAAAACAAATAACAGAGATAAGAAGTTTAATAAAAGACTTAGGAAAAACTCATACTGTAATTTTAAGTTCACATATTTTATCTGAAGTAAGCCAAATATGTAATAAAGTAATTATTATAAATAAAGGAAAAATTGTTGCAGTAGATACTCCAGAAAATTTAGAAAGTAAAGTTACAAGCAAAAATTGTATTTATGTGACAGTAGAAGATAATGAAAATAAAATAAACAAATTAAAAGATAAAGTAAAAGAAATAAAAGAGATTAAATTAATTAAAGAAAATGAAGATGGAACAAAAAGATATGAATTAGAAATGACTACAGATATAGATTTAAGAAAAGTAATCTTCAAAGAACTTGCAAAAGATGATATTACAATATTAGAAATGAAAAAAGAAGATACTACATTAGAAGATGCATTTATTAAACTTATAGAAGGAGGTAATAAATAATGCTAGCAATTGTAAAAAAAGAATTTAAAACATACTTTTTTTCACCAGTAGGATATGTATTTATTGGATTATTTTTAATAATGTTTAGTATATTTTTCTACCTTGATGTATTTCAATATCAAAGTACAAATTTCGAATACATATTTTATTCAGGTGCCACAATATTAACTTTTATTGTACCAATATTAACTATGAGAACTATTGCAGAAGAAAGAAAAACAGGAACAGAACAATTATTACTAACTTCACCTCTTAGTATTACTAAAGTAGTATTAGGAAAATTTATAGCAGCAACACTGATAGTTATAATTACAGAAATTTGTACATTTATGTATTTTATAATATTATCATTTTTTGGTACACCACATATAACAACAGCATTAGTTACATTATTTGGATTTTTACTTCTTGCTATGAGTTATATTTCATTTGGAATTTTAGCATCAAGTGTTACAGAAAACCAAATTATTGCAGGGGTAATAACAATTGGATTTTTTATATTAACATGGTTTTTACCTCAGTTTAATACAATATTTACAAATTTCTCATTAATAAATATGTTTACAAAATTTCCTACAGGACAAATTGATATTGCAGATACAATAACATTTGTTACTTTCACAATTACATGTATACTTCTTACGATAACTATTATGCAAAGAAGAAAAAGTGTAAGGTAAAGGAGGTAAGTTACATTGAAAAAAGATAAAGTTAAAAAAGAAAAGAAAGAAAAAATAGAAAGCGTAGATACATCTAAGTTTAATAAATTTGTAAATATTTTAAAAAGAAAATGGTTAGTAGATACATCAAAAACGATAATATTAGTTGCGATAATAATTGCAGTGTTTATAGCAATTAATGTTTTATTACAAAAAGCAAATTTTACACCAATAGATTTTAGTCAAGAAAAATTATATACATTAACAGATGAAAGTAAAGAAAGAGTTAAAGGAATAGAAAAAGAAGTAAATATTTATTTTATTTCATATTCAGATGAAGATTCTAATTTGAATTTAGCAAAACAATATAAAAATGTGAATGAAAAAATTACAGCTGAAGCGGTACAAGCAAATAATAGACCTGACTTAGTTCAAAAATATGGAATTGAAAGTGGTACAAAAGGAATAATTATAGAATGTGGAGAAAAATCAAAAGTATTAACTGAAAATGATTTAGTAACTTATGACACAAGTTCTAATGAAACAGTAAGTATTGCAGAACAAAAATTAACAAATTCAATACTTTCAGTTACAAGTGATAAAACTCCAAAAGTTTATTTCTTACAAGGATATAGTGATTTTTCATTAAGTAAAAACATGAATTATTTAAATGTATACTTAGGAAATGAAATAACACAAATTGAAACATTAGATGTTTTGTCAGTTGGAAAAATTCCAGATGATTGTGATACATTAGTTATTACATCTCCAGCAAAAGACTTTGATGATATTGCAACTACAGCAATTACAGATTATATAAATTCAGGAAGAAATATATTATGGTTAAATGCTGCAGAGACTTCTAAAAAAGATTTTCCAAATGTAAATAAAATTTTAGCAGTGTATGGGGTAAAACCATTTGAAACAGGAATTATTAGAGAAACAGATCCAAGTAAAATGGTAACAGGTATGCCTGATTTAATAATTCCAAATATACAAAGTTCAAAGGTTACAAAAGATTTATATAATACAACAGGAGTTATATTTGCAGATGCAACAAAAATAAATATTGATGAAGATAAGTTATCAGATTTAAAGGTAACAAAAACAGATTTAATATTATCTAGTGAAAATTCTTACTTTAGAACAAACTTTAATGTTCAAACAAATGGTATTGCGGAAGGAGAAGAAAAGAAAGAATATTTAATTGGTGCACAATTAGATAAAACTTTAAAAGAAAAAAATGAAGAGACAGGAGAAGCAGCAGTAGTCTCAAAAATGATTATAATTGGAGAAAACAATTTTGTGACAGATTATGCTTTGAGTCAAAATTCTCAATATGCATTAGTACAATTAGCATATAACAAAGATTTGGTATTAAATTCAATTGCATATTTAGTAGATAGAGAAGAAGATATAACAGCAAGAAAGAGTACAGGAACAGTAGCATATACTGCAACTGCTGAGCAAGATATGATAATTAAAGCAGTTATATTTATAGTTCCGCTTGCAATAATTATAGCAGGAATTATAGTTTGGCAAATAAGAAGAAGAAAAAAATAGAATAATAAATATAAAAATCCCATAAAATATTATGGGGTTTTTATTTATGAAAAATAATTTTAAAATAATATCTGTAATAATTGGAACATTAATAGGCGCAGGATTTGCATCAGGACAAGAAATATATTTGTTCTTTTTTAATTATGGGATAAATCGGTATAATTGGAATTCTTATATCTTCGATAATAATGGGTATTATTATTTATAAAACACTAGTATTAGTTAAACAAAATAACATCAAAAATTATAGAGAATATTTAGAATTATTTATAAAACCTAAAGAAAATAATAATAATTATTTAAATATAAAAAATATAATAAACACAGTGATTAATTTATTTATTCTAATTACTTTTTTTATAATGATAGCAGGATTTGGGGCTTATTTTAAACAAGAATTAGGAATTAATAATGTATTAGGAAGCGCTATTTTATCTATAATGTGTTTATTTGTATTTAAAACAAACCAAAAAGGAGTAGTAAAGGTAAGCTCATTATTAGTTCCAATATTAATAGCTTTTATAACAATTATTTGTTTTTTAAATATAAAAGATATTAACTTTATAAAATTAGATAATTACTTAGTAGAAAATAATAATTTTAAGTTTATTATAGATTGTATATTATATTGTAGTTATAATAGCATTTTATTAATCCCCGTACTTATAACTTTAAAAGATTATATAAATAGTAAAAATCAAGTAGCTAAGATTTCAATTATAACTTCAATAATAGTTATTTTATTATCAATTAGTATATTTTTAATTTTAATAAAAGTAGATGTTGATATAAGTAAATTAGAGATGCCAGCAGTTTATGTAGTTTCTAAAATGGCAAAGGCGTTTAAAAATATTTATGGATTTATTATATTAGGATCTATTTTTACAACAGCAGTTTCACTTGGAAATAGTTTTTTACAAAATGTAAGTAAAAACAAAAAGAGTTATACACAAATAGCTACTATTATGTGTATAACTTCTGTTATAATTTCAGAAATTGGGTTTTCAAATTTGATAAACTTTTTATATCCTATTTTTGGATATTTGGGACTAATTCAAATTTTTAGATTAATATTTCTAAAAGCACGAATAATGCAAAAATAACCTTGAAGTAAAATAAAAACTATTGCTTATGATTAGGAGGTAGGTATTCTATAATATCTCCTATTTCACAATCAATAGTTTTACATATTCTTGCGAGTAGATTTAAATCTACTTTTTGCATATCATTTCTACAATATTTTAATAATTGTCCATAATGTATTTGTGCATTTCTAGATACACTAGAACGACTAATATTATGACTTTTTAAAAATTCATCTAATCTTAAATTTACTTGTCCCCACTCTTCCATAAGTTCACCTCTAAAAAATCTTAACACGAAAAATACTCTAAAACAACTAAGTAAAAACATACTATGCGTAAACATAGAAATATATTTTAAATTTATTGACAACTAAAAATCCTTAATGTATTATATACATAGTATGTATAAACATAGCGGATAAAAACTATACAAAAGGAAAAAATAAGTAAAAATATATGGAGGAAAACACATGAAAAATAATAAGGGTATTACATTAATGGCATTAGCGCTTACAATAATAGTTTTACTAATTTTATCAGGAATAACAATTGCAGCACTAACAGGTGATAATGGTTTAATTGGTAAGTCTGGGGAAGCAAAAAATGCTACAGAAAGAGCAAATGAAAAAGAAGAATTAGAAGTAGCAAGTAACAAGATTATATGATAAAAGAGGAAATTTAAACGCTACAAAAGTTGTAGACGGATTAAATAAAGATATAAAAAACTTAAATAAAGTAACAGATACAGATGGAAATTTTCCAGTAAAGGTAGAATATAAAAATGGTCATAAATATCAAATAACAAGTGATGGAGATATAATGATATCAGTAAATGCTGGAGATACAGCACCTGATGATTCAAATGCAGCATACTCATCAGGAAAATTGACAGCTATAATACCTGCAGGATTTACAGTATCAGGAACAGAAGGAGAAACAAGTATAGAAAATGGACTTGTTGTTAGAGATGGTAATCAAAATGAGTGGGTATGGATACCAGTAGAAAGAGCTGAAGACTTATATGAAGAGAATAGTACAAATGCAAGCTGGATAATGTGTGGAACAAGTGGAAATAGTGCAGTAGTAACAAAATATGTATCAAAATCAGGAGTTTTATCAGGAATAACAAGAACAACATCAGGTATAACAAATAATTGTAGAGAACCAGATACTGTAGTTGGTGATGGTACACAATATGATGCAGTAGAAAATAATAGAAAAGTAGCAGGATTTGTAGAATCAGATGGGATAACAGCAAGTTCTTTAGAGACAATGGCAAAAGTATTACGTGATGATTATAAAAAAATGCTAGATAGCGTAAAAAAATATGGAGGATTTTATGTAGGAAGATATGAGTTATCAAATATAGGAATACAGAAAAATCAAAATTCATTAACCAAGACTAATTGGTATGACTTATATGCAAAATGTAAGACATTAGGAAGCCATAGTGGAGAAGCAAGAATGATATGGGGATGCCAATGGGATCAAGTGTGTAAGTTTATAAGTAATTATAAAGATGAAAATGGAACAAAAACAAGGAGTATAGCAGATTCAAGAACATATGGAAATTATTCTAATTCGATAGAACCAGCAAATACAGGAAATTACCAACAAAATAGAATAAAGCAAACAGGTTCAAATGAAACATGGAAAACAAATAATATATATGATCTTGCAGGAAATTGTTGGGAGTGGACTCAGGAAGCATATGGCACCAATAATCGCGCTGCTCGTGGCGGTAGGGCACGGAAGTAACGGCGACACACAGTCAGTTACTTGTCGCAATCGGTTTATATCCATCTTATGGCGGTGAAGCTAATTTCTCTTCTCGCCCAACACTGTATTTAAAATAAATCTAATGAATTTTAATATTTTTAAATCAGTTAATTTGTATTAGCTGATTTTTTCTTTTTATATCTTGAAAAAAACATTAAAAACTGATATAACTTTGTTAGTAAAAATACGGGAGAAAAAAATGAAAGATATTTGGAAAGAAAGTTTAGATTTTGGTAAAAAAATAAATAGGAAAAAAATAGTTATATCAATAATAGTGTTTATAATACTGATATTACTTATTATAGCTATGATAATTTACCATGTAAATAAACCAATTCGTGAATGGATAGATGTAAATATATTTAGAAAAGAAGTTATGCAAAATAATGCAACAACTATTGAGTTAAAAGAAGATCAAAATGCACAAGTATATGCTTTTAATAAATATATTGGAGTATTAAGTAAAGCAAAACTTACTATTTATGGAAATACTGGAGGAAAAGAAAAAGAATTAGATATGCAAATATCAGACCCTTTATGGAGCGCATCAAATAGATTTTTAGCTGTAGCAGAAAAGAATGGTAAAAAACTTTATGTATTAACAGATAAAGAAATAACATGGGAAGATGAAATTGATGGAAATATATCACAAATATATATTAATAAAAATGGATATGTAGCATTAATTATTACTGGAACAAGTCATAAATCAGTTATAAAAATGTATAGCCCACAAGGAAAACAATTATTTACAACATTTTTATCAGCAACAAGAGCAATAGATGTATCAGTATCTAATGATAATAAATATTTAGCAATAGCAGAGATAGATACCTCAGGAACTATAGTACAATCAAGTATAAGAATAATGTCAATTGACAAAGCAACTACAGATCCAACAAATTCATTAGAAAATACATATAAAGCACAAGAAAACAAATTAATAACTTGTATAAAGTACCAAGATAAGAATAAATTAGTATGTAGATATACAGATTCAATAGATGAAATAGTAAATGGAGAATTTACTAATTTAATAAATAATCAAAATAAAAAAGTTACATTCCAATCTATAGATTTAATTAATAATGCATGCTCAGTAGAAGAAAAATCATCAGGATTATTTACTGCAGATTCATTAGTAAGTATCGTAAACACAGATAATGGTCAAATAAAAGAATATACTGCAGAATCTGTAACAAAAGAATTATATACATCTGGAAATATAATAGCATTAAACTTAGGAACAGAAGTAGAATTTATAAATACAGATGGTTGGCTTGTAAAAAGATATATAGCAAATCAAGAAATTACAAATATTGTAGTTTCAGAAAGCATTGCAGGAATTATTTATAGAGATAAAATTGAAATTGTAAATTTATAACAAAAACCAATATATAGGAGAAAAAAGTATGGGAATTATAATAGATATTGTATTAGTTCTATTTGTACTTGCATCAGTATATTTAGGATATAAAAAAGGCTTAGTTTCTGTTGCAGTAAGTTTAATAGCCTTTATTGCAGCAATAGTAATAACATTAGTGTTATATAGACCAATAGGAAATTTAATAATAGATAAAACTGATTGGGATGAAAATTTACAACAAACAATACAAGAAAAATTACAAGGAGAAAACTCAAAAAAAGAAGATAAAAGCATTGCAGATGATATAGTAGAAGGAGCTAAAAAGGAAATTGTACCTGGAACTTCTAAAACTATTGCAGTAAATATTATATATGGTGGAACAATGATAGGATTGTTTATTGTTTCTAGATTATTATTATTACTTATTAATCTACTTTCAGATGCAATAACAAGTTTGCCAATAATAAAACAATTTAATGAAGCTGGTGGAATTGCATATGGATTACTTAGAGGTATTATAATTGCATATGCTATCCTAATGATAATAAATCTAATTATATCACTTGATCCAAAAGGAGTAGTAAATGATGCTGTACAGAGTTCAATAATTACAAAATTATTAATAAACTATAACTTAATAAATATGTTTTTTAATAAATAAAACTATAAAGACAAGTTTCTAAAATTTGTCTTTATTTGTTGCCTTTTTTGAATTTATTTGATATACTAGAAACACAAAAATTGGAGTAAAAAACATATAATAAAATCGAAGAGGAAAATAAGAATGAAAAATACAAATAAAAAGAAAAAAAGTATATTTAAAAGGGTATTATTAGTTATATTAATATTATTGTTAGGAGCTGGTGCAGTTTTTGCATATAAAGTATATAAAAATGGAGGCGGTATGTCTGGAATGCTAGCAACAGTTGTTGGGCATGATGAAAACACAAAGAAGAATTTAGGAGAATTTAGATGTTTAGTACTTGGAATAAGTACTGATCAAGAAGGTGTAGATCTTACAGATACTATAATGGTAGCTTCATATAATCCAAATACACAAAAAGGAACATTGTTGTCAATCCCTAGAGATACTTATACCGGTAAAAATCCATCAAAAGCCACTGCATATGAAAAAATAAATGCTTTATATAGTAGAAAACATAGACCGGATGAAACTTTAAAAGCAGTAAATGAAATTACAGGCTTAGATATAAAATACTATGTAGTAGTAAAAACAGAGGCATTAATAAAATTAGTAGATGTTATAGGCGGAGTTACATTTAATGTACCAATAGATATGAATTATGATGATTCATCACAAGATTTAAATATACACTTAAAAGCAGGTGAACAAGTACTAGATGGTGATAAAGCAGAACAATTAGTTCGTTTTAGACATAATAATAATGGAACATCTTATCCAGAAGATTATGGAGATAATGATATAGGAAGAATGAGAACTCAAAGGGAATTTGTGTTACAAGTAATAAAACAAACTGCTAGACCAGAAAATATATTCAAAATTGGTGAAATCTTAAAAGTTGCAGAAGAAAATGTAATAACAAATGTAGACTTTAATGTAATAACAGATTATGTGCCATATGCTGTAGAATTTAATACAGAAGATTTATTAACAGAGACATTACCTGGAAAACCAAGTAATCAAAATGCTGCTGGAACATGGGTATATATATACAATCAAAAAGAAACAAAAGCATTAATACAAAAATTATTTTATGATAGAGATTTAACTGAAAATATAGAAACAGAAGATGAAATAACTACCACAGTAACTTCAAGTGAAAAGAAAAATATAAAAATTGAAGTATTAAATGGAAGTGGAGATAGTAATAAGCTTCAAACAGTAGTAGAACATTTAAAATCTAAAGGATATAATGTGGCAAAGACAGGAACAACAAATGCAACAGCTAGAACAACAATTATAAATAAAAAACAAGCAAAAGATGTATACTTAGAAGATATAAAAAGTACTTTAGGAATTGGAGTAACACAAAATAGTCAATCTACTTCAAGTATAGTAGATGTAACAGTTATTATTGGAAAAGATTACAAATAAAATGAAAGATAAGGTTTAATCCTTATCTTTCAAAAATATTATTTAAATCTATTATATTTTTTTCTTTTAATTTTTTTTGAAAAAACTTTTTTATAAATTACAAATATCAGTACTATACCAATAGAACCGAATATAATATATAATATTAAATTCGATTTTTCAACATGATGTTCAGCAATTAAATTTGTTTCATAAGATATTCCGTCAATTGTATAGGCTGCTTTTCCTAAGACATCACCTTCTTCAATAGGTGCAGATATTTTTTCATTCAAAGAAATTTCAGGATCTAGAGTTAATTCCAAATTAGTATTTACTAAAGCAGATATTTTTTTGCTAGAAAGTAAATTTAAATTTTCTGTTTCTTTTGTAGCACCAGAAACTTTTATAGATGTTACCATATCATTTGAATTTATAATGTCTTTTATAGAATAATTAGAATATGTATATTCATATATTCTACGAGTATCTGCAAAACGGCTATTACTATAAAGAACAACTCCAACTAATTCTAAATTGTTTTTAAAAGCTGCAGATACAAGACAGCCTTGAGCTTGTGTAGTAAATCCTGTTTTACCGGATATCAAATAATTGTAATAAGATGAACTGCTTGAATCTAGCAATTCATTAGTAGAACTATAAGAACGTGTACCATACTTGTTAGTTGCAGAAATTGCACAAGATGCTTGACCTGAAATTTTTCTGAAAGTTTCATTTTTTAAACAAAATTGCATTATTTTTGCTAAATCTTTAGCAGTAGTATAATGATTTTCATCATGTAAACCATAAGCATTTGTAAAATGAGAATTATTTGCACCAAGTTCATTAAGTTTTGTATTCATCATATTAACAAAACTATCAATGCTTCCACCTACAAATTCAGCTAAAACATTTGCTGCATCATTTGCTGAATGAACTAATAAAACTTCTAATAATTGTTCTACTGTAAGCTTTTCTCCTATTTGAATATTTGCAGTTGAATATCCTTCTGGAATTGTCATTATTGCATCATAACTTGCAGTAACAGTATCCTCTAAATTACAATTTTCTAAAGCCATAATTGCAGTAAGAATTTTAGTAGTACTTGCAGGATACATTTTTTTATTTTCGTTTTTATTATACAAAACTTTATTAGTTTTATTATCAATTACTATGTAGCTATCTGCTGTAACATTAGGTATTTCTACTTGTTCTTCAGCAGCAAATACGAAGCTAAAATTTAATAAAGTTAATATAATTAAAAAAGGTATTATAAAAATTTTATTTTTCTTCATATTAATCTCTCCTAACCATAGAAATAATATAACTCATTTAGGTAAAAAATTCAACAAAAAACAACATAAAAATATATAAAATTAAATATTAAAGTAATAGAAAGGTAGGTAGTAGTGGTAAAATTCAAAAATAATAAAACAAAAATAATTTTAGGATTATTAATATTCATATTAGGTATAATAGGATATTATATTTACATGAATCAATCAAATTTTTCTATAAGTGATGAAGATATTTTAATTAGTCAAGATAATACTGAAAATGTAATAGATGATGAAACTAAAAATACAACTAATGTAGAAAGTAAAAATATGATTATAGTTCATGTTTCAGGAGCAGTAAAAAGTGAAGGTATTATAGAATTAGAAGAAGAAAGTAGAATAGTAAATGCAATAGAAAAAGCAGGAGGATTAAAAGAAAATGCTTGTATAAAAGATATAAATTTAGCAAGTAAAGTAGAAGACGGAGAAAAAATATATATTCCAACAAATGAGGAATATACAAAATTAGAAAGTAACAATAAAAATAGTAATTTATTGGAAAGTTCAAGTAAAAAAATAAATGAAACAAAAAATAATAAAATAAACCTAAATACTGCAACACAAAGTGAATTAGAAACTTTACCAGGAATAGGCTCAGCAACAGCTTTAAAAATAATTACGTATAGAAATGAAAATGGTAAATTTAAAACAATAGAAGATCTAAAGAAAGTAAAAGGTATAGGAGAGAGCAAATTTAAAGAAATAAAAGATTTTATAAATGTATAAAATAAAAAGACCAACAAAAGGTCAGTCGATTTAATAAAAAGCTAAAGTGTCTTCAATGACATAAGAAACAGGTAAAACATCATCATTGTCTGATTTAATATCAAAAAAATGATGATGATCTTTATCTGTATAAACAGAAACTGTAATAGTTCCACATTTTTCACAGTCAAATTTATTTGCATCCAACAAAACCACCTCCTATTTTTCAAACAAATGTTAATATAGCACTCTTGAAAAGTAAAAAATGTCGAAATATGCGAAAATCAACAAAAAAATTATAAATTTACAAAAATTAATTTTATATAATTAAATCTAGTAAAATATAAACTATAATTAGTAATAATTTATGATATTAATTCATATAATATAAATATATAAAAAACAAGAAAATAACAAAAGATTGAAATTGACCAAAAAAGTATTGACTTTTAGCATTTTTGGTAGTATACTAATTAAGTAAATTAAATATCGCGGGGTGGAGCAGTTGGCAGCTCGTCGGGCTCATAACCCGAAGGTCGATAGTTCGAGTCTATCCCCCGCAACCAGCTTATAGCAAGTCTTTTGAAGATTTGCTATTTTTTATTTTACCCCTAAAAAGTGCCATTTGGGGAAATTTTGGGGAAGAAATCCTCACAAACCATTGATATAACTAATAAAATTTCAGTAAAAGACTATGGGAAACCTAAAAATATATTTAGTAGTCTTTTACTTTTTTTATCGTGAAAAGTTTAATGACTTTAGTGAAAAAAGATTTTTATTGACGTCCAGGTAGTAACAGATTTTCTAATGCAAATCCAGCAGTTTTATTATGAGCAATAATTGGATGCACATAGAAATTTAATGTTGTTGTTAAT
Organism: uncultured Clostridium sp.; assembly: GCA_946411515.1. GTDB lineage: Bacteria > Bacillota > Clostridia > TANB77 > CAG-508 > CAG-269. Next base: position 21,242 of record CAMKEH010000010.1, read on the forward strand.
TGTGCGTGTCCTAGTCTAGCTGATACTATTGGGACTTCAATATTTTGAGCTATGAGTAAGGTCGCATTTGTGTGCCTTAACCCATGAAAGTTAATTACAGGTAGTCCTATTTGTTCTACAAATTTTACAAACCACTTACTAATAGTAGAAGGGTGCATTGGCTTACCATCTGCTTGTACAAATAACCTATTAGAATCAATCCATAATTCGCCACAGAACTCTTTTTGATTGTCATACCATAATTTATACTCTTCAAGTAATGAAACAACGAAATCTGGTATTCCAACTTCTCTGATAGAGCTTTCTGTTTTTGGCGTTTTAGTAAATACACCTTTTTCTGCTAAATACTGACTAGAACGATTAACGCATACAATTCCATCTTTAAAGTTGATATCATTCCATTCAAGTCCCATAAGCTCGCCAAGTCTAACTCCAGTAAATAATGTTAAGAGGATAGCAACTTTATATTTGATTTGATCTTCTGTAAGTTCCATTAAGTTAGAAACTAATGTTTTACTTTGTTCATCATCATAGTATCTTCTTTTAGGTTTTCTAGTTTTAGGTGGTTGAACACGTTCAGCAGGATTTGCTAGTATTAGTTGCCAATAAACTGCCTTTTGTAGCATTGCATGAAGAAGTCTGTGATGTTCTGCTATAGTTTTTGATGATAAAGGTTTTCCTGTCTTTTTACCATTGTTGTTTTTTCTTCTTACTATTTGAGTATCTTTACTTAACAAATCATAGAATTGCATAATGTCAGTAGGTTTAATCTTATCTACATGAAAATGTGAAAAGTAAGGTATTATTCTGCTATTTAGCATTCCCAAATATCTGGTATATGTTGAAGGTGCAAGTTCTTTTTCTCCATAATCTCTTTTCCATATTTCTACGAAGTCTTCAAATTTTAGAGATTTTCCCTCAATATACATACCTTTTTCACAATCAGCAACGAATTTAGCAAGTTCTATTTTAGCCTCCTTCATACTTTTGCAATGAACGGTCTTAGTTTTCTTAATAGTTTTTCCTTTTAAGTTATATCCTGCAAAGTAGACTAATCTGTAACTATCTCCTTTTCTTTTTTCAATACTCCCAGCCATTACCTTTTTCACCTCCTTTCAGGCATACCTATGGGTGGGAGGGAGTAACAATATATCTGTTAACAAAACATATTATACAATATCTGTTAACGAATTGCAAGTGATAGGATAAAATTTATCAAATATTCTGAAAAATATTTATTTTATTTAAGAAATACGATATAATAAGAAAAAATACTTGTTTATAAAGGAGATTTTTGTTTATATGTTTAATAAAAAAAATAAAATGACAATAAAAGAATATACTTATTATAATTTATATATTATTAGTAATGGAGCAGAGAACTTTTTTGGACAAAATAAAGATTTTTTGAAGTTTAATATATATTCAGAAATAGCTTATTATACTTTTTTTACTTATATATCTGAAATAATTTTATTAAAAAAATATCCAGAAACTACAGTTGATAAAATAGTAGAGAAAATTTTAGATAGAATAAAAGAACTTCAATATGAAGATTGTACACCTAAAACAGAGGAAACAAAAAGCTCAATAGAAAATTTATATAGTAGTTGTTATAATAAATTAAAAAAAGAGGGTTTTGACTTCAGTAAAAAAGAAGATTTAAGTAATATGGCAAAATTGTTTTTACAAATATTAGACATACCTACAGATATTATGTATGTTATGAAGATGAGTATTGAATTTTCTGGATTTGTTAAATTTCATACACAAGATATATTAAACCCAAATATAAAATTAATAGAAAAGTAAATTGTTAGTATTAGGAGAAAAAAAGCTATGTTTAAATTATTTGGAAAAGCAGGGAAAATTGAATTATCAAAAAAAATTAGTGATTTATCTGTAGAAGCATCTGAACAGTTTTTAAATTATTTAAAAGAAGATTTAGAATTATATAGTAAATGTATAAATGAAAATCCAATTAGAATTACAAGTATGCTTTTTATGATAAATATCTATAGAGATATTTTAAACTCAAAATATAATGCTGATGACGTTTTTTCAGTAGTTTATACAACAATTATGTCATTATCTCCAAACGAAAAAAGTGGCGAATTATTTATGAAATCATTTAATGAATATATGAAATCTTGCAATGAGGCAACAAACTATTACAAACAATTTTCGCAATTTGATATAACTGAAGTATTGACAAAAGTCTTTTTTGGTTTAGTTATTGATGACAGAGAATATATACAGAATGAATTAGAAGAATCTATTCCAAAAACAAGTAGTTTTAAAAAAATATACAGCTATATAGATGGGGTTTTAAAACATATGAATATACTTAATGAAGAGTATAAATTAAGACTTAAATAATGTGATATGTGAAGAAAAAATTAAAAGATGAGGAAGAATGAAAATGGGATTATTTGATGGATTTAAAGCTATGAAAGAAGTTAACAAAATAAAAAAAGGTGGTAAAGGTAATTTATCTATTGCTCAAATAACGAATTTAATTATAAATTTGCCAGATGCAAAGGCTAAGTTATCTAGTGAAGAATTTAATCAAATTTATAATTTATTTAATGAATTACAAAAATGTAATACTAAAATGGAATTAGATAAAGAAGGATATTATAATACTGCAGCAGATATAATAACAAAATTTGATAAAATAGCTCCATATGAGAAATATGGTGGAGGCAACGAATTGGAGTATTCTTTTATGATGGATGAAATCCATAGAAATGAAGAAAAGAAAATCGAAAAAGTAAAAGAAATTTTAGAAGACAATATTCTTCCAGAAGAACTTGAATATGCAAATGTGGTTGCTGATTCCTCAAATGGTATTGTAACAAGAGTTGATGCAAAGAAATTTATAAAGGTGTTACATGTATATTCTATATATGGAAAAGAACAAGCTATAAGTGAATTTGAAAAAATAAGTAAATATTTAATAGATAATAATGGAGCAATAAAAGCATTGTCACAAATATCATATTTATTAGGTGTAATGAATGCAAATCAAATAATTACACAAAATGAAATGGAAGAATTATCTCAGAGATATCAAGATAATATAATGAAATTACTTACAAGTAATAACTAAAAGGCATTTAAGTGCCTTTTTAATTTTTTTGAAAAAAGTATTGACACAAATGACACATTGTGTTATAATACTAAACATAGACACGAACAGCAAATAAAAGATTAAAAGACTATGTGTTAGTCTTTAACTGGCTTCCAACCAGTATATAGACGCTGGAGTCGTACTCCAGAGGTTTATGCTGAAATGCATAACACAAGATATGGTGTCTTGTCCATATAGCCACTAACAGCAATTTTTAATATAGGAATTTAAAATGCAAACTAGGTAGTCGCCTACTTTGAGGGTAGGAGAGGCGCTAGTCTTTAAATAAAAAGTGGCTTGTTTTATTTTTAATAAGAAAGGATGGTAAGAGAAAATGAGTTTTTTGGACAAATTAAAACAAAATTCTACAATAGAAAACACTAAAGGCAGTAAATACTATGCCTCTACTTATGATGCAAATTTAGATATATTTGCAGGTATATCTAGATATAATGATACAGATGAAATAATTAATAAGTTTAAAAAAGCATTAGTTGAAGATAAAACTCTTGCTCTTGCTAACTTATTATATATATTAGATATTCGTGAAGGAAAAGGAGAAAGACTTTTATTTAAAACGATTTTTAGATATTTATGTTTAAATGAAAAAGAATTAGCCTTAATTATTTTACCTAAAATATCTGAATTGGGTAGATGGGATTATATTTTAGAGGGTATAGATACACTAATTGATGAAGAAGTAATCTCACTTATTAAAGAACAAATTGAATCTGATAAGAGTTCTGAAAGCCCATCATTACTTGCAAAATGGTTACCTTCTCATAGAACTCATGGTGTTAAGAATGATGTCGCAAGAGAACTTATAAGAAAATTAAACATTACTGAAGAAGAATATCGTAAAACATTAACAGCTTTACGAAAAAAATTAAATTTAATAGAAAATAATTTGACAAAGAAAGATTATTCAAGTATAGATTTTGAAAAAGTTCCAACTAAAGCAATGCTAAAATATAGAGAGAGCTTTAATAGAAATTGCAATGAAAAGTATTCTCAATATTTAGCAGATGTTCAAAATGGCACTAAAAAAATTAATACTTCAGGTCTTTTCTGTTATGAAATAATAAGAAATATTCTTTTAGGACTACCAGTAGATGTTAGTTTATTTGATGTTATGTGGAATAATCAAAAAGACTTTTTACAAGGATACAATAAGAATTTAATGGTTGTTGCAGATACATCAGGTTCTATGGAGGAATATGGATGTTTACCTTTATCAAATTCTGTAGGATTAGCTTTGTATATAGCTGAAAGAAATAAAGGTGCGTTTAAAAACCACTTTATTACTTTCTCTGAAAATCCTAAACTTCAAGAAGCTATTGGAAAAGATATAGTTGATAAGGTACATAATATTGAATGTGAAGTTGCAAATACAGATATTGATAAAGTTTTTGAATTACTTTTAGATACAGCTGAAAAAAACAACTCTAGTCAGGATGAAATGCCATCACATTTAATAATTATTTCTGATATGGAATTTGATCAAGGAGTTTATTCTAAACAAGGAACAAACTTTGAAGGTTGGAAAAAAGCGTTTAAAGAAAAAGGTTATGAATTGCCTACAATTATATTTTGGAATGTTGCTGGAAATACAATGGGTGTTCCAATAACTAAATTTGAAAATGATGTTGCAATGATTAGTGGTTTTGCTACCACAATTTTAGAACATCTAGTAAAATTAGAAGAATATAATCCAAGCATAGTAATGTTACAAACTCTTGAAAAATATATTAATATTCTTCAAGGGGAGGTAGCATAATGAAAAGATTTATAACTGTTAGAATGTGGGAAGAAACAAAAGATAAACTTGAACAGGTTAGAATAGATAAGTCAATGAAGGAAAAGAAAATGATTTCCCTAGCTCAAGTGATTGATGATTTAGTAGATGAATATTTAAAGAAAAATTCAAAAGGTACTTAAGATAGGGTTATCTGAGTACCTTTTTAGCTTATAGATGATAGGAGGAAAAAATGAAGAATTTAAAGATATTTACAGAAAATATAGATGATATAGCATTAGAACAAATAAATGAATTATTAGAACAAGAGGCTTTTAAAAATAGCAAAGTAAGAATTATGCCTGATGTTCATGCGGGAAAAGGATGCGTAATAGGTTTTACAGGAGATTTAGGAGATAAAGTTATTCCAAATATTGTTGGAGTTGATATAGGTTGTGGTTTATATTGTGCAAATTTAGGAAAAATTGATATAGATTATGAAAAATTAGACAAGTTTATAAATGATAATATACCAAGTGGCATGAATGTAAATGATAAAGTAATTGCAGAATTTGATATCAAACAATTATACTGTTATGATGAGTTAAAACATTATAGTTGGATTGAAAAGTCTGTCGGTTCATTAGGTGGAGGAAATCATTTTATTGAAATTGATATAGATGATGAAGGTAATAAATATTTAGTAATACATACTGGATCAAGAAATTTAGGTTCACAAGTTGCAGAATTATATCAAGATTTAGCTGATAAAATTATTAATCATGGCTATATTGACTATATTAATAAAAAACAAGAGGTTATAAAAACATATAAAGAATTAGGAAAACAAAAGGAAATACAAAGTACATTAAATGAATTGCAAAAAGAATTTGAAAAAGATAAAAATATCATTCCAAAAGATTTAGCATATTTAGAGGGAGAAGAAAGAGATAAGTATTTACATGATATGAAATTATGCCAGGAATTTGCTATTTTAAATAGAAAAACAATTGCAAATACAATTGCAGAATATATGGGATTTAATATTAATGATAGTTTTGAATCAGTTCATAACTACATTTCCTTTGAAGACAATATTGTAAGAAAAGGAGCAATTTCTGCTAAAAAAGGAGAAAAATTAATAATTCCAATAAATATGAAAGATGGTTGTATTTTAGGATATGGTAAAGGAAATGAAGATTGGAACAATTCAGCACCACATGGAGCAGGAAGAATCATGTCAAGAAAACAAGCTAAAGAAAGAATTTCTATGGAAGATTATAAAAAATCAATGGAAAACATATATACTACTTCTGTTAATGAATTTACAATTGATGAAGCACCATTTGTATATAAAACATTGGATGAAATATTAAATCATATAGGAGATACAGTTGAGGTTGAAAGAGTTATAAAGCCAGTATATAATTTTAAAGCAAACAACTAGAAGGAGTGATTGAAATGAGTATGCCTAGAGGAATGAAAATAGTATGTCCAGATTGTAAAACTGAAGATAATTTTACAATTTGGCATACAATAAATGTTGATGTAAATCCAGAAACTAGAGATAAAGTTAAATCAGGAAAATTATTCGAACATACATGTTCAAAATGCAAAAAAACTTTTAGTGTAGAATATAGATTTTTATACCATGATTGTACTAATAGATTTATGATATGGTATTTTCCAAAAACCGAATATGATATAAATAAAGAAATAGTTGAAATTAACAATATAGATTTTATAAACAAATATAATGAAACATTAAGAATTGTAGATGATAAAAGAAGACTAATTGAAAAAATAAGTATATTTGAAGATAGATTAAACGATTTTGGCATAGAAATGATGAAGAATATAATATTAAATCAATTAGAAGATAAAAGCATTGAAGTTTTTTATAATAAAATTGAAGATGGTATGATACATTTTTGGCTTTCTAATAACAAAGGTGCTGCAATTCAATATTCAACATATAATGATATACTATCTAACTATATTTTTGAAGACAGAAAAGATTGTATAATTATCGATGGTAATAATGTCTATAAATATGTAAAGAATAAAAATGAAAGTTAATAAATAAAAATGAAGTATAAAATAAAAATAAGGGAATAAAAATGTTTAAAAGAAGTAAATTGGATAAAGTATTGAAGCAAATAAAAAAGAGTAGAAATAATTATTTTTCAGGAGAATTAAATAATATAGTTTTTCTCGATTTTGATGGAGTTTTGAATTTAGATATAAATAATTATACAGGGAATTTTAAAGCAAAAGAACCAATAGAAAACTTAAATAAATTTTGTTTAGAAAATGAATTTAAAATAGTTGTTATAAGTTCATGGAGAAAAAGTTTAAATTATATGGAAATATTATATGAATCAGGTTTAGATAGAAGAATAGAAATATTAGGAGCAACAGAAACACTTGAGAAAGATAGGGAAACAGAAGTGATAGATTATTTAGAAAAACATCAAAATATAAATAAATTTATTATTTTAGATGATGGAAATTTTTATGAATTAAAAAAGTATCAGATTCAAACAGTATTTGAAAAAGGCTTTGATAATAAAAAATATCAAGAAGCAATTGAATTAATAAAAACAATGAAATATTAAAAATTGAACAACAAACAAAGCAGGAGTTAATCCTGCTTTGTTTTGTCTTGAGTATCTAGCCATTTATCAAATTCTTCTTCGGTTATTTTTCCTTTTTTTAGTTTAGCCTTAAACTCATTACCTTTTTTATTAAATTCTTCGTAGTCTTTTTTATAGAAAGGCTCATCTTTATATCTGTTAGAATAAGTGCATTTTATTTGTTGAATTTGTCTAAATCTTGCTAATACAGGATTATTTTTCATTTTTCTTTTTTGCTGTTCTTTACTTCCAATATCCTTACATGTAATTTCACCATCTATAATCCTATCACAATAACAAATAGTAGCTTTTGGTGTTAAAAAGTATCTGCCACAATTACCACAGATTTTTACATACCAATTGTTTATACTTATTATATCGTAAAGCATAATATAAAAAGCAGTATATAAATTATCTGTTTCATATTTATATTCATGAGATATTTCTTCACCTTTTGGATCCATAGCTTTAATTATACCTATGACAAGCTCTGGAATTCTTGTATCAACATATTCATAAGTATAATCTAATGAATTTATAGCTTTATAATTATTAGATATATTTTTAAAAGGTTTATTATTAGTTTGATTAAACACAAAGAACCTTTGCTCTCTAGTTAAGTCTTTAGATAGTTTTTTTGTGTAGTCATTAATATTTAACTGATAAACTAAATCTATACACAACCTAAATATAGTTTGCATTTTTTTAGCTTCATTTACAACTTTATCATAATATTTTTTAGCAATTGTACTAATAGTATTTACTTCGTATAAAGTATTTAGTTTTATATAATCTGCATCTTCCTTATCTAGTTTATCCATTACTAAATCATAATAGTTTATAAAAAAAACGATGTATTCATTAATACTATTTAAATCATAACTAATAAAATCTAATAAAGGTAGTTCAAATTGCTCTTCAATTTCTTCATATTTAAAGCCAATATATCCATCTAATCTATTAATTTGATCGTTATAAGATAGTGTCGAGCGAGAAATGTTAGAAGTATAATACTTTTTAATATTTTCAGCATATTCTTTAGAAATTTTATCTCTTTGCTTTTCTGTTTTAGCATTTTCTCCTTTATTAATCATCATTTTTGAATACTCATCTACAGACATGTTTTCAAATTTTTCATTTAATTCAACATATTCTTTATAATAATATCCAACAATTCGCTTTAATTTATGAGTGTGAATGTTAGCATTATAGGATAGTATGATGCTATTTTCTTTTTTCATATAACCTCCTCATTTTGTTAACAAAATATAAATGCAATGTGAATTTTGAAAGTGCTAACAAAACTTCAAAAAATAAATTATTCTATAGGAATTTTACCACAACGCATGGTATTATTACAATAGTTAACAAGAAAAACTTTATAAAGCTTGTTAACTAGGACAAGTAACCTAAATTACTTAAAGAAAGGAGGAGGTTGTATGGAATTACAAAAAGTACAAAGGACAACACTAACAATGAAAGAAGCAGCAGAGTATTTAGGAATATCTTACTGGTTAATTAATCAATTAGTAAGAAGAAAAGAAATACCATGCTCCAAAGTTGGTGGGAAATTCTTGTTTAGAGTTCAAGTATTAGATGAATATTTAAGCTCAAAAGAACAAGAATCTGTAAATTACTAATTTAATAGGAAAGCGAGGAAAGGAGGATATGTACGGTGTACAATGGTTTAAGGTGGATAGAAACATCTTTAATAATAGGAAGATTCAATTACTTCTGAAGAAGAGAGATGGAGACCTGTACTTTAGAGTGTGGATACAATTACTATCAATAGCGGTTGAATGTGGTAACGATGGACGATTAGGTATCGGAGAAAAACCGATTACCTACGGAGATTGTGCGAAGATCATGGGAAAAACTTCGGACAAGATACGCAGAATAATGGAAGAATTCCTTGAGTTAGGAATGTTAAAAAAAGAAGGTGAAACATTTCTAATTAAAAATTGGGAGAAGTACCAAAGTATTGATAAATATGAAAATTATCAAGAAAATAACAGGCAAAGACAAAGAAAATATCGTGAAAAGTTAAAAGCTGAAGGCGAAAAAAGTAACGTTACAGTAACGTTAAGTAACGCGGAAGAAGAGAAAAGAATAGAAAAGAAGACAAAAGAAGAAAGAAAAGAAGAGATAAGAAGAGAGGAGGATGAAAATGGGTTTAGAGAATATAAATTACAATGAAGTTATTAACAATAAACATAAAAAATGTGAATTCTGTGGACGAGAATTGGAGCCAATAGGATTTGATTATTTATATGTAAATATATCTCCAGATTGTATAGATTATAAAAGATGTACTTGCGATAAAGCTCAAGAGTATTGGAAAGAAAAAGACAAGAAAGAGTATGAAGAACAAAAACGAAATAGATTTAGAAGCATTATAAACAGAATTTATAAAGAAAACTATGTTAGAAGAAATATTCAAAATTTGAACTTTGAAAATTTCTATTCAGATCAAAATAATCAATATGCAGTAAAAGTTGCAAGAGACTTTACAAGCAAAAATAAAGCAAATATACAAGCCAATGGACTGATAATAACGGGCAAGTCAGGAGTTGGAAAAACACATTTAGCAGGTGCTATTGCAAATAGATTAATTGAAGCTGATAAGATAGTTTTAATGGGTAGATTAACAACTTTATTGGATATGATAAAGGAAACATTTAGAGATAATACTAAGTCTGAAAATGAATTAATTGAACTATATTCCAATGTAGATATGATAATAATTGATGATTTAGGAACAGAAAGAATAAGCAGTTGGGCACTAGGAAAACTATACACAATTATTCAAAATAGATGTGAAAATGGATTACCAATTATTATAACAACTAGGTTTAATAAGGAAGGATTAATTGATAGATTTAGTTATAGTAATGACCAAGATTTAGTAGATGCAACAATCTCAAAATTGTATCAAATGTGTTATGGAATAACACTAAAAAGTATGAAAAAAGAGTTAGTATAAGTCGGCAAAACTAAAAATACTAACCCTATCAAGTTAATAATATTTTAATATAAAAATTAAAAAAAGTAAATAGAAAGAGAGGAACAAATTATGAGAAAAGTATATGAAGGATATAAATTAATTGAAACAAAAGATATTGAGGCACATAGATTAATACCAAGAAATGGATTCGATGTAAGGGATTATGTGTTAGCAAAAAGAAGAATTAAAGCTGAAGGAATAACAGAACCTTTTGAGGTTATAAAGAGAGGTAATAGATATTTATTAAAGTCAAATCCTATTACTTTTATTGCAGCAAGATGTTTAAGATATAAAACAGTTCCATGTCTGATTAGGAACCCAAGATATGAACTTATATTGCATAGAACATTAAGAAATTTAGACATTGATTAGTAAAAAAAGAGTACTTGGACTTGCTATTTAAGTCCAAGTATTTTTCTTAAATAAGGTACAAAAAATGAATAAAAGATGCATTAAAAGTGAGAGAAAAAGTACAAAAATAGGTACAAATAATGTAGATGTATTGTCCTAGCAAGCATTGAATTTCGCCAGCTCGAAATTCTCAAATGGGGAAATTCCCCAATCCCCTTTTTATAAAAATGAATGGAGGTGATAAGATGGCAACAACAAAAATTTGGAAGATAGAAAAGAGACTAGATCATGTAGTTGATTATGCAAAAGACAAAAAGAAAACGAAGAACGATTATTTAGAAAATGGATTTGATAAATATGGTGATATAAGACAGGTGGTAATGTATGCAACAAATGCAGATAAAACTGAAAAACAATTTTATGCAACAGGAATTAATTGTGATGTTAATAAAGCAGTGGAGCAAATGCAACTTGTAAAAAAGTTATATGGAAAAGAAAATGGTATACTTGCTTTTCATGCAGAGCAATCTTTTGCCGCAGGAGAAATTACACCAGAGATGGCTCATGAAGTTGGAGTAAAACTTGCAAACGAGATATGGGGAGAAAGATTTCAAGTTATAGTAACAACACATTTGAATACAGAGCATCTTCATAATCATTTTGTAGTGAACTCTGTTTCATTTAAAGATGGACTAAAGTATTATAGTAATCATGTTAATACAGCAATATTAAGAAAAACATCAGATGAACTTTGTGAAGAATATGGGCTAAATGTTTTAGAAGAAAAAACTTGTAAGTCAGGAATCAACTATAATAATTTTTATCAAAAGTCTTTGCAAAATTCAGATTATTATAAATTTGCAAAAGAAGATTTAGATTATGCTATAAAACATTCTTATACAAGCAAAGATTTTCACAGGATATTAATTTCAATGGGATATAATTATTATTACAGAGCTGATAAATTGTCAATTAGAAAAGAACCTCATAAAAGAAATATAAGAGTTGAAAGAGCATTTGGAGAAGAGTATTCAGTAGAAAGCATTAGGCAACGAATACTTGCAAATGATTTTGTTACTGAAGATAAAATATATCCATATAAAACAATGAGAATTAAATTTTATGGGACAAAAAGCATTTTTAAGAAAGCATACAAACCAAAAGGAATAATTGCATTGTATTATTACTATAAACATTTATTAGGACTTTATAAAAAGAATAATGTGCCACATAAACTAACAGAAGAAATGCGAAAAGATATTGCAAAAATGGATCATTATTCAGAGCTAATAAGATTTTTATGCAAGTATAAATTAGAGATAGCACAAAATGTTGATGACTTAAAGGATAAGAAATTACGAGAAAAGCAAGAAATATTAAATACTAGAAATAGATTGTATTATAAAAGAGGAAATATAGAGAATGAGAGTGAAAAAGACCAAATTACAAAACAGATAATACAAGTAACAGAAGAACTTAAAAAAGTAAAAAAAGAAATAAAGATGTGTGATGAAGTTGTAGATAATGCAGTTAAAATGAAGGAACAAATTAGACAAGTAGAGGAAAAAGAACAAGAAAAAGTACAAAAGAAAAAGACGAGAAGGTATGATAGATAAAACTGGTAGAGAAATTTATCAGTTTTATATTACAAAAATATTAAATTTTTGTTACATTTTTGTCATAATTATTCCCAAAATATCAGCTATATGATATATAAACTATAAGCTTATAGTTTATATATGAAAGGTTATACAAATGAGCAAGTTTAAAACAATTTTAAATAAAAAATTGAAACTGAATAATATTAGTAAAAATAAATTTGCAAAAATGATTGGAGTTTCTTCGGTATATGTAGGTCAATTAACCAGAGGAGAAAGAGATCCGAGCAAAAAACTGCAAATTAAAATAGCGGATATCTTTTATGAGCAGGAAAAAGAAAAAAACAACTTTTTAGATAATATTGCAAAGGAAAAAAATGATATTCCAGCAGATATATATAATGGTATTTTAGATAATGAAAAAGAATGGAATAAGGTAAGAGATTTTTTGAAAAAGGAGAATATAATAAAATGAGTACAAAAATACAAGCAAAAGCAAATTTAATATGGGAAGTAGCCACAAAATTAGTAGGAGTATATAAACCACATGAATATGGTAAAGTAATATTACCAATGACAGTGTTAAAAAGATTTGATGATATATTAAAACCTACTAAAGAAGCAGTTTTAAAAAAATATGAAGAAGTAAAAAAATTAGCTGTTAATGAACCTTTCTTAAAAGAAGCCTCAGGATATAGTTTTTATAATACAAGTAAATATGACTTTGAAAAGCTATTATCAGATCCAGACAATATAGAAAGTAATTTTAAAAACTATTTAAGTGGTTTTTCTGATAATGTTCAAGATATTTTAAGTAATTTTAAATTTGAAAATGAAGTTAAAACAATGGCAGACAACAGATTACTTTATATAGTGATTGAAGAATTTAATACTAAAAAAGCATATATGGGACTTGATGAAGTTAAGACTGAAGATATGGGATATATTTTTGAGGAATTAGTTAGAAAATTTTCTGAAAGCTATGATGAAGAAGCAGGAGCACATTTCACTGCAAGAGATATTATTTATTTAATGACAGATTTATTAGTTGCCGAAGAAAGAGATATTTTAATAAATGATGACAAAGTAAAAACAATATATGATATGGCTATGGGGACATCACAAATGCTTGCTTGCATGACCGATAGATTACATCAATTAAATAAGAAAGTTAAAGTAGACTGTTATGGACAAGAATTAAATCCTGAAACTTATGCAATAGCAAAGGCAGACATGCTTATTAAAGGTGGAGATGCAGATAACTTCAAACAAGGAGATACATTAGACGATGATAAATTTAAAGGCTATACTTTTGACTATATTATTTCAAACCCACCTTTTGGTATAGATTGGAAAAAACAAAAGAAAGCAGTTGAAAACGAAGCTGATAAAGGTGTAAATGGTAGATTTCCAGTAGGTACCCCTAAAATATCAGATGGGCAAATGTTATTTACTCTAAATGGTATTGCAAAATTAAAAGATGATGGAAAGATGGCAATAATTCAAAATGGTTCACCACTATTTAGTGGAGCTGCAGGGTCAGGAGAATCTGAAATAAGAAAATATATTATAGAAAATGATTGGCTAGAGGCTATAGTTCAGCTACCAACAGATCTTTTCTATAATACAGGTATTCCTACATATATTTGGATAATAAATAAAGGCAAAGAAGGAACAATAAGAGAAGGTAAAGTACAATTAATAGATGCTTCTAATTGTTACATATACAGAAGAAAGAATATTGGAAATAAAAGAAAAGACTTAGATGAAGATTCTAGAAATCTAATTTTAAAAGCGTATGATGAATTTTCAAATAAGGAATATAAAGTTAATGACAAAACTGTTGAAAGTAAAATTTTTGATAATGAAGATTTTGGATATAACAGAATAACAGTTGAATCTCCCGAATTAGATGACAATCAAGATATAGTAAAAGATAAAAAAGGCAATTTAAAAGCAGATAGTAATAAAAGAGATTATGAAAATGTTCCTTTAAAAGAGAATATTGAAGAATACTTTGAAAGAGAAGTACTACCTTACAATAAAGATGCATGGATAGATAAAAAGAAAATACAGATTGGATATGAAATACCATTTACAAGATATTTTTATAAATATGTAGCACCAGAAAAATCAGAAGATATTTTAGAAAGAATAAGAAAAAACGAGACTGATATTATGGATTCTCTAAAAAAACTATTTGAGGAGGATAAATAATATGGAAAAAATTAAAATAAAATATCTTTTTAAAGATATCTTAAAAGGAACAAATCCACAATATGTAGAAGAAGAAAATGAAAATATTGTATTTGGACAAAGAAATAATACTAAAGAAGGGAAAATGTCATTTATTGGTTGCAAATATACAAATAATCAATTTTGGAACAGTAGAAAGGAAGAAGAATTTCTAAAATTTGGAGATATCATTATAAATTCATTAGGTGGTGGAACATGTGGAAGAGTTGGATTTTTCGACATTTTAAATAAAAAAATATTAACAGATGGAATACCATATATTTTAAGACCAAAAAAACAAAATAAATATTTATATTATGTTTTAAAAAGTAATCAAACTGAATTTGAAAATATGTCAATAGGTGCAACAAACCAAGTTTCATTATTAGCTGAGGATCTTAAGAATTACAAAGTTGAAATAATAGACGATGAATTAAGTCAGAAAAAAATAGTTGAATTTTTAGATGAAAGAATATTTAAAATTGATAATATAATACAAAAAACAAAAGATACAATAGATGATTATAAGAAAATAAAATATTCTATTATTTTTGATAAAATCACAAAAGGAGTTAAAAAAAATATAGAATTTAAGGAAACGGGTAATCTTCATATTGAAAAAATACCCAGTCATTGGACTGCTAAAAAAATCAAGTATATTTTTAAAATAAAAAAAGAAATAGCTAGAAGAGAAGGATATAGTATTCTTTCAATTACTCAAAATGGAATAAAGATAAAAGATGTATCTAAAAATGAAGGACAATTGGCTGCTAACTATTCTAATTATCAATTGGTAGAAGTTGGAGATTTTGCTATGAATCATATGGACTTATTAACGGGCTGGGTGGATATTTCAAAATATAATGGTGTTACAAGTCCCGATTATAGAGTGTTCAAATTTATAGATGGAGAAAATTATGATTCTAAGTATTATTTGTATTTAATGCAAATGTGTTATATGGGAAGAATATTTTATGACTTGGGACAGGGAGTAAGTAATTTAGGAAGATGGAGACTTCAAACTGATAAATTTTTAAATTTTATAGTACCAAATCCACCAATTAATGAACAGAAAGAAATTTCAAAGTATTTGGATATAAAATGCAGTGAAATAGATAAGTTAATATTTAATAAGGAAAAACTAATAGAAAATCTAGAACAGTATAAAAAATCACTTATATATGAATATGTAACTGGCAAGAAGAAACTTGAAAATAATACTAGGATCGAATCTAATTCAAAAGGAATAAAGATTAATTGTAAGGATAATATTTTCGCACAAGCGATATTACTTTGTAAAGTCATTGAAAGATTGAATAATTATAATTTAGGAAGAGTAAAAGCTGAAAAAACATTATATTTAATAGAAAAGGATATTGGATTTGATTTTAATAATAATTATGTAAGAGAAGCTGCTGGACCGTTATCTGAATCAATATATAAATGTGAATCAGTTATAAGCAATAAAAACAAATGGATTAAAGTAAATAAAGTAAAAAAACATATAGAATATGAAATTCTTTCTGATTTTAGTAAATATAGTAAGTATTATGATAAATATTATTCTGATTATGATAATCAAATTGAAAGTATAATTGAAAAAGTAAAGAACTACTCAACTGATAAATCAGAGATGGTAGCAACATTATATGCTTCATGGAATGATTTTCTTATAAAAAAAGAAGACGTTACAGATATTAAAATTGTTAAAGATGTAAGAGAAAATTGGAATGATACTAAGAAAAGATTTAATGAACAAAAATGGTTAGATGTATTAAAAGAAATGAAAGAAATAGAATTAACGCCAAAAGGATATGGAAATCTTACAATAATTAAGGAGAATTAGTTATGGAAGAAAATGAAAGAAGATTTGAACAAGATATAGAAACTTATCTTTTATCATCTGATGGTGGATATATAAAAGGTAATCCACAAGATTTTGATAGAGAATGTGCATTAAACAAAAAAGATTTATTTGCTTTTATTGAGAATACACAAAAGAATGAATGGGATAAATTCAAAAAAGCTTTTCCTGATGACTATGAATCAAGATTTATAAAGAGATTTAATGATGAAGTAGTAACAAGGGGAATAATTGATGTTATAAGAAATGGAATTAAATATACAGGTGCAGGTACTTTTAAATTCAAATTAGCATATTTTATGCCAGAAACAAATCTTAATCCAGAAGATATGGATTTATTTAATAAAAACATATTAAATGAAACAAGACAATTAAAATATTCTACTCAAAATGAAAATTCTATAGATATTGTTTTATTATTAAATGGAATTCCTGTTGTTGCTTTAGAACTTAAAAATCAAATAACTGGACAAAATTCAGAAAATGCACAAAAGCAATTTATGTATGATAGAGATCCTAGAGAATTAATCTTTAGATTTAATAGTAGGATAATAGTTTATTTTGCAGTAGATCATTATGATGTAAAATATACAACGAAACTTGCTGGAAAGAATACATATTATTTACCATTTAATCAAGGTTCTAATGGAGCAGGTAATGTTGGAGGAGCAGGAAATCCAACAAATGAAAATGGTTATACTACTGATTATCTATGGAAGAACGTATTAAAAAAAGATTCTTTAATGGAAATACTTCACAAATTTGTACATTTACAAGTAAAAGAAGAAATAGAACATAAAAATGGAAAAGAAATAAAAAAAGAAAAACAAAATATAATATTCCCAAGATTTCATCAATTAGATGTTGTTAGAAAACTAATATGGAATGTAAGAGATTGTGGGGTAGGACATAATTATTTAATTCAACATAGTGCTGGTTCAGGGAAATCAAATAGTATAGCTTGGCTTGCACATAGATTATCAGGATTACACGATAGGAATAATAATGCTGTATTTAATTCTATAATTGTTGTAACAGATAGAAAAGTATTAGATAAACAATTACAAGAAACTATATACCAATTTGAACATCAAAAGGGTGTTGTAGTAAAAATAGATGATGAGAAAACATCAAAAGATTTAAAAGAAGCAATAGATGACGGAAAAAGAATAATTATAACTACACTTCAAAAATTCCCTGTAATATATAAGGAAGTTGATGATGTTAGTGGAAAAAAGTTTGCAGTTATAGTTGATGAAGCTCATTCAAGTCAAACAGGAAATTCAGCAAAGAAACTTAAAATTGCTTTAGCAGATAGAGATGAAGCATTAAAGAAATATGCAGAGATGGAAGCACAGGAAGAAGAAAATGAAAAGGATTATGAAGATAAATTAGTTGAAGAGTTGGCAACGCATGGACATCAAGATAATATTTCATTCTTTGCTTTTACTGCTACACCTAAAGCTAAAACTTTAGAGCTATTTGGAACAAAACAAGAAAATGGTACATTTATGCCGTATCATGTATATAGTATGAGACAAGCTATAGAAGAAGGATTTATATTAGATGTTCTAGCAAACTATATGACATACAAAACTATTTATCAAATTGCAAAGAAAACTCCAGACAATCCAGAAGTACCAGAAAATTATGCAACAAGAATTATAAAGAAATTTGAGAGTCTACACGAAATAAATATTTCACAAAAGACACAAATTATTGTAGAACAATTTAGAAATGTAACCAAAAACAAAATTAATGGCAAAGGTAAAGCAATGTTAGTAACTGCTTCAAGATTACATGCAGTAAGATATTTCTTTGAAATGAAAAGATATATTCAAGAAAAGGGATATGACGATTTAGATGTTTTAGTAGCTTTTTCTGGAGAAGTTAAAGATGGAGAAGAAACATTTACTGAAAGCAATATGAATAAAACTAAAAGTGGTAGAAAAATATCTGAATCACAAACTAAAGAATACTTCCATGGAGATGAATTTAATGTATTAGTTGTTGCAGAAAAATATCAAACAGGATTTGATGAACCTTTATTACATACAATGTTTGTAGATAAAAAGTTAAAAGGAATAAAAGCAGTACAAACTTTATCAAGATTAAATAGAACATATAATGGAAAAGATGATACATTAGTAATAGACTTTGTAAATGAAGCATCAGACATACAAGAAGCATTTAAACCATTTTATGATGTGACTGTATTAGAATATGAAACAGATCCAAATGTTATATATGATAAATTAAATATGATAAAAAGCTATGGATTGATATATGATGAAAACATTGAAAAATTCTGTAAGATATATTTAAAAGATGGAAAACAAAATGAGAATGACTTTGGAAGATTAACAAGTTGTGTAAAAGAAACTGTAGATTTATATAATAAATTAGACATAGAAGATAGAGAAAGCTTTAGAAAGCAAGTTATAAGTTTTAATAAATTCTATTCATATATAACTCAAATAACATTTTTAGGTGATGAAGAACTTCATAAAACATATATGTATTTAAGGTATGTAGAAAAGTTATTACCTAAAAACAAAATAGAAGCTATTGATTTAGAAGGAAAGCTTAAACTTACATTCTATAATTTAAAGCAAACTTTTAATGGAAGCGTTTCTTTAAGAAAAACAGATGAATCAGAAGGTTTAATACAACCTCAAGGTTCTGGAATACCAATAGCTATTTTACCAGAACAAAGATATTTAGAAGAAATTATAAAGAAAGTAAATGATTTATATGCAGGACAATTTACAGAAGCTGACAATTTACTTGTTAGAAATATAATGGACATAATTATCAAGGATGAAGAAGTTAAAAAATCTGCTAAAGCTAATAATGAAGATATGTTTGTTAAATCAGTATTTCCTAAAGTATTTAGTGAAAAGACAAGTAAAGCATATAAAGAAAGTGCAACTTCTTATAAAAAATTATTTGAGAGCAAAGAGTTTTACAACGCTATAATGAAATCGTTAGGAAATGTTATTTATAGAATTTTAAATAGTGATAATACAATAAAATACAGTGAGAGAAGCGAAGAAGACTCAAATACAGAATTGAAAGTCGCAGAAGATAGTGAAGAATATAAAATAACTGATAAGGAGGATGAAAATGGCTAAGGGAATTATTTATTGTATGACAACAATAGTTCCTGGTTTAGTAAAAATAGGAAAAACAGGAACTGAAAATTTTGAACAACGTATGTACAATTTAGAAAGAAATGGATATGTTAATGTAGTTGGGCTTAAGAGAAGATTTGCAATAGAAGTTGAAGATTATGATGAAAAAGAAACATTAATACATGAAATATTTAGTAAAAGTAATGTACCAAATACCGAATTATTTGCTGTTGATATAGAATTAGTTGTACAGCTACTTTCTTCTCTAGAAGGAAAGCAGGTATTTCCAAAATCTATTAGCAAAGAAGAAGTATTTAATACAGCTACCGATGAAGTTCAAAGAAATATGGTTAAAGCTAACAAAATGTTAATACCTGATGGAACTTATTATATATCTGATAAAAATATTAAAGCTTCAATGAGAGTTGAAAATGGAAAATTTATTGTAATAAAAGGTAGTCAATGCTTACCTTGTAACAAAGACTGGATACCAGAAAGCAGAAAAAATGCTAAAATAGAGAATAATATTTTAATGGAAGATGTTATATGCAATTCCCCAAGTACAGCTGGATGGGTTGTATTAGGAAATGCTAATAATGGATGGTTAACATGGAAAACAGAAGATGGAAAATTAATTGATGTATTTAGAAAAAGTTAATTATACAATTGTTTCAAAATATTCTTAAATAGAAATAAAATATTAAAATACAAAATAAAACTTTCTTTTTTGGAAATAATATGATATAATAATATTAGATTCAGAAAGGAGAGTTTTTATTATGTTAGGAGATAAAATTAAATTATATAGAGAAAACAAAAAGATGACTCAAAACGAAATTGCGGATATATTAGATGTAAGTCCAGCGACAGTCTCAAAATATGAGTCAGGTGCTTTAGAACCTAATATTGAATCTTTAAAAAGATTAGCTGGATTGTTTGAAATATCAATTGATGAGTTACTAAATGATGAAGGGGATAAGTTTGATATTTCAAAAATAAATGTATTAGATATACTTAGAGAACAAAAAGAAATGAAATTAAAAGGAAATTTATATCATCGAACTCAGGTTTCGTTTGCATATAATACAAATCATATTGAAGGAAGCACCTTAACAGAAGACCAAACTAGATATATTTTCGAAACAAATACTATTTTATTTGAAGGTGATACAGTTGCTAAAGTAGATGATATATTAGAAACAGCTAATCACTTTAAATTAGTTGATTATATGTTAGATGTAGCAGATAAAAAATTAACAGAAAAGATGATTAAAGAATTTCATAAGATTTTAAAAGATGGTACTTCTGATAGTAGAGTTGAATGGTTTAATGTTGGAGAATATAAACAAAGAGCCAATACAATAGGAAATGGTATTAAAACAACACCACCAAATAATGTTGAAAAGGAAATGTCAAAATTAATGGATTGGTATAATTCACTTAAACAAGTAACGGCAAAAGAAATAATAGAATTTCATTACAGATTTGAGAGTATACATCCATTTCAAGATGGTAATGGTAGAATAGGAAGAATTATTATGTTTAAAGAATGCTTAAAAAATAATATTATTCCATTTATTATACAAGATGCAGATAAATTATTCTATTATAGAGGATTAAAAGAATACAAAAGTGAAAAAGGTTATTTGACTGATACGTGCTTAAATGCACAAGATCAGTATATAAAAATGATAGAGTATTATTTGAAATAGAAGGAGTATAAAATGTCAGATTTAAAGCAAGCAGATATACAAGAATTAATAAGATATATAAGAAAGAAAACAAAAAAGGGACCTGGGTATGTATGGGATTTTAATGATTTAACCTTTAGAGAATTTGTTAATGGGGCAACAGGATGCAATATTGATGATAAAAAGTATAAAATAAATGGAACATCAAAGGAAAAAAGATTAAGAGAATTTTTAACAATTGAAGAAAACTCAAAAGTAAAACTGTTATTAGAAGAACTCTTAGACTATGGAACAAGGAGAAAATTTCTTTTAACTACACATATTAAAAATATGAAGAAGATAATAAATGATCTTAAGAAATACGAAAAAAATATAGAAATAAATGAAAATACAATAAAAAATAAAAATGAAGAGAGAATACTTTTAAAAGAAATAAAAGATAAAATTTATAAAGGTCAATATGAATTTGCAATTGATAGATTACATACCTTATTAAAATATAAATACGAAGCAATCTTCAAATCAATAAAGAAGGATTTAAAAGGAGAAACTCTGGATACCATATCAGGAGAATTAAATAATATTTTACGTGTCAATAATGTATTTAAAGAATCGACAACATTTAGTATTTTATCTGCAACTAAAAAGATAATGAAAGATTTTGATGATGCAAGAAATAATAAGACATATGCACATGCTAATACAATTATGGAAAAAAACGAAGCAGAGTTTTTATGTACTTATATGGTATATTATTATAATTTTATATGCAAAATTGATTTTAAAAAAATAAAAATTTCAGGCGAGAATTAATCTCGCCTTTAACTATTCCTCAAAACATCCCATAACTAGTTGACTTCCATCCACAAATCCATTTCTATAGTATTTTTCGTTCCAATAATATAAGTAGTCCATGAAATTCTTATCAAGTTGATCCAGTTGTTTCTTAACATATTTCTTATTGTTATTGGGGACATTTTTAAGTATTTTCTCTGCTATTTCTTCAAAATATATGCAGTATTTTTTATCTTGTGGAGTCATTTCACAAAATGCAGTTTCCTCTCTAAATTCTAACCATTCTTTTAATATATCATCTTCATTTACTTCTCTAAAATTTATCATATTCAATTCCTCCTACACATATATAATTTCATTAAAAACAATTTCTTCAGCAGAGTTTTTAAAGTTGTTCATTAGTCCAACCCATTTTATCTGATTTGTTCTTTTTAGTTCTTCATTAACATTGTTTTCTTTAGCCATTTCTCTGACTGTTATATTTACTATGTGATTACATCTTTCATCAATACCTTTTAGGTAACTAGATAGAGCACCATTCATCATCAATTCAGTATATAACCCTCTTTTATTTTCTTTAATATATTTTAATCTAGCTCTACCATATTTGCCTAAAACAACATTTTCTTGATTTTTTAATGCTAAATCAGGAATTAAATAATCTCCTTCTTTGTGATAAGTTATTTCTTTCATAATCAAAAACCTCCAAATTTTATTTTCAGGTTTCCCATTTTTACTTCCAGTATTTGTTAAAAATTCTTGGGGAAAAGTTGGGGAAAAAATTCTCAAAAAAGTACAAAAAATCACACAAATG